>JBHWMJ010000184.1:0-25433 GCA_043423105.1 Marihabitans sp.
CTGCCACGAGCGAATGGACCCCGCCGCCCGCCGAGACCTCGGCCGAACCGTCCTGGACGCCGGCGACGACCTCGTCGTGGGCCCCCGCCCCGTGGACGCCACCTGCGCACACGCCCACGCGCCGCTGGACACCGCCCCCGCAGCTCGAGACGCCAGTCGACCCGACGAGCGAGGAGCCGCCGCCCGCCACGAGCGAACCCTCGCCGGTCGACGAGTCGACGTCCGACGAGCCGGGGACCGCCGACCCGACGCCCGACGAGCCGAAGCCCGAGGACCCGTCTCCGTCCGGCACGGCGGCCCCGATTACGGGTCAGCCAGGGGGCTGAGTTATCCTTCCTTGTCGCTGCCCGCAGGGCGGCGACAAGCCACGGGGTGTGGCGCAGCTTGGTAGCGCGCTTCGTTCGGGACGAAGAGGTCGCAGGTTCAAATCCTGTCACCCCGACCAACTGACTTAGGCCTCTGACCTGCGGAAACGCAGTCAGAGGCCCTCGTCGTTCCCTCCCATGGGCACAACTGAGGCATAACTCGACCGGCTGCGGACGTGAATGACCCCCGCGAGGCGACAACCTCCGGGGGCCGGACGACAGCAAGGCGGTTGCTGCACGTGGCTCTCATAGTACCCGTAGCAGCTCCACCCGAGAAGGGTGTCGAGCACAATCGCGCGGACCTCGCCCGTCCCCTCTCAGCGCTTCACGTCGGCGCCGATCCAGCCCCCGAGCGGGGTGATCGCGTGACTCGCTGACTTCGCAGGACGCGGCGCTGGACAGGGCCTCAGCCGCGACACAAAAACGATCGACGCCCCCGGTGATTGACCTCCAGGCTCGCGAACCGGCACGAGCCGCCCCCCGTAGTGCAGTGCACGGCCGTCGTGGGCCAGCGATCAGCTCGCTCTCGACAGGAGAGCGGGCCAGTCGGCGTGGGATGGAATCAACGTGAGGTCGGTTCGTTGGGAGGGATTCCCCACCCCTCTGCCCGAGCGTCGAGTCACTGTTCTAACGCGACTCGGCCGAGACGAGCAGACCGTCACCAAGGTACTGATCGAAACACCAGAGGGCGCCGTACGGCTGGGCTTCATCGGCTCGCCCACGGTCCTCGTAGACGGCCGCAACCCGTTTGCCCGGGGTGACGAGCAACCGGCTTCAGCCTGTCGCGTCTTCCTCACGCCCAACGGGCCCGACGGAGCCCCACCGTGGATCAGTTGCTGGAGGCAGTGGTTCTCAAGGCCTGGCTTCCCTTGGTCTCTTACTCGTCATCGCACGAGCAGCAAGGAGATGGTGAAGCATGAGCCCTTTCCGGGGCCGGGGCTGGATGCGGTGAGTCCTCCGTGATGCGCATCGATGATGGCCTTGCTGATGGTCAGGCCGATACCGGATCCTCGTTGGTCGTTTGTGCGAGCTGAGTCGCCGCGGTAGAAGCGTTCGAATGCGTGCAGCACCTGGTCGGGTGTCATACCTTCGCCGGTGTCGGTGACGGTGATGATGGCTTCTCCGCCGTCGCGTCCCGCTGCGACGGTGATCGTTCCTCCGGCGGGTGTGTGCCTGAGGGCGTTGGTGAGGAGGTTGGTCATGACTTGGGCGAATCGGACCCGGTCGACCAGGGTCTCGAGTCCTGTCGCCTTGTCAACGTCCAGGACCAGGTTGAGGCCCTTCTCCGAGTAGCTGTCACGCATGCCCCAGTAGACCGCCCACAACAAGTCAGTCACCTTGTGGCGCTGGATGTCGAGGGCGAGATGTCCTTCTTCGGTCGTGGAGACCTCGTTGATGTCCTCGGCCAGTCGCGCCAGCCGTTCCGTCTGGGCGGTCAACGCGAGACGAGAGTCATCACCGAGGGTCACCACGCCGTCGTGCAGTCCCTCGTGGTAGGCGCTCAAGGTCGCGATCGGCGTGCGCAGTTCGTGGGCGAGGTCGGACAGCATCCGTCGTCTGGTGTCCTCGACTCCTTCCAAGCGGGCCGCCATCACGTTGAATGCTCCGGCGAGGGTCTCGAGCTCAGTCCCCGCACCGACATGAGGCACGCGGGTGGAGTAATGGCCACGGCTCAGTTCGCGCGCGGCATCGGTCATCTGCGCCAGCGGTTGACGCAGCCGTCGGGCGAGGAACCAGGCCACCGCAGTCGCCCCAGTCAGAGAGATGAGCAGGCTCACGCCCAGGGCGATGAGCGAAGCGTCCCGAAAGGCCATCTCGATGTGGACCAGCTCGGGTGCGTTCTCCTGGTGCCCCGCTTGGAGGAGGTGGTCGTGGAAGATCGGGGGGCCGATGACGGCGGCGACGAGCCCGGCTGTCAGTGCTCCCGCAAGGAGTACCAGGATCTGTCCCGCCAGTAGTCGAGGCGCCAGACCCTTGGAGAGTGTGTTGACGCGCTTGTTCATCCGGGCCCCATCCGGTAACCGATGCCGCGCACCGTGGTGATGTAGCGAGCGAGATCGGGGTTGTCTCCGAGCTTGCGTCGCAGGTGAGCGATGTGGACGTCGACCAGGTGCTCGTCCCCGACCCAGCCGCCACCCCAGACCTCCTCGATGAGCTGCGTGCGGGAGAAGGCCATCGAGGGCCGTTGGGCCAAGGTCATCAGCAGATCCCGTTCGGTCGGTGTCAGCGGAACTGGTTCTCCCTTCAGGTGGACCTGCTGCCCGATTGGGTCGACCTGAAGGTCGCCGAATACCCATGGGGTTGCCGCAGCGCTGGAGTTGCCGGCGTTCCCGCCCCGTGGGCGACGCAGGACCGTCTGCACGCGTGCCACCAGCTCGCGCACGCTGAAGGGTTTGGTGACGTAGTCATCGGCGCCCACGGAGAGGCCGATCAGGGTGTCCACCTCGTCCGATCGGGCGGTCACGACGATGACGTAGCAGTCGCTGAAGGTGCGGATCTGGCGGCAGACCTCGATGCCGTCCAGTCCGGGCAGTCCCAGGTCGAGGATCACCACGTCTGGGGACTGCTCTCGTGCTGCTTCGACTCCGGCGACGCCGTTGTGCTCGACTGTGGTCTGGTACCCGCTGCGGGCGAGATAGGCGGCGATCATCTCTGCCAGCGTCTTCTCGTCCTCGATGATGAGCACCTTCGCCAACGGCTCGACAGGGGTTCGTGTGCTCACGACAGACAGTCTCACCCGAGGGCCGCACCACGGCCGACGTCAGCGGCGAATCGACGAGGATCTTCGTCAAACCTCAACGCGGCGACCACCAACCCATGACCTTCCCGCCGGAGCCTGTCTGCATGCCGGGAGGTCGTCTTCAAGAAGGAGTCTCCGATGATGTGGAATCACGGCTGCGACATGATGTGGCTGGGCATGGCCGCAGGCGTCCTCGCCTTCTGGGTGATCGTCGTGCTCGCCGTGCGCGCACTATTCCCCGGCCAGAGAAGCACCGCCACAGGCCCTACCCGGACCGACGCGCTGACGCTTCTCGACGAAGGACTGGCCCGCGGTGACCTGAGCGTCGATGAGTACGAAAAGCGACGTCACCTGATCATTCATGGGCGCTGACGCGCGTCGGTACACCGACCCCTGGAGGGAACTATGGGCTCTATCACTCGCCGTGGCCTGCTGATCGGTGGCCTCGGTACCGCTGGCGCAGCGGGCTTGGGAACGTATGCCGCCACCAAAGGATCGGGTGCCAGCGCGCCGAAGGGGGCCTTCGGCGCTCCGACGCCGGTCTCACCTGACCCGGGCCAGACGGTGGTGACCAAGTCCTTGACCGCCAAGCCGATCACCCTCGATCTAGCGGGCCGCACCGTCTCGACCTGGGGATACGGCGACGCCGTGCCTGGTCCACTTCTGCGGGCCACCGCCGGCGACTTCCTGCGCGTCACCCTCGACAACCAACTTCCGGACGAGACCACCATCCACTGGCACGGTATTCGTCTGCGCAACCCGGCCGACGGCGTCCCCGGCATGACGCAGGACCCGGTGAAGCCGGAGACCTCCTACGTCTACGAGTTCACCGCGCCCGATCCGGGCACGTACTTCTTCCACCCTCACGTCGGCGTTCAGCTCGACCGGGGACTGTACGCCCCGTTGATCATCGACGACCCGAACGAGCCAGGCGGCTACGACGCCGAGTGGGTCCTTGTCCTCGATGACTGGATCGACGGAACAGGCACCACGCCCGAGCAGGTCCTGGAGAAGCTCTTGGCCAATGACTCCGGATCCGGGGGCATGGGTGGCATGGGTGGTATGGACCACGGCGAGATGGGTGGCATGAACCATGGCGCCATGGACGAGGCCGAGCCGTGGGGCGACGCCGGAGACGTGACCTACCCGCACTTCCTGATCAACGGACGGCCGCCAGCGGACCCCGAGACGCTCAGAGCCAAGGCCGGGCAGAAGGTTCGTCTGCGAATCATCAACGCCGCCTCCGACACCATCTTCACCGTTGCTCTCGGGGGGCACCGGATGACGATCACGCACAGCGATGGGTTCCCGGTCGAGCCGACCGAGACGGACGCGTTCTATATCGGGATGGGCGAACGTTATGACGCGATTGTCACCCTCGGCGACGGGGCCTTCCCCTTGGTGGCCAAGCCGGTCGGCAAGGCCAGCGGCGGTCAGGCCATGGCCGTAGCCCGCACCGGAAGCGGCGCCGCACCCGGCGGGGACGCCAGCCCACGAGAATTGACCGGACGGGTCCTCATCGGCTCCGACCTGAGACCCGCCCAGGCAGCCAAGCTGCCCAGCAGGAGACCCGATGCAACCGCGCGGCTCACTCTCACCGGATCGATGCAGCCCTTCGCATGGGGGATGAACGGAGCTCCGTTCGGCAAGAACGAGCCCCTGACCGTCCGGGCCGGGCAACGACTGCGGATCAACGCCACCAACATGACGATGATGACTCACCCGGTGCATGTGCACGGCCACACCTTTGCCCTGCCCTCCGGGCTCAGGAAGGACACTGTCCTCATGGCCCCCATGCAGTCTTTCGCCATCGACCTCGACGCCGACAACGAGGGCGACTGGATGATCCACTGCCACAACATCTACCACGCAGAGGGTGGCATGATGATCGCGTTGGAGTACATCGCATGAGGCCCCGTCGACGACGTGTCGCCCGAGGCATCGCCGTGGTGGCTGCGGTGGCGCTGCTGGCCGGGTGCTCTTCGACATCCGAGACCGGGACACCGCAGTCCACTGGCGGTGAGTCGTCCAGCCCAGCGGGAAGCGACGCGAGCCAACAGCCCGCACCCTTGATCCATGTTCATGGGATCGCTCGACATCCACGAACCGGCGACGTGCTGGTGGCGACCCATCAAGGTTTGTTCCAGCAGGTCGACGGCAAGCTCGTCCGCAACGGTCCTGCCATCGACCTGATGGGCTTCACCATCGGCGACGACGGCACTCTGTATGCCTCCGGCCACCCAGCACCCGGTACCGACCTCCCCCAGCCAGTAGGTCTCATCACGTCACAGGACACGGGTCGCACCTGGCAGGTCGCCTCACGCGGCGGGCGCTCGGATTTCCACGCTCTGACCGCCGGCCCAAACGGCGTCATCGGGTTCGACGGAACGCTTCGACACACCAGCGACAAAGAGACCTGGGATACGCGGGACATTCCCTCACCGCCACGGGTGCTGGCCGCCTCCCCCACGTCCGGGAAGGTGCTGGCCACCACAAGCGCTGGCCTGCTCATGAGTCAGGACGAGGGCACCACCTGGACCTCCCTCGCCCCGCCAGAGGTCGCCGTCCTCGCCGCCTGGGCCGACGAGGAGACCATCGTCACCTCTTCAGCCGCGGGCAGACTGGCAACCAGCAGCGACGCCGGCCAGACCTGGACCCTTCATCCGGGGAGCATCGGGCCGGCCGAAGCGTTGTGGGCGGGCCGCACTAGTGACGGACAACTTGAGATCATCGCGTCCGTCGACGGGCGCGTGATCAGCACCACGGATGCAGGAAGGACCACCCAGACATTGGTCCAGTGAGTCGTCGTGCCTGTGCGACCAGGTCTCGGACTCCGCGGCGCTGATCCTCCACCGGCAGCGCGGTGGCCTTCATCCAACCTCAATACGATCGGGATCGAATCACCATTCCGCGACGTGAGGGTTGGTCCTGCCTCGAACATTCTGCGAAGGAGTCCCCGATGACCCGCCTTGGACGGCGCGCTGCTCACGTGGTCGCGACAACCCTCACCGCAGGCGCCCTGGCTGCCTGCTCCAGCGGCTCTGACGGATCCATGTCCGGGATGGACCACGACAAGACACCGATGAGCACCAGCGACACCTCTACGACGGCGGAGGGCCGGCAAGGCGACATCATGTTCGCCCAAATGATGATCCCTCACCACGAGCAGGCGATCGCGATGGCCGACCTCGCTCTTGACCCTTCAGCCAATGCCTCGGAGCAGGTCCGCGACTTCGCCAAGGACATCAAAGGCGCCCAAGGCCCCGAGATCCAGACGATGGAAAGCTGGCTCGAGGACTGGGACGCTCCCACCGCGAGTTCCACCGGCATGGAGCACGGGTCCGGGATGATGACGCAGGAGCAGATGGCGGCACTCACGTCAGCCACTGGCGCCGAATTCGACCGGCAGTGGCTCACCCTTATGATCCAGCACCATCAAGGCGCTGTGATCATGGCGGATCAAGTTCTAACCACGACCGAGGACGACGCAGTCGAGAGGATGGCCAAGGCCATCGTCAAGACGCAGAAAGCCGAGATCACGGCCATGCAGCGCGAACTCTGAGCGCGGCATGCCCTTGACGAGCTCGGCCGGCCGGATCACGGGTGGCGCGCGAACCGGCCCCGATAATCGGTCAGGTGAGCGAGGTGATCAACTCGCGGCAGGCCTGCTCGCACCGCCGGCACGCCTCGGCACAGATGCGGCAGTGCTCATGCATCGAGGCATGCTCCTCACAGCTGTCACCGCACGACTTGCAGGCGGTCGCACAGGCCTCGAGGAAAGCCCGCGTGAGGTTGGCGTCGTAACCGGTGTGGCGCGAAAGCGCCGAGCCGGTCGTCGTGCAGATGTCCGCGCAATCGAGATTGGCGCGGACGCACTTGGTGAGATCAGTGACTGTGTCCTCACTCAGACAGGCGTCGGCACAGGCGGTGCACGTCTGGGCGCACTCGAAGCAGGCTTGGATGCACTCGATCAACTTGGCTCTGTCGATGCCACCCAGATCTTTCGGGTAGGTCTCGAGCATCTGCTCCACGGTGTGCATGTCTGTACTCCTTCATTCGATGAGGCGACGCGACAACGGTGCATGCGGCACGCGTCGACGAGAGTCCTTGGGCTACCCCAGCGAGGTATGCCGAAACCTGCTCGCCTGGCACAGGAGCGAACAGCTGCTGGGCTATGTGCCCACGATTGGTCAGCATGCCCTGGTTCAAGATGTCGGGACCCTGCTCGAACTCGTCCTGCTCCATCCGACGCAGCCGTACATGCTGCCAGGGGGTAAGGGTATGAAAGTTCACGAGGAGAAGGCGCGAAGGAAGGAAGATGGCATGACGACGGCCCATCGGAAGGTTCACGCGACAGCGACTGCCGCGGCGGCAATTGCGCTGCTGGCAGGGTGCGGAGGAACGGCCGAGGATGACGCGACGCAGTCACCGCAGTCGTCGATGACGTCTGACTCGTCCGCGTCCAGCAGTGGGACCAGCGAGGCAATGGGTGGTCACAAGACTGATGGCGGACCTCCTCCAGAGGGCATCGAGCAGGCGAGTTCGCCGACGTATCCCGTGGGCACGAAGGTGACGTTGACTGCTGACCACATGTCGGGGATGAAGGGGGCCGAGGCGACCATCTCGGGCGCCTTCGACACAACGGCCTACTCCATCAGCTACACGCCCACGGACGGCGGCCAGCGGATCACGGACCACAAGTGGGTCGTTCACGAGGAGCTGAAGGACCCCGGCGACGCGCCATTGGAAGCGGGTACCGAGGTCGTCCTGGATGCCGATCACATGGCCGGCATGGATGGCGCCGAGGCGACGATCGACAGCGCGAGCGATGAGACGGTGTACATGGTCGACCTCACGATGGATGGCATGAAGATGACCAATCACAAGTGGGTCGTGGAGAGCGAGATCCAGCCAGCCAAGTGACCTCGACGCTGAGATGCTGCTGAGTGCGCAGTCCGTGGCAGACGACGCCCCCTTTTTTGCGTCGATCCTCTGCTGGCTCACATAAGTTTGTTGTCTACAGGTCAAGAAGGGCGGATCGCGGTGTACGGGATCGTGGCGATGGCGCTGGTGGCGGTGTTCGCTGTGGCGTTCCTCTATGCGCTCCACCGGGCTGTCAATGTACTGGCCGAGCCACTAACGGTGCTCCCGGCGCAGTCGGGGTGGTTGCCCCAGGAACATGCGCTCTCCCGGTTCCACGCCCGCTGGTATCCCGCCTCCATCGTCTTCCTCGCCTTCGATGTCGAGATGTTGTTCATGTACCCGTGGGCAGTGGTCGTGGCCGAGGAGGGGATGACTGCGGTGGTGGAGATGTTCCTCTTCCTCGGAGCACTGCTCATCGCCGTGACGTGGGCTTGGCGGGAGGGGGTCTTCCGATGGGTCTGACCCGAATCCTCGCCCATCTGGCGGTCAACTCCGCCCGTGTCCTGATCGTCGAGGCACCGGGTCACTGGCTCACGCGCGTGGAGCTCGAGCAGCAGATGTTGCTCCGAGGCTGGTGTGCGGCATGGACGCCGGCGGATGCGGACGTGCTGGCGGTGTGCGGTGTGCCAGGTCCCGAGCTGGTAGAACTCGCGCAGCGCCTGTGGGAACAGATGCCCGGTCCGCGGGTGCGCGTCGACGTCGCCTCGTCGGCAGTTGTGGGTTCTGCTCTCGAGGACGCGGCAGCGCTCCTTCTCGATACCCCGTATCACCGGGCGGATGCCCGGGAGAGGGCGCAGGAGCCTCGGATTCCTGAGGACCACGGTCAAATGGGCCACGAGGGCATGGACCACGGTGGGCACGAGGGCATGAACCACGAGGGCATGGACCACGGTGGGCACGAGGGCATGAACCACGAGGGCATGGACCACGGTGGGCACGAGGGCATGAACCACGAGGGCATGGACCACGGTGGCCACGAGGGCATGGACCACGGTGGCCACGAGGGCATGAACCACGCGGGCCACGGGGGTCATGGCGGAATGGACATGGCCCCGGCCGGGATCGCTCTGGCCCAAGGTGGTCAGGACCGGGACGGTCTGGAGATGGATGTCCTGCATCTCCCGCTCGGTCCTGTGCTTCCGTTTTGGCCGGCTGGGCTGGTGCTGTGCTGCTCGCTGCAAGGTGATGTCGTCGTCGACGCTGCGGCGTCCGTCGTTGACGGTGCGGGCCAGGCGGCCGGCAGCAAGGAGCCCCAGGCCCCTCCGGTGCCTGCGTCTGCGGTGCGGTGCGATGGCGTCATGGCGCTGCTGGCGTTGGCCGGGGCGGATGACGCGGCGGCGCGTGCTCGCCGGGCCCGGGACGCCCTGGTGCGTGGCGATCAGGGTGCCGCCCGGGATGTCGTCGAGCGGTTGCACCGTACGGTGCGGAGATCGTGGTTGCTGCGCTGGTCCCTGCGGGGGGTGCTGGTCCTCGATCCGTCCGATCTGGCACGGCACGGCCTGCCGGAGGGTTGCCGGGGAGACGCCCACGATCGCCTGTCGTCCATGGTGGAAGGGCTCCGGAGCGAGGTGTGCGGCGGCGCAGTCCCGGCGGCCGTGGAGTCTGGCGCAGTGCCGTGGGAGAGGATGCCGCATCTGGTGACCGGGTTGGAGCTGGCCACCGTGCGTCTGGCCGTGGCCAGCTTGAATCTGGAACCCTTCTCGACCGTCCAGGAGACGGGGCATGCCTGAGAGTGGGATGGTGATCGTTGCTGTGGGGTGGGCCGTGGTGGCCGGCATCCTCCTGTGCGCTCTGGCCTACGTCGCGGTGACTCTCGATGCCGTGCTCTCGGCCCGGCAGCAGGGTGTGCGCGGCGGGTGGACCGCGCCACTGAGCCGCGCTGCGCGGCTGTTGCGGCAACGCCGACGCACCACCGTGGCCGCGGACACCCTGCTGTGGCGAGTCGGTGGCGCCGGAATGTTCATCGGCGCGTTCTTGATCGTCGCGGTCATCCCGATGGGCCGGTGGGTGCTGGCCGATCCAGATGTGGGCATCGTGTGGTTCAACGTCGTCGACGTCATGGTCTGGGCCCTGGTGTGGCTGACCGGGTGGGGCGCAAACTCCACCCACAGCCTGGTGGGCGGCTACCGCTTCCTGGCCCACGGACTGGCCTACGAGCTGCCGCTGATGTTCGCCCTGGTCGCTCCGGCGATCGCCGCCGGCAGCCTGGGTGTCGGGGATGTGGTGGCCGCCCAGGACGGCCTGTGGTTCGTCGTGTGGATGCCGGTGGCCTTCCTCGTCTACCTAGTGGGCGTGACGGGGTTCTCCGTGTGGGGACCGTTCGCTCCCGCGCTGGCAGCAGACATCGCCGGTGGGGTGCTGGCCGAGCTCTCGGCCGTGGACCGTCTCGTCTTCCAGGCCGGGCGCTACCTGTTCCTGGCGGCTGGAGCAGCCTTCTCGGTGCCGCTGTTCCTGGGCGGTGGCTCCGGGCCGGTGTTGCCCGGCTGGGCCTGGGTGCTGGTCAAGACCGTGGCTGTGCTGGCCGTGCTGGTGTGGCTGCGCCGAAAGGTTCCGCTGGTGCGCCCGGACCGGTTCATGGAGATCGGGTGGATGGTGCTGCTCCCCGCGGTCGTGGTCCAGGACCTGCTCGTGTCCCTCATCGTCGTGTCGGGAGGTTGAGCCGTGCTGACCGGAGTGGCGTTCTGGGTGCTGGCCGTGGTGGCCGTGGCCGCGGGCGTGGCCGTGTTCGTGGTGGACTCCATGGCACGAGCCACGTACGCCCTGGCCCTGTCGTTCATCGCCGTGGGAGTGCAGATCCTCCTGCTGGAGCAGGGCTACCTGGGGCTCATCACGATCCTGATGATGGTGATGGAGATGGCGGTGATGGCCATCTACATGGTGATGTTCATGGGGATGAATCCCGCGCTGATGCCCATGGACATGACCCACGGGAAGAAGACGGCGATTGGTGCATCGGTCGGAGCCTTCGTGCTGCTGGCCAGTGGTGCGCTGCTCATCCCCTGGCCACAGCGCCGTGGCGCCGTTCCCGAGGATCTCACCCGCGCGCTCGGTCTGGAGATCATGGGCGAGAAGATGTTGGTCATGGCCGTGCTGGGTCCGGTCATGGTCGCGACCATCGTGGCCGGGGTGGTCCTGGCTGCCCACCGCAGCCGCTATGACCGGTTCGGCGATGATCTGCGCCGCCGCCCGGCCGACGATCCCCAGCCGGGGGGTGTGGGCCGGTGACCCTCGAGGCTGTGCTGGTGGTGGCTGCCGCCCTGTTCGCGGTGGGCCTGTATGGCGCCCTGTCCCAGCAGGTCGTGGTGATGGTGATGATGGGCTTGGAGCTGATGATCAACGGGGTGCTCCTGGCAGCCGCCGGGTTCTGGCTCTTCCTGGCCCCGGATCCGACCGGGCAGGTCTTGCTGCTGGTGGTGCTGGCCGCGATGACGGTGGAGATGGCCATGGGCTTCGCGGTGGCCACGCTGCTGCACCGACGGCGCCAGACGGACATGACCGACATGGCCGAAGAGCTGTCCGGATGAGCGGGCCCCAGGCCGTCCTGCTGGCGATGGTGGTGCTCCCGGCCACCGTGGGTTGCGTGCTCGCCCTCGCCCGCCCGCGCCGCGGTGCGGTACCGATCGCGCTGGTGACCTCAGGGCTCACGACTGTCTTGGCGTTCGCCGCTGCGCTGACTCGCCCGGCCGTGTCGTACCCCTTCGTCGTTGGTGCTAACTTCGCGCTGGACGTCGACGCTCTCGCGGCGCTGGTCGTGCCGATGATCGCCACCGTGACCTTCCTGGTCCTCGTCTTCTCGGCCGGGAACATTCGGGAGTCCCGGGGTCGCTTCCACGGGCTGATGCTCATCTTCGCGGCGGCCGCCCTGGTCACGGCGACCGCCGCCAGCATCCCGGCGCTGCTGTTCGCCTGGGAGGTGATGGGCGCGACTTCCTACGCCCTGATCGGCTTCTGGTGGCGAGATGTTGACCGTGTCTCAGCAGGCCTCACTGCCTTCATCACGACTCGCACGGCCGACCTGGGCCTCTACGTCGCCGCGGGCGCCGCCTTGGCCGGCGGGACGGGGATGGCCCTGGCCGACCTGCCGGCCGCGCAGGGGCCGTGGCGGGATGTCGCCGCCGCCGGGGTCGTGGTGGCGGCACTGGGCAAGGCAGCGCAGCTGCCCTTCTCCTTCTGGCTCTCCGGAGCAATGAAAGGACCCAGCCCGGTCAGCGCGCTGCTGCACTCCGCAGCGATGGTCGCCATGGGTGGCTACCTGCTGTTGCGCGTGGAGCCCCTGCTGGCCGCGACCGGGTGGGCCGGGCCGCTGACCGCGTGGGTCGGCGTGCTCACGGCGGTGCTCATGGGGCTCGTGGCGTTGGCACAGCGGGATCTCAAGCAGTTGTTGGCCGCTTCCACGGCCGCCCAGCTGGGCTTCGTGGTGCTCGCTGCCGGTGTCGGCGCGGTCGGTGGCGGCGCCGCCCACTTGGTGGCGCACGCCTCGGTCAAGGCCCTACTGTTCCTGGCCGCGGGCGCCTGGCTGACCGCGTTGGGGACCGAGGACCTTAGGCAACTGCGGGGCGTCGCCCGTCGGTGGCCGGTCGTGGGGGTGGCCGCGAGCGTGGCGGCGCTGGCTCTGGCCGGGATCGCACCGCTGTCCCTGTGGGCGACCAAGGATGCCGTGCTCACGGCCGCGCTCGAGTCATCCCCGTGGCTCTACGCCGCAGGGCTACTGGCCGCGGCATTGTCGGCTGCCTATGCCGGCAAGGCCCTGTGGGCGATCTGGCGGCGCGGCGCCCGCGCCGACGACACCGGCGGGGTCAGCACCCTGGAGCAGGCGCCGCTGGTCCTGCTCGCCGTGGGTGCAGCCGTACTGGGTGTGCTCGCCATGCCCCCGATCAGTGGCATGCTCGCCGACGCATTGGGCGGTCACGGGCAGGTCCCAATCGTCGAGCTGGCCGTCTCTGCCGTGATCGCGGCGATCGTGCTGCTGCTGATGCTGCGACTGCGTACCCCCGCGCCGAGATGGGCTCGGCGGTGGCTGGGGCTGGAAGCGGCGGCGCAGGCCGTCGTGGTGCGCCCGTCCTTGACCGTGGCGCACGCTCTGGCGCGGTTCGACGACCACGTCCTGGACCGGGCCGTGAATGCCGTGGCCGGGTCGGTCCCCGTGCTGGCGCGGTCAGCTGCCCGCGTCGATGACCACGTGCTGGACCGGGCCGTGGTGGCCGTCGCCGGAGGGGTCCGCCGACTCGGGCACCTGGCGCGGGCCCCGCAGACCGGCGCCATCCACCAGTACTTCCTCCAGACCGTGGCGGTACTGGCCGCCGGCGCCGTGGTCTGGTCCGTCTACGCCGTGATGGGTTGAGCATGCTGAGTCTGATCGTCTTCCTTCCCCTGGCCGTCGCCGTAGTCGTGGCTGCGGTTCCCTCGCTCGGCGCCGCGGCTGCGCGGTGGGTGTGGGTCGCGGTCAGCGCCGTGGAGCTGGTGCTCGTCGGCGTGCTCTGGTCCGGGTATGAGGATCCGGGACCGAACGGGTTGGCGTTCGAGGAGCAGGTGCCTTGGATCCCGGGGGTCGGCAGCAGCTACCACGTCGGCGTGGACGGGCTCTCGTTGCCGCTGGTGGCCATGACGGCGGTCGTCTTCCTCGCGTGCGCCGTCTACGCCCTTCGGGACGGTGAGCGGCCCCGCGCGCAGACGGCTCTGTTCCTGTTCCTGCAGGGCGTGAGTCTCGGGGTGTTCGTGGCTGCCGACCTCATCGTGTTCTTCGTCTTCTTCGATCTGTCCATCGTGGGCATGTACTTCGTGATCGCCGGCTGGGGTCACGGGAATGCCGCCCGGTCGGCACTGAAGTTCTTCCTCTACACCTTCCTGGGGTCCCTCGCCCTCCTGCTGGGCTTCATCGGCCTCTACGTGGCCTCGGACCCACACACCTTCGACATCCTCGAGCTCGTCGCGGCCACGCCGCTGGAGGACAACCCGCTGGCCGGCGGGCTGGTGTTGGCGGCGATCCTGGTGGGTCTGGCCGTGAAGACCCCCACCGTGCCCTTCCACACCTGGCTGCCCCCCGCCCACACCGATGCCCCGGCCACGGGCTCGGCGGTGCTGGCTGGTGTGCTGCTGAAGATGGGCACCTATGGCTTCGTGCGCATCGCCATGCCGATCCTGCCCGAGGCGTGGCGCGGGTGGGCCTGGGTGATCGTGGTGGTCGGCATCGTCTCCGTCCTGTACGGAGCGTTCGTGGCACTGGCCCAGACCAACCTCAAACGCATGATCGCCTACACCTCCGTAAACCACATGGGCTACATCATCCTCGCCCTGGGTGCGGTCGGCCTCATCGCCGGTGACACCGCCCAGGCCCGTTCGGTGGCAGTTACCGGCGCGGTCGTGCAGATGGTCAGTCATGGGCTGATCACCGCCGCGCTCTTCCTCCTGGCCGGGGTGATGCGCACCCGCGCCGGCACCTACGACATGGGCGCCTACGGTGGCCTGGCCACACCCGCGCCGCGTTTCGCGGCACTGTTCGCGATCGCGGCCTTCGCCTCCCTGGGCCTGCCCGGGCTGTCCGGGTTCATCGCTGAGTTCCAGATCTTTGCCGGCAGCATCGCCGTCGCTCCCGTCACCGCGATCGCTCTGCCGGGCATCCTGATCACCGCCGCCCTCTTCCTGTTAGCGCTGCAGCGAGTCTTCACCGGCCCCACGCAGGGCCAGTCGCCCGGGTTCGCGGACCTGCACGGTCGAGAGCTGTGGTCGGTTGGTCCATTGCTGGCCCTGTCCCTGCTCATCGGGGTGCTACCGCAGGTGCTGCTCGGGGTGATTGAGCCGGCTTCGGCCGCCCTCGTCGATCTGGTCGGCAGGTAACCGTGGACGCCTCGATGCAGATGCAACCGGCACTGCTACTCCCGGAGATATTCACCTTCCTCGGTGGCCTGGTCGTCCTGCTGGGCGGGTCCTTCCTCCCCCGGGACCGTCAGTGGATCGCCCGCGCCGTGGCCGCCCTCGCGCTGCTGGGTGCCGCGACCGCGGCGGCCTTGGCCATGGCGGGGCCCGCGCAGACCGCATTCTCGGGAACCTTTGCCGTGGACACCGCCACCGGCGCCGCCCGGGTGATCGCCGCACTGGCCACCCTGCTGGTCCTGGGCGTGGCCTCCGGGGAGATCGCCGACTCCCCGCGGGAGTCCGACACCTACGCGTTGCTGCTCTTCGCCACCACCGGGGTCATGGTCCTGGCCGGGACCACCGATCTGCTCGTGCTCATCGTCGGATTCCTGCTGGCCAGCATTCCCTTGTACGGGATCGTGGGCCTGACCGGCGGTCGCTCCGGGGCCGAGGCCGCCATGAAGACCTACCTCATGGGCGCGCTGTCCGGGATCCTGCTCATGCTCGGCGTCACCCTCCTCTACGCCCTGACCGGCGCCACCGACTACACCCAACTCAAGGACGAACTACCTGGCGCCCCGGCCGCAGCCGTGGGCGCAGGCGTGCTGTGCGTGCTCACCGGGCTGCTCTTCAAGGCCGGCGGAGCGCCCGTCCACTTCTGGATCCCCGACGCCGCACAAGGCACCGGCGTGACCGCCGCGACCTTCTTGACCACCGTGCCCAAGATCGGAGCACTGGTGGCCATCTACCGGTTCGTGGCCACGATCTCAGCCGGGAACGAGACATGGTTGATCGTCGCGGCAGTCCTGGCCACGGCCTCGATGCTCCAGGGCAACCTCGCCGCCTACTGGCAGCGTGATCCTCGCCGGCTGCTGGGCTGGTCAACCGTGGCCCAGGTCGGGTTCCTCCTCGTTCCTGTGGCCGCCGTCGGCCGCAGTGACCTTGCCCTCCCCTCGCTGCTGTTCTATCTCGCCGCCTACGCCCTGACCAACGTGGCCGCCTTCGCGGTCACCGCGGCCCTTCCCGAGCGCCGAGACCTGACCGCCTACCGCGGGCTGGTCCACGAACGCCCCGGGCTCGCACTCGCCCTGCTGGTCGCACTGCTCGGCTTAGTGGGCACCCCACCGACGGCCGTGTTCGTCGGCAAGCTCACCACCACCACCGCCGCTTGGGACGGTGGACACAGCTGGCTGGCCCTGCTCGTGATGGTCAACAGCCTGCTCAGCCTCTTCTACTACCTCCGCTGGTTCGGTCCCGTCTTCGCCCGCCCCACCCAGGAATCCGCGACCCGTCGCCGCACGGGCGGGGACGCCTGGGCTGCCGCCACCGCCGGTGTCGCCGCCACCGCGAGCCTGGCCCTCGGGGTCCTCGCAGATCCCCTGTGGACGGCCCTGGCGACGTCCCCACTGCTGTGATCGGGGCAGCTTGCGGTACTGCGGCCATGATGGGCGACGACGAGCCAAGGAATGATGAGCCAATTGAACTGCTCAGCCCGCCCGGTAGCGGATCCCTGCGGTGATCGTGTGGCAACAACGAGCCGCGGCCCCGGTCCCTACCCGGGGGACTGGGGACTGCTGAAGATCTGGTTGTCACTTTGACGTGCCCTATGGCTTGGTTACCGGTTGGCGCCTGCAGTCTCAGGCGGTGACGGTGGTGGTTTCGGAGCGTAGTTCGTATTCGATCGGGGTGCGGTAGCCGATGCTGGAGTGGCGTCGTTGGCGGTTGTAGAAGATCTCGATGTACTCGAAGATCGCGTTGGCCAGCTCGACTCGCGTCTTCCACTTCTTGCGGTTCAGCAGCTCGATCTGCATCGAGGACCAGAACGATTCCATCATTGCGTTGTCGAGGCCGTCGCCGACACTGCCGAAGGACGGCATCAGGCCCGCGGCGCGGATCTTGTCGCCGAAGGCCCACGAGGTGAGCTGGACTCCGTGGTCGGCGTGGACGATCCCACCCGGTGCGGGCCGGCGGTTGCGGATGGCCATATTGAGGGCGTTGAGTCCCCCCGGCGAGTCCGGAGACTTTCTAGTTTGAGACTCCAGCTTCTGCTGGGGTCTGGCGGTGAGCGTAGTGAGCGGCCTCTGCCTGGACGGGCGTGAGGTCGTCGCAGTACTCGAACGGTCGCCGGTGGTTGAACCAGTCGACCCACTCGGCGGTCGCGATCTCGAGGTCGTCGAGCGCCTTCCACGGCCGACGGGGCTTCACCAGCTCGGTCTTGTAGAGCCCGATCACCGACTCGGCCAGAGCGTTGTCGTAGGACGAACCGACGGCCCCGGTCGAGGGCTTGATCCCCGCGGTGTCGAGCTTCTCGGAGTAGGCCACGGACATGTACTGGACCCCGTGGTCGTGATGCGCGATCAGACCGGCCAGGTCCTTCCCCTCGCGGCCGCGGGTCCAGATCGCCTGCTCGACAGCGTCAACGACCAGCTGGCTGGTCATCGTGGCGGCCACCGACCAGCCGAGGATCCTGCGGGCGTAGGCGTCGATGACGAACGCGGTGTAGCACCAGCCCGACCACGTCGAGCAGTACGTGAAGTCGGCTACCCAGGGCCGATCGGGTGCCAGAGGTGCGAAGTTGCGGTCCACCAGGTCCAGCGGCTTGACCGCCTTCGGGTCGCCGAACGTCGTGCGCTTGACCTTCCCGCGCACCGCGCCAGCCAGGCCGAGGTCGCCCATGAGCCGTTCCACCGTGCAGCGGGCAATGGGCGCCGCGCCGAGTGGTCGTTCGCGGTTCAGGGTCAGCCACACCTTCCGTGCCCCGTAGACGCCGTAGTTCGCGGCGTGGACCGCGGCGATCTTCGGCTTCAACTCCTCGTCGCGTTGCTCACGGACGGTGGGCTTGCGGGCACGGTGTTCGTAGTAGGTCGCGGGGGCGATCTTCGCGCCCAGCTCGGTGAGCTCGGCACAGATCGACTCGACACCCCAACGCAGACCCGGTCCATCGGCGTCCTCGTGACGGAGGCCGACGTGCTCGTCGATGTAAGCGACGATCAGCGCTGTGGCCGGTCGAGTTCGGGCGCGAAGAAAATCGATGCTGACTTCAAAATGGCGTTGGCGCGCTTGAGCTCGGCGTTCTCCCGCTTCAACCGCTGCAGCTCGGCCGACTCCTCGCTCGTCACCCCGGCACGCTTGCCGGCGTCGACCTCGGCCTGGCGGCACCACTTCCGCACAGTCTCGACCGTGCCGATCCCGAGCAACTCGGCGACCTTGGCCATCGCTGCCCACTCCGACTCGTGAGCGGCGCGGATCTCAGCGACCATCCGGACCGCCCGCTCACGCAGCTCAGCCGGGTACCTCTTCGACGTACTCCCTGACATGACTCCATCCTTCCCAAGGAACGGAGCCTCCGGACTCGCCGGGGTGATTCAGGTGGGTCTGGCAGCGGTGAGCGTGTGCCAAGCGGAGCGGATGTGTTCCTCAGTGAGGTCGGCCGCCGCGTGGCCGTCACCGCGGGCAACTGCGGCGTAGATCGCCTCGTGGTCGCGACGGAGAACGGGGGCGACCACGTCCCAGGACTCGAGCGTGCGGAACCGGTCCAGGATGGGCAGGCGCATCGACTCGCGGATCGCCGCCGTGAAGTCGCGAGCAAGGACGTTGCCGGCCGCCGATGCCAAGGCGACGTGGAATGCGGTGTCGCAGTCGTTGAAGTGTGCCCGGTCGATGCCGGGGTCGCCCATGACGTCCAGGAGGTCGCGCATCGCCACAAGGTCGTCGGCGCTCGCGTGCGTGGCCGCAAGCCGGGCGCTGAGGCGCTCGAGAGCCACGCGAACCTCGATGACGTCGTGCAGGGGAAAGTTCGCCAAGGCGACGTGCTGACGTAGCAGCCGGCTCAGCGCCTGACTGGGAACGGCGGTGATCGTCGTGCCCCCGGCCGATCCCGCACCCACCGACGACCTCACGACGCCCTGCGCCTGGAGGGTCCGGATCGCCTCCCGGACAGCGGCCCTGCTGACGTCGAGCAGTCTGGCCAGCTCCCGCTCCGCCGGCAAGTGGTCTCCCACGCCGAGCTCACCGGCCAGGATGCGCTCGTCCACCCAGGTCAGCACGACCTCAAAGGCGCGGACACCGGGTGATGTCACACCAGGCGCAACCCCCTCCGCGGGGCTGGGGTCGGCGAGCGGCTCGCTGGCGGCACGAGGATGCTCGGTCGTCGGGGGGGCTGCGGTGTCGTTCACAGCAACAAGGATGCAGCATCCCCTGTCCGGTGAGCCTGAGAGGTCCGACCATTGGCCGAGGTATTTGGTCCGACCATTGACATGCGTTGTCAGTCCCCCTAGCGTCTTCACAAGCCCTAATGGTCTGACCGTTCGGGTCTTGAGCCCAATGACGTGCGACTCGGAGGACCAATGACTGCGTTAACCCTCGTACCCACCGCGTTCCAACCGGACATCTCACCGGTGGCGGACAGCCTGGCGATCTCGGCCCTCGTGGCCCTGCTCCCCCTGATCACCGTTTTCCTCACGCTCGGTGT
Source organism: Marihabitans sp. (assembly GCA_043423105.1). Classification (GTDB taxonomy): domain Bacteria; phylum Actinomycetota; class Actinomycetes; order Actinomycetales; family Dermatophilaceae; genus Marihabitans. The sequence goes on from JBHWMJ010000184.1 coordinate 19,352, forward strand.
TCTGCGGTGGAAGGCTCACTGGGCCGGCCTCACGTCGGTCGCCGTGGCCATCGTCGTGGCCTCCCTGTTCTTCGGGATGCCGCTGAAGCTCGCCGCTCTCGCGGCGACCCAGGGGGCCGCATTCGGCCTCTTCCCGATCATGTGGATCGTCTTCACGGCGATCCTGCTCTACCAGGTGACGGTGCGCTCCGGCCGGTTCGAGGACCTCCGCGCGACGTTCCACCTCATTTCCGACGACCCGCGCGTCCAGGCGATCATCATCGCCTTCTGCTTCGGTGGCCTCCTCGAGGCGCTCGCCGGTTTCGGCGCCCCCGTGGCGATCACCGGCGTCATGCTCATGGCCCTGGGCTTCTCGCCACTGCGCGCCGCAGCGGTCGTGCTCCTGGCCAACACCGCGCCCGTCGCGTTCGGCGCCGTCGGCACCCCGATCATCACCGCCGGCAACCTGACCGGCATCCCCTACCAGGAGATCGGCGCATACGTCGGTCACCAGACCCCGATCCTCGCTGCCTTCGTCCCACTCCTGCTCGTCCTCATGGCCGACGGCCGCCGCGGCGTGCGCCAGACCTGGCCGATCGCCGCCGTCGTCGGTCTCACGTTCGCGATCTTCCAGTGGATCTCCGCGACATGGATCTCCGTCGAGCTCACCGACATCATCGCCTCCCTCGCCGGTCTCGCGGCAGCCGTGCTCTTCCTCAAGGTGTGGCAGCCCAAGGGCCGCGAGGCGGCCCTGCAGACCCTGCACTCCGAGCGCGAGCGCGAGTTCGCGATGGCCGGCGGTCCCGAGACCTCCAGCGGCTCGGCCGGCGCCGGCCCCGTCACCGACTACGTCGTGTCCGGCGAAGAGCTGGCCGAGCGCGCCGACGGCCTCACCCGCACACGCATCACGATGGCGCTGTTCCCCTACCTGCTCGTCATCGTCGTCTTCGGCATCGCCAAGCTCATCGCGCCGGTGAAGTCGTGGTTGACCACGACCGACATCAAGATCCCCTGGCCGGGGCTGTCGGGCGAGGTGCTCACGATCGCCGGCACCCCTAGCACCGCGACCACGTACACCCTGTCCTGGCTCAGCTCGCCGGGATCCATGCTCCTCATCTGCTCCCTCATCGTGGCCTTCGTCTACGGCATCGGACTGGCCGGATGGGGAGCCGAGGCCTGGGCCACCGCGCACAAGATGCGCTACGCCTTCCTCACCGTCGCCTCGATGCTCGCCCTGGCCTACGTCATGAACTTCTCCGGCCAGACCATCACGATCGGCACCTGGATCGCCGCGACCGGCGCGCTCTTCGCCTACCTCAGCCCGACGCTCGGGTGGATCGGCACCGCCGTCACCGGCTCGGACACCAGCGCCAACGCCCTGTTCGCCACCCTGCAGCAGAGCGCCGCCGAGACGGCCGGCATCGACCCGACCCTCCTCGTCGCCGCCAACACCTCCGGCGGGGTCGTCGGCAAGATGATCAGCCCGCAGAACCTCACCATCGCAGCGACCGCCGTGGGTCTGGTCGGCCGCGAGTCCGACATCCTTCGCAAGGTCCTGCCATGGAGCATCGGTCTCATCATCGCCATGTGCATCCTCGTCGGCCTCCAGTCGACCGTCCTGTCCTGGATGCTCCCGTGACCGCGCCGACCCGCGCGGTGGCCGACCTCAAGGTCGCCCTGTTCGCCACGTGCTTCAACGACACGATGTGGCCCGAGACCCCCAAGGCCACGGTCCGGCTCCTCGAGCGGCTCGGCTGCCGCGTCGAGTTCCCGGCGGACCAGACGTGCTGTGGCCAGATGCTCACCAACACCGGCTACGGCTCCAAGGCCGTGCCCCTCGTGCGCCGGTTCGTCGACGTCTTCGAGGGCTACGACGCCGTCGTGGCACCGTCGGGCTCGTGTGTCGGGTCGGTGCGCGAGCAGCACCCGGGCATCGTCGAGCTGATCGGCGACCACCGGCTCACCAGCCGGGTCGAGCACCTCACGCCGAAGGTGTACGAGCTGTCCGAGTTCCTCGTCGACGTCCTCGGGGTCACCGACGTCGGGGCCTACTTCCCGCACCGGGTCACCTACCACCCCACGTGCCACTCCCTGCGGATGCTGCGGGTCGGCGACCGCCCGCTCCAGCTGCTGAGGGCCGTGCGCGGCATCGACCTCCTGGAGCTGCCCGGCGCCGAGGAGTGCTGCGGGTTCGGCGGCACGTTCGCGATGAAGAACGCCGACGTCTCCATCGCCATGGGCTCCGACAAGGCCCGGCACGTGGTGCAGACCGGAGCCGAGGTCGTCGTCGCCGGCGACAACTCCTGCCTGGCCCACATCGGCGGGATCCTGGACCGGCAACGGTCCGGCGTGCGCCGGATGCACCTGGCCGAGATCCTCGCCAGCACCGAGGAGGACCAGGCATGACCGCCACGACCCCGGGCCCCCTGCAGGAGACCTCGCCGATCTTCGTCGGGATGCCGAAGTTTCCGCAGGCCGCGCGCACCGCCCTGGCGAACACCCAGCAGCGCAGGAACCTGCGCCATGCCACCCACACGATCCGGGACAAGAGGGCCCGGGTCGTCGCCGAGGTGCCCGAGTGGGAGGCCCTGCGGGTCGCCGGGGCGCAGGCCAAGGACGAGGCGCTGACCCACCTCGGCGACTACCTCGAACAGCTCGAGTCCAGCCTGACCGCCAACGGCGCCACGGTGCACTGGGCCCGCGACGCCGACGAGGCCAACCGGCTCGTGCTGGACATCGTGCGCGCCAAGGAGGTCGACGAGGTCGTCAAGGTCAAGTCGATGGTCACCCAGGAGATCGAGCTCAACGAGGCCCTGGAGGCCGCCGGCATCCACGCGTGGGAGACCGACCTCGCCGAGCTCATCGTCCAGCTCGGCCACGACCGGCCGAGCCACATCCTCGTCCCGGCGATCCACCGCAACCGCGCCGAGATCCGCGACATCTTCCGCCGCGAGATGGGCACCGTCGGCCGCCCCGCCCCGGAGGACCTCACCGACGACCCCGCCCGCCTCGCCGAGGCCGCCCGGCTGCACCTGCGCGAGAAGTTCCTGCGCGCGAAAGTCGGCGTCTCCGGGGCCAACTTCGCCGTCGCCGACACCGGCACGCTCGTCGTCGTCGAGTCCGAGGGCAACGGCCGGATGTGCCTGACCCTGCCCGAGACGCTCATCTCGGTCGTCGGCATCGAGAAGGTCATCCCCTCGTGGGAAGACCTCGCCCCGATGCTCCAGCTGCTCCCCCGCTCGAGCACCGGTGAGCGGATGAACCCGTACACGACGATGTGGACCGGCGTCCACGAGGGCGACGGACCCCAGGAGGTGCACGTCGTCCTCCTCGACAACGGCCGCAGCCACGTGCTCGCCGACCGCGTCGGGCGCCAGGCGCTGCGCTGCATCCGGTGCTCGGCGTGCCTCAACGTCTGCCCCGTGTACGAGCGCACCGGCGGGCATGCCTACGGTTCGGTGTACCCGGGGCCGATCGGTGCCGTGCTCAACCCCCAGCTTCGGGGCACGGCGAGCACGATCGACAAGTCCCTGCCCTACGCGTCGAGCCTGTGCGGGGCGTGCTTCGACGCGTGCCCCGTGCGGATCAACATCCCCGAGCTGCTCGTCGAGCTGCGCGGCCGGGTGGTCGACGAGGCAGGTCCGAGCGCCGAGTCTGCCGCGATGCGGGCCGCGGCCTGGGTGCTGTCGGACCCCAAGCGGCTCGCCGGGGCCCAGCGGGCGGCGACCACCGCCGGCCGCCTCGTCGGCTCGCGGACGATCCGCTCGGTTCCCGGGCTCGGCGCCTGGACCAACGCCCGGGACGTGCCCACCCCGCCGACGGAGACGTTCCGCCAGTGGTGGGCCCGCGAACGAGGGACGGAGACCCCATGAGTGCGCGCGACGAGATCCTCGCCCGGGTCCGGGGCGCGACCGCCGACGTCGCCACCACCCCGGGCGACCGCGAGCCGGTGGCGGTCGTCGAGGAGACCTCCCCCGGGGTGTCCGAAACCCTCACCCTGTTCGCCGAGAACGTCGCCGACTACCGCGCGCAGGTCGTGCGGGTCGGCCCGTCCGGTGTCGCCGCCGCCGTGGGCCAGGCGCTGCGCGAGCACGGATGCCGCACCGTCGTCGTGCCGGACGACCTCGACCCCGCGTGGCGGGCGGCCGCCGAGGGGGTCGCCCGGGTGCTGTCCGGCACCGAGGCGACCACGCACCTCGCCCGAGACACCGTGGATGCCGTCGTAACGGCATCCGCCGTCGGCGTCGCCACCACGGGCACCATCGTCCTGGACCACCGGGCCGACCAGGGACGACGCGAGCTGACGCTCGTGCCGGACACGCACGTGTGCGTCATCCGCGCAGACCAGGTCGTGCACGACGTGCCCGAGGCGGTGGCCCGGCTGCTGCCCGGACCCGACGGGGCCTGGCCGCTCACGTGGATCAGCGGACCGAGCGCGACGAGCGACATCGAGCTCGAACGGGTCGAGGGCGTGCACGGCCCGAGAACGCTCGTCGTCGTACTAGTCGAGGGGCCGGAGGCATGAACGCCGTCGGCGGGCAGGGGCCGGCACGAGAGGGGGTCATGAGCCCCTCCGGCACGGCGGGTTCGCCCCCGACGCCGGTGTTCTTCCTGGCCGGCGGTACGGGCATCTCGGCCGAGACCCTGGGCAACCTCATCATCAACCAGTTCCCCACGGTGGCGTTCGGGGCATCGAGTCGACGTCGCTGAACCCCGACACGGTCGTCGACACCTGGCTGCGCCTCGCCGCGCGACCATGACCCACGTCGAGGGCGAGCGGGTGCCGGCGGGCGGGCTCACCCCACACCGGCACGCATGGTGGTCGACGCCCGGTTGCCGCCATTGGTGATCCCGACCGGCTGGTCGTCCAGGCGCGCCACGGCGCGGCCCAACGCCTCCCGTCGCGCCCTCCTCGCGCAGGCCGGGGCCGCACCCGTGGACACGCCCGAGGTCGGCGACCGGTTCGCACGGGGCGCGCACAAATCCTGTCACCCCGACCACACGACGAAGGCCCGGATCCCAGCAGGGACCCGGGCCTTCGCGCGTCTGGGACTACTGCTGGCCGATGCTCGCGAGCAGCTCGCGGAACCACTCCGACTCGGCGTCGAAGGCCTTGCCCCCCGCGATCCGCTCGAACTCGATCGCGCGCAGGTCGTCGCCGCGCTCCTCGTCGTGGCCGATGACGCCCGACCCTCCGGCGAGGGCGGTGTCGACCGCGAGGTCGGTGCACTCCTTGATGAGCGCGAGGTCCTCGTCGTTGGCGGCCGCCGACCGGGAGAAGTAGCCGGACTTCTGGACCATGACCTTCTCGGCCCCGACGAGCTCGGCAAACTGCTTGGCGAACCAGGCGCCGGGGTTGACCTTGTCGAGCTGGACGTGGCCGAAGGGGTCGCGCGGGACCTCCTGACCCGATGCCTCGAGCTGCTCGACGATGTCGGCGACGCCGGCCCCTTCGCTGAGGAAGATGTTGACGCAGCCGATCTCGTCCATCGTGGCCCGCAGGCGCTCGGCCTCCGCGGTGAGGTCGACGTGGACCTCGGGCACGAAGACGGCGTGCACGTCCCAGCGCCGCGGGTCGTTGCCGAAGGCGGGGACGAACTCCTGCTCGCCGACCCAGGCGTGGTGGCGGCGCGCGGTCTCTGCGGTCAACCAGCCGCAGTTGCGACCCATGACCTCATGGATGATGAGCATCCGCGGGTTGGACGAGTGCTCCGCGAGGATGTTGCGGGCGAAGACCGCACCCTGCTCCGCCGCCGTCCACGCTCCGAGGCTCTGCCGGATGGGGACGACGTCGTTGTCGATCGTCTTGGGCAGACCGACGACCTGCAGGCCGTAGTCGTGCTCCGCGAGGTAGGCGGCCAGGTCCGCGGCCGTGGTGTTGGTGTCGTCGCCACCGATGGTGTGCAGGACGTCGACGCCGTCGGCCTCGAGCTGCTCGGCGGCGACCTGGAGCGGGTTGCCGCCCTCGGGCACGAGGCCGCGCCGGACGCAGTCCTCGACGTTGGTCAGCTTGACGCGGCTGTTGCCCAGGGGGCTGCCGCCGAAGCGGTGCAGCCGGTGGGCCTCGCCTCGCACCTCCGGGGTGACCTCGATGGAGCGGCCG
>JBHWMJ010000284.1:0-5189 GCA_043423105.1 Marihabitans sp.
CCTGTCCCGCCCCGACTGGTCGTCGGCCCCCTCCGACCCGGCTTCTGCCCCCAGCTGGGCGACCGCAGACCCCTTCGCCCCGGGGTCGGCGACTGCCCCGCCCGATGCGTCCGCGCAGCCCGAGACGGACGTGGCGCCCACCGCCCCGTCCGTGTCCCCGCCCGCCCAGGCACCCCGACGCGGCAGCGACCTCGACGAGTACGGCGTGAGCGAGGACGACGAGGACATCGTCGAGGCCGGCGACGCGGGCCCGGCGGTCGTCGAGCGGATCCTCGGCGGCACCGTGATCCGCGAGGAGGAGGGCTGACCCGGCGGTGCGGGTAGGCGCGGTCGGTCCCGAGGCGTAGGGTCACGGGCGTGTACGAAGGCGTGGTCCAGGACCTCATTGACGAGCTCGGGCGGTTGCCCGGGGTCGGGCCCAAGAGTGCCCAGCGCATCGCCTTCCACCTGCTCCAGGCCGACCCGCACGACGTCCAGCGGCTCGTCCAGGCGCTCACCGAGGTGAAGGCCAAGGTCGCCTTCTGCGAGACCTGCGGCAACGTCGCGGAGGGTCCGCAGTGCCGCATCTGCGCCGACCCCCGTCGCGACCCGAGCGCGATCTGCGTCGTCGAGGAGCCCAAGGACGTCGTCGCCATCGAGCGCACCCGCGAGTTCCGCGGCCGCTACCACGTGCTCGGCGGCGCGATCAGCCCGCTCGACGGGGTCGGCCCCGACGACCTGCGCCTCTCCGAGCTCATGGCGCGGCTCTCCTCCGGCGAGGTCGCCGAGATCATCATCGCGACCGACCCGAACCTCGAGGGTGAGGCGACCTCCGCCTACCTGGCCAGGCTGCTCCAGCCCTTCGAGATCCGCGTGACCCGGTTGGCCTCCGGGCTGCCCGTCGGCGGGGACCTCGAGTACGCGGACGAGGTCACGCTGGGCCGTGCCTTCGAGGGAAGGAAGCTGCTCAATGCCTGACCTGGACGACGACGTCCGGCTGCTCGCCGACGAGTGCGCCGCTGAGGCCCGCCACTTCGTCGGGACCGCTGTCGAGGTGGCCTCGGGCGCGGCACCCGAGTCGGCGATCCCGCTGCTCCTCCTCGCCACGAGCCAGGTCCAGCTCATGGGTGCCCGCCTGGGAGCCATCGCCGACATCGTGCTCACCGAGCGTTTCGAGGCAGATGCTCCCGACGCCGACGTCGACCCGCTCCGTGAGGGCATCGCCCGTCTCTTCGACGGGCTCGACGAGTACGCCGACGTCGAGGACCCGGTGACCTCTGCCGCCGTGACGTCGGGCTCCCTCTCCAACGACCTCGCGATCATCACCGAGGCGCTGACCCATGGCCTGGCCCACCACGCCGCTGGCCGCACCGCCGAGGCCCTGTGGTGGTGGCAGTTCAGCTATCTGTCGGCGTGGGGGGAGCGGGCGGCGATGGCCGTCCGTGTCCTGCACGGGCTGCTCGCGCACGTGCGCCTCGACGCCGACGACGAGGTCGTCGCGGACGCCGAGTTCGACGCGCTGCACGGCTAAGCGCCGCCTTCCGCTGAGCGGGACGGCCCCGGACGACCGGGGGAGCCTCGTCTACGCTGGTCAGGTCGTCCCAGGACTGCGCCCGGCGCGGTCCGCCCTCCCTCCATCCGTCACGGAGTGCTGCGTGAGCCTGGTTGTCCAGAAGTACGGTGGTTCCTCGCTGTCCGATGCCGAGAGCATCAAGCGGGTCGCCCGACGCATCGTCGACACGAAGAAGGCAGGCAACGACGTGTGCGTCGTCGTCTCGGCCATGGGGGACACCACCGACGACCTCCTCGACCTCGCCAACGAGGTCAGCCCGATGCCCCCGGCCCGCGAGATGGACATGCTGCTCACCGCCGGCGAGCGCATCTCGATGGCCCTCGTCGCGATGGCCATCGACAGCCTCGGCAGCACCGTGCGCTCCTTCACCGGCTCGCAGGCCGGCGTCATCACCGACGACAGCCACGGCAAGGCCCGGATCATCGACGTCACCCCGGGCCGCATCACCTCCGCCATCGACGACGGTCACATCGTCATCGTCGCCGGCTTCCAGGGCGTGAGCCAGGGCAGCAAGGAGATCACCACCCTCGGCCGCGGCGGGTCGGACACCACCGCGGTGGCCCTCGCCGCGGCGCTCGACGCGGACGTCTGCGAGATCTACACCGACGTCGACGGCATCTTCACCGCCGACCCGCGCATCGTCCCCAGCGCTCGCCAGATCCAGAGCATCACCCACGAGGAGATGCTCGAGATGGCCGCCTCGGGCGCCAAGATCCTGCACCTGCGGTGCGTCGAGTACGCCCGCCGATTCGACATGCCGATCCACGTCCGCTCGTCCTTCTCGCACAAGGAGGGCACGTGGGTGAGCAGCCAACCCCAAGGAGAGACCGTGGAAGACCCGATCATCGGCGGCGTCGCGCACGACCGCACGGAGGCCAAGATCACCGTCGTCGGCGTGCCCGACAGCCCGGGCAAGGCCGGTGAGATCTTCCAGGCGGTGGCCGACGCCCAGATCAACCTCGACATGATCGTCCAGAACGTCTCGGCGACGGAGACCGGTCTGACCGACATCTCCTTCACCCTGCCGATGACCGACGGGCAGAAGGCCATCGCGGCCCTCGACCAGCTGCGCGACGAGGTCGGCTTCGACCAGCTGATCTACGACGACCAGATCGGCAAGATCTCGCTCGTCGGCGCGGGCATGCGCACCCACCCCGGCGTCTCGGCGACCTTCTTCAAGGCGCTCGCGGACGCCGGCGTCAACATCGAGATGATCTCCACCTCGGAGATCCGGATCTCGGTCATCACCCGCTCCGACCAGCTCGACGACGCCGTCCGCGCCGTGCACTCCGCCTTCGGGCTCGACTCCGCCGAGGGAGAGGCCGTCGTCTACGGCGGCACTGGCAGGTGATCCGATGACCCGCGCGGCGGGGACGGGGTCGGACGAGCGCCCGACCCTGGCCGTCGTCGGCGCGACGGGACGCTTCGCCGAGGCGCTCGTGGGCGCGATGGCGCTGCACGACGACCGGTGGGGCGAGATCCGGCTGCTGTCGCCGCGGATGACGACCCGCACGCTGCCGGTCCGCGGTCGGGAGCAGCGCATCGAGCTGCTCTGCGAGACCTCCTTCGAGGGCGTCGACGTGGCCCTCTTCAACCTGCCGAGCGAGCAGACGAAGGCGTGGACCCGTCGGGCGGTCGAGTCCGGAGCGGTCGTCGTGGACGCGAGCTCGGCGCACCGGCTCGACGAAGACGTGCCGCTCGTCGTGCCGGGGATCAACGACGCGGCGCTCGCGGAGCGGCCGGCCGGGATCGTCGCCGTCCCGGGCCCGGTGACCTGGTCGCTCATCGACGCCGCGCACGTCCTGCACCGAGGCTGGGAGCTGCAGCTGCTCGTCGTCACTGGCCTCGTCGCGGCCGACAGCGCGGGCGAAGGGGGCGTGGAGCGGCTGCGCTCGGAGGTCCGCACCCTCGCCGAGAGGCCAGCAGCTGGTCTGTCACCGGGAGACGTGCGGGCCGCGACCTCGGATCTCGAGGGGGACTCGCCGTTCCCGGCGCCGCTGGCGCTCAACGTCGTCCCGTGGGTGGGACGCCCGGCGGGGGACGGCTGGACCACGGCCGAACGAACGGTCGAGGCGGAGATCCGCAAGATCCTCGACCTGCCGCACGTTCCGGTCATCGCGACGCTCGTCCAGGTGCCGGTGGTCTCGGCGCACTCAATGTCGATCCATGCGCGCCTCGCTCGTCCCGTGCAGCCCGACAAGGTACGTCGGGCATTCGTCGAGGCGCCGGCGCTTGTCGTCGTCGACGGTCACGAGGGCGCGGACGCCCCGACCCCGGTGGACGTCGTCGGGATCGACCCGCGGTTCGTCGGGCGGATCCGCCAGCCAGACGGGCTGGGTCACAACATCGAGGTCTTCCTTAGCGCGGACACGGTGCGTCGCGGTGCTGCGGCGATGCTCGGCATCGCCGCCCAGCTCATCCGCTGATGGGTCACCGCAGCCGGCTCGCGAGGTTCGCCGGGGCGTGACCCCTTCGTGACCGTCCGTTCCGCAGCAGGACGCCCGGTCATGTCGTCATGACAGAGGGCGACTGATGTCGTTTCGTGACTCGTGTGACTGGTGTGACTCATGGGGCATATGTGACAATCAAGCACGCAGACCGGGCGGGGCGGAGGATCGAGGATGGCAGAAGGTGACGGCCGCTGGACCACGCGGCCAGCAGCGGGGTACGAGGTGCTCCGGGTCGACGAACTCGACGAGGCAGCCAAGAAGGTCCTCAGGCGACGACGCCGTCGCCGGGCGGTCCTCTTCGTCACGCTCCCGGGCATCGTGCTCGGCACCGCCACGGTCGCCACGGCCTACGGGGTGAACCTCCTCGGCAAGCCCCAGGTCGTGTGCGTCCCCGAGCGGGTCGTCGGCCCGGACCGCGACTCCTTCAAGATCAAGCTGCAGAACTCCAACGACACCGCTGGGCTCGCCGGCAACGTCGCGGGCACGCTCGAGGACCGCGGCTTCGTCATCTCCGACGTGAGCAACGCCGACGACCGGGTGTACGTCAAGGGGGCCGCGACGATCTACCACGGCAAGGACGGCCGGGACAGCGCGCTCCTCGTCCAGCAGCAGATCCCCGGGTCGAAGCTGTGGTTCGACGGCCGCCAGGGCAAGGACGTCAACGTCATCCTCGGCTACGGCTACCGCGAGCTGCGGGACGAGCCCGAGCCGCCGCCGCCCGCCCCGAGCGAGATCACCGTGGCGGTCTACAACACCACCTTCCGTGAGGGGCTGGCGAAGGACGTCGCGGACGAGCTCTCCGATCGCGGCTTCGGCATCGAGGAGACGGGCAACGACCCCGCCGGCTCCTACCTGCCAGATGACGTCGCGATCATCCGCCACGGGCCCGAAGGGACGAAGGCGGCCACCCGCCTCGCCGAGCACGTCCCGGGAGCGACGACGCAGCTCGTCAAGAAGCGTGAGGGGGAGGACGTCGATCTCGTCCTCGGCAACGCCTACAGTGACCTTGTCCCGATTACCGAGGTCCCTGAGGTCGTCCCCTTCACGCGTCCCGCGGACCACATCGAGAGGCCCTGCGTCGCCAGATGACTGTCAAGACCGTCGCCATGCTCACCGCGGGTGGGCTCGCCCCCTGCCTGTCCTCTGCCGTCGGCGGTCTCATCGAGAGGTACACCGCCCTCGCGCCT
>JBHWMJ010000299.1:0-3245 GCA_043423105.1 Marihabitans sp.
GAGAAGTACGCGCCGATGCCGACGCTCGGCTGGGAGCGCGCCTACCGGTCCGGCGACATCGTCGTCAACGACCCCGAGGGCCTGCTCTTCGGCGGCCGCGCCGACGACCAGGTGAAGATCGGTGGCCGCCGGATCGAGCTCCTCGAGCTCGACGATCAGCTGCTCCGCCTGCCCGGCGTCGTCGGCGCCGCGGCCGCCGTCCGGGCCACCGCCGCAGGCAACACGCTGCTCGTCGGCTACCTCACCGTCGACGACACCTACGACCACGCCGTCGCAAGGCCCCTCCTCGAGGAGCGGCTGCCCGCCGCGCTCGTCCCGCGTCTGGCCGTCGTCGACACCCTCCCGACGAAGACCTCCGGCAAGGTCGACCGCGACGCCCTGCCCTGGCCGCTGCCGAGAACCACGCCGAGCGGGGCCGAGACCTTCCACGGCACCCAGGCCTGGCTGGCCGACATCTGGCGCGACGTCCTCGGGGCCGAGCCGACGACCCTCAAGGACGACTTCTTCGACTTCGGCGGCGGCTCGCTCATGGCCGCTCAGGTCGTGAGCCGCCTGCGCGAGCGGCACCCCGAGGTCGTCGTCGGCGACCTCTACGCCCACCCCGGCCTCGGCGACCTCGCGACCGTCCTCGACGAGATGGGCAGCGGCCCGGTCCAGAGCGACCGCAAGGTCAAACCCATCCGACGCAAGACCCAGCGCGGGCAGATGGCCGCGCTCATCCCCCTTCGTGCCCTCGGCGGGCTGCGCTGGCTGGCCTGGCTCATGCTCGGCTCGACCCTCGTCGCCGCCGCCGTCCCCGCGCTCGCGTGGCTGCCGAGCTACCCCTGGTGGGTCCTCGTGCTCACGACGGTCGTCGGCATCGCCCCGCCCGCCCGGATGCTCCTCGCCGCCGGGCTCATCCGACTCGTCATGCGCGGCGTCACCCCCGGCAGCTACCCGCGCGGTGGCAAGGTCCACCTCCGCCTCTGGCTCGCCGGCCGGATCCAGGAGGAGCTCGCCGCGGTGTCGCTCGCGGGGGCGCCCTTCTTCCGCTGGTACGCCCGAGGGCTCGGTGCCGACATCGCGAAGGGGGTGGACCTCCATAGCCTCCCGCCGGTCACCGGCCTCCTCCGGGTGGGTCCCGGGGCGGCCATCGAGCCCGAGGTCGACCTCTCCGGGTGCTGGATCGACGGCGACCAGGTGCACATCGGTGAGATCCGCGTGCGCGCCCGAGCCCGCGTCGGCACCCGCAGCATGCTCGGCCCGGGCGCCGACGTCGGCAAGGACTCGCAGGTCGCCCCCGGCTCCTACGTCACCGGTCGGATCCCCGACGGGCAGGCCTGGTCCGGTGCGCCTGCCCGCCGCACCGGCAAGTCCCGCGGCCCGTGGACCCCGGAGGCGCCGCCGCGCGCACCCGGCTACCTCATCGGCTACGGGCTCGCCTCGGCCGTGATCGCCGCCATGCCCGGCGTCGCGGGGATCGCCGGGGGAGCGGTCCTCCTCGCCGCCGGCCGCGACGCCACCTCGCTCGGCGACCTCGCCGGCCAGGTGCTGCCGTGGCTGCCCGTCGCCGCGCTCGTCGGCTACGCCACCCTCGCCCTGCTCGTCCTCCTCGTCGTGCGCCTCTGCGCCCTCGTCATCGCCCCGGGCCACTACCCCGTGCGCTCGCGCCGCGGCCTGGCCATCTGGACGACGGCGCACGTCATGGACGAGGCGCGCACCTGGCTCTTCCCCATGTACTCCGGTGGCATCACGACGCTGTGGCTGCGGCTGCTCGGCGCCCGCATCGGGACCGGCGTCGAGGCCTCGACGGTCCTGATGATCCCGAGCCTCACGACGGTCAACGACCACGCCTTCCTCGCCGACGACACCCTCATCGGCGGCTACGAGCTCGACGGGGGGTGGGTGCGCGTCGAGCGGGTCAAGATCGGCAAGCGCGCCTTCGTCGGCAACTCCGGCATGGCCGCTCCGGGGCGCCGGGTGCCCAAGGCGAGCCTCGTCGCCGTCCTCTCCGCCGCCCCGCGGGCCAAGGAGGTCACCCGAGGGACCTCCTACATCGGCAGCCCGCCCGCCCCCCTTCGCCGGACGACCGACGAGGGCGACACGACCCGCACCTACGACCCGCCCACCCGGCTCAAGGTCCTGCGCGGCGTCGTCGAGACCGCCCGGATCCTTGCGATGGTCTGCCAGGTGGCCCTGCTCGCCGGGGTCGCGCTCGCCCTCCTCGCCCTGCTCGAGGTGCACTGGCTGCTCGCGCTCGTCCTCGTCGGGCCGGTCCTCCTGGCCGCCGGTGTCGTCGCGGCCGCGGTCGCCGTCGCCGCGAAATGGATCCTCGTCGGGCGGCACCGGCCCGGCGAGCACCCGCTGTGGAGCTCCTTCGTGTGGCGCAACGAGCTCGCCGACACCTTCCTCGAGATGCTCGCGGCGACGTGGTTCGTGCCGTCCACGCTCGGCACCCCTGCCCTCAACGTCTGGCTGCGCACCCTCGGAGCCCGCATCGGCCACGGGGTCTGGTGCGAGTCCTACTGGCTGCCCGAGCCCGACCTCGTCGAGCTGCAGGACGGCGCGACCGTCAACCCCGGGTGCGTCGTCCAGACCCACCTCTTCCACGACCGGGTCCTGGCCATGGACTCCGTCGTGCTCCGCGAAGGCGCCACCCTCGGACCGAACTCGGTGATCCTCCCGGCGGCTACCATCGGCCGGCACGCGACCATCGGCCCGGTCTCCCTCGTCATGCGCGGCGAAGGGGTCCCCAGCCGGACCCGGTGGATCGGCAACCCCATCGGGCCCTGGGAGGACGAGCAGTGAAGCTGCCCCACCGAACCGACGGCGGGCACGAGTACGTCCCCGGCCACGGCGACACCACCTTCGCCGTCCGGCACTACGAGCTTGAGCTCGCCTATACCCCGGACGGCAACCGCCTCGACGGGACCGCCACGCTCACGGTCGACGCGCTCGAGGAGATCGGCACGGTCCGGCTCGATCTCGCCCACCTCTCGGTCGCCAAGGTGACCGTCGGCGGCAAGCAGGTCCGCTACACCCACCGGCTGGGGCACCTCAAGATCACGCTCCCGAAGACCCTCGAGGCCGGCAAGACCGCGACCGTGCGAGTGCGGTACAGCGGCAAGCCCAAGCCGATCCGCAAGCGCCACCTCGGCAGCGCCGGGTGGGAAGAGCTCACCGACGGGGTGCTCGTCGCCGCCCAGCCGCACGGCGCGCCGTCCTGGTACCCCTGCAACGACCGCCCGTCCGACAAGGCCACCTAC
>JBHWMJ010000315.1:0-3623 GCA_043423105.1 Marihabitans sp.
CTACTCGAAGGGGGTGAGCAGCCAGATCGTCGCCCCGTCCCGCCACGCGGTGGCGGTCTCTGCGGAGGCGTTGAGCCGCTCGGCGAGAGCCAGGTCGGAGGCGCCGGGCCAGCGGTCGTCGCCCGCCGTCAGCGCCTCGGCGCGGGCCTGCAGCACGAGGAGCCGACGACGGTCCCCCTTCGAGCGGAGGACGAGCTGGACGACCTCGGGCAGCGCGCCGAGATCCTGCTCCCCGCCGCCGCTGACGATGACGACCGTCCCGGCCGGCAGGGCGTGATCGGCGCCCGCGATGGCGAACCAGCACAGCCGGTCGCGCTCGGGGGTCCGCACCCACAGCAGGTCGGACTTCGCGAGCGCCTCGCTCGTCACCGCGCCGATGTTGACCACACCCGCACCCTACGGGCGTCCGGGTGTCGTGCGTCATAACGTGCGCGCGCTTCGCGCTGATACGTTCGCGAGGACCCCTGCACGCCCCTTCGCCAAAGGACGCCAGTCAGCCATGCGCAGCGCCAAGGACTTCTTCGCCCCCCTCGCCGTCGGGGCTCCCGCCCCCATCCGTGAGGTGCCCGCGCGGCCCAGCCGGATGATCCACTTCTTCGACCCGAGCAACGAGAAGATGGCGGCGAAGATCCCGGACATGGTCGGCAAGGCCGACGTCCTCCTCGGCAACCTCGAGGACGCCGTCAAGGCGGACAAGAAGGAGGCGGCCCGCGCCGGCCTCGTCCAGATCGCCCAGGCCACCGACTTCGGTGAGCACACCCAGCTGTGGACCCGGGTCAACGCGCTCGACAGCCCGTGGGTGCTCGACGACCTCACGACGCTCGTCACCAAGATCGGCGCCAAGCTCGACGTCATCATGGTGCCGAAGGTCCAGGGGCCCGAGGACATCCACTACGTCGACCGGATCCTCGCCCAGCTCGAGGCGAAGGCAGGCCTGACCCGGCCGATCCTCGTCCACGCGATCCTCGAGACCGCGCGTGGCGTGGCCAACGTGGAGGCGATCTGCGGGGCCAGCCCGCGCATGCAGGGCATCAGCCTCGGCCCGGCCGACCTCGCGGCCGACCGCCGGATGAAGACCACGCGCGTCGGCGGCGGCCACCCCGGCTACCTCGTGCGCCAGGACCCGGTGCGCGGCGAGGACGGCACCCCCGACTACCAGGGGCAGCGCACGTCGTACCAGCAGGACCTGTGGCACTACACGATCGCCCGCATGGTCGACGCCTGCGCGATGCACGGGATCTTCCCGTACTACGGCCCCTTCGGCGACATCAAGGACACCGTGGCCTGCGAGGACCAGTTCCGCAACGCCTTCCTCCTCGGCTGCGTCGGCACGTGGAGCCTGCACCCGGTCCAGATCGACATCGCGAAGAAGGTCTTCAGCCCCTCCGCTGAGGACGTCGCCCACGCCCGCCGGGTCAAGGCCGCCATGGGCGACGGCACCGGCGCCGTGATGCTCGACGGCAAGATGGAGGACGACGCCAGCCTCAAGCAGTGCCTCGTCATCCTCGAGCTCGCTGAGCGACTCTCCGCCAACGACCCCGAGCTCGCCGAGCTCTACGCCGACACGACCGAGACCACGGAGGCCTGAGCCGTGAGCGAGACCGCTGCCTACACCCCCCGCCGCTCCGTCCTCTACATGCCGAGCTCGAACGCTCGCGCGCTGGAGAAGGCCAAGACCCTCCCCGTCGACGCGCTGATCCTCGACCTCGAGGACGCCGTCGGCCCCGACGACAAGCCGGCTGCTCGCGAGGCCGCCTGCGCCGCCGTCGCCTCCGGCGAGTACGGCGACCGCGAGCTGACGATCCGGATCAACGGCATCGGCACCCAGTGGCACGACGAGGACCTCGCGGCTGCCGCCAAGGCGGGGCCGGCCGGCATCGTCGTGCCCAAGGTCAACAGCGCCGAGGAGGTCCGCTCGCTCGTCGCCGCCATCGAGGCTGCGGGCGCCCCCGAGCACACGAAGCTCTGGGCGATGATCGAGACACCGGCCGCGATCTTCGACGTGCGCGAGATCGCGCAGGCCTCTGACCGCCTCGCCGTCCTCGTCATGGGGACCAACGACCTCGTCAAGGAGCTCCAGGCCGACCACGTGCCCGGCCGCGGCCCGCTCCAGACCGCTCTCTCGCTCGCGCTGCTCGCCGCGCGCGAGGCCGGGATCGCGATCCTCGACGGTGTCTACAACAACGTCAAGGACCCCGAGGGCTTCGCTGCCGAGTGCACCCAGGGCCGCGATATGGGCTTCGACGGCAAGACCCTCATCCACCCCGGCCAGGTCGAGGTGTGCAACGACACCTTCGCCCCGAGCCCCGAGGCCGTCGAGGAGGCCGAGGGCATCCTCGAGGCCTGGGAGGCGGGCGCCGGCAAGGGCGTCGTCACCTACAACGGCAAGATGATCGAGAACCTCCACGTCGACATCGCCCGGCGGGTGCTCGACACGCACAAGGCGATCGTCGCAAGGTCGTAACCTGGGATCTCGCTGAAACCTGGCAGAATCGTCTGTGGTTGCCACAGCAACCACAGACGAGGCGGGCCGCAGGGGGCTCGTCGCCACCGAGGGAGAGCAGGGATGAGCACCTATCAGGCACGCCACGCCGTGACGGGCACGACCCCGTCACCGCAGCGACGTCTCCTCGTCCGGGGAGGGCTCGCCGCAGCGGGTGCCGCCGTCGCCGGGATCGCCGTCGGGGTGCCGAGCGCGTCCGCGGCCCGACCCACCCTTCGCCGCGGCAGCCGCGGGAGCGCTGTACGGACCCTCCAGTCGAGGCTCAACGCGCTCGGCTTCTCGGTCGGCAAGGTCGACGGCATCTTCGGGTCGGCGACGTACAACGCCGTGCGCGCCTTCCAGCGCAAGAAGGGGCTGACGGTCGACGGCATCGTGGGCGCCCGGACGTGGGCGGCCCTCTACGCGACGCAGCCGACGAGCTCCACCGGTGGGAGCGGTGGCTCGACGGGCAGCACGCCGACGCCGAGCACGGGCAGCACGCCCACGCTCAAGCCCGGCAGCTCCGGAGCAGCGGTCCGGCGGCTGCAGCAGACCCTCCGGGCCAACGGCTACTGGCTCTCGGGTGTCGACGGCAAGTACGGCCAGACGACCCAGCAGGCGGTCATGGCGGTGCAGAAGTACCACGGCCTGACCCGCGACGGCATCTGCGGACCGAACACCTGGCGGGTCATCAACCGTCTCGCGCGGCCCCGTGCCAAGACGACGAGCGGGACGATCATCGAGGTCGACCTGCGCCGCCAGCTGCTGTTCTTCGTCGTGAGCGGCAAGGTGCGCTGGGTCTTCAACACGAGCACCGGCAAGTCCCGGACGCCGACGCCGCGCGGGCGCTGGCGGATCGAGCGCCAGATCAACGGGATGCGTCACGCTCCGCTCGGCGACCTGTGGCGTCCGAAGTACTGGTGGCGCGGCTACGCCATCCACGGCGCGACGTCCATCCCCGGGTACCCCGCGTCGTCGGGCTGCGCCCGGGTGAGCAACTCCGGCATGAACTACATCTGGAGCGCTGGCCTCGCTCCGATCGGTCGCCGGATCTGGGTCTACTGACCCCGAGCGAGCACCATCATCAGGACCGGCCGGCGGGTAACCGCCGGCCGGTCCTGTCGCTCTGTGGGCGAACTCC
>JBHWMJ010000063.1:0-2895 GCA_043423105.1 Marihabitans sp.
CGCTCCTGTGGCGGGCCCGCGGCACGCTCGACGACCGGGTCGCGCCGCTCGCCGGGCTCGTCGCGGTCTTCGTCTTCGCCGGCCAGATGCTCAACTTCCCCGTCGGCGCCGGCACCTCAGGACACCTGCTCGGCGGAGTGCTCGCGGCGGTCCTGGTCGGGCCGTGGGTCGCGACGCTGTGCATCACCGTGGTCCTCCTCGTCCAGGCGCTGGTCTTCGCCGACGGCGGGCTCTCCGCGATCGGCTCCAACGTCACGCTCATGGCGCTCGTCGCGGTGTGGGCCGGATGGCTCGTCTTCGTCGGCCTGCGGGCGCTCCTGCCGCGCTCCCTTGCGAGCGTCCCGGTCGCCGCGGCCGTCGCGGCGCTCGCTTCGGTGCCGGTCACCGCGCTCGCCTTCGTCGCGATCTACACCGTCGGCGGCCAGGCCCCGATCGAGGTCGGCACGCTCACCACGGCGATGCTCGGTTGGCACGCCGTCATCGGTATCGGCGAGGCCGTCATCACCTTCCTCGCCGTCTCCTCGATCATCGCCACCCGTCCCGACCTCGTCCACGGCGCCGGCCCGGCCCGGCGCGCGGCAGCGGCCGCCCGGCAGTCCCAGCACAACTCCGCGACCGAGGTGACGGCATGACCCCTTCGACCACGACACCCTCCCGCCCCGAGGGCACCACGACGCGAAGGATCTCGACCAAGGCCCTCGTCATCGCCGGGATGCTCGTCTCCCTCGTCCTCGCCGGCATCGTGTCGGCCTACGCCTCGGGCCAACCCGACGGCCTCGAGTACGTCGCCGAGCAGGTGGGCTTCATCGACACCGCGGAGGACTCCGCCGCAGCTGACTCCCCCATGGCCGACTACGCGACCCAAGGGGTCGAGAACGAGCGCCTGTCCGTCGGGATCGCCGGGGTCCTCGGCGTCGCCATCACGGCCGCCGTCATGTGGGGCCTGCTGCTCCTGCTCCGTCGCCGCCCCGGCGACTCCCCCGGTCAGGACTGAGCAGATGGGCGGTTCGCACGGCCACACGCTGAGCTACCACGGGCACTCACCGGTGCATCGCGCGCCGGCCCACGTGAAGATCGTCGCGACCCTCCTCTTCGTCCTCGCCGTCGTCGCCACCCCCCGTGAGGCGGTGTGGGCCTTCGCGCTCCACCTCCTCGTCCTCGCCGTCGCGATCGGGGTCTCCACGGTGCCGCTGAGGCACCTCCTCCCCCGGCTCGTCGTCGAGGTGCCCTTCCTCGTCTTCGCCCTCCTCATGCCCTTCGTCGCGACCGGGCCGACGGTGGCCGTCGGTCCGCTCGAGCTCTCCGAGCCGGGGCTGTGGGGCGCCTGGGCGATCGTCGTCAAGGGGACCCTCGGGGCGCTCGCGTCGCTGCTTCTCGCCTCGACGACCGAGGCTCCTGACATCGTCGCCGGACTGGCCCGGCTGCGGCTGCCGCAGCAGCTCGTGCAGATCCTCGCCTTCATGATCCGTTACGTCGACGTCGTCGCCGCAGACCTGCGCCGCATGCGGGTCGCCCGGGAGTCGCGCGGCTTCCAGGGCCGCTCGCTCGCCGCGTGGCCGGTCCTCGCGAGCACGGCCGGCGCGCTCTTCATCCGATCCTACGAGCGCGGCGAGCGGGTCCACCTTGCGATGCTCTCCCGCGGCTACCAGGGTCGCCTCCACCTCGACGAAGAGGGTGCCGTGGCGCCTCGGACGTGGAGCCTGGCGCTCCTCGCGCCCGCCGTCGCGGCCGCGGTCGCGCTCGGCGCGTGGCTCCCCACCTCCGGACCGGTGCCCCGATGAGCGCCCCGGTGCTCGAGCTCCGCGGCGTCACCCACGCCTACCCCGACGGACATGTGGCGCTGCGCGGCGTCGACCTCCACGTCCACCGCGACGAGCACGTCGCGCTGCTCGGCCCGAACGGCGCCGGCAAGACCACCCTCGTGCTCCACCTCAACGGCATCCTCCAGCCGGAGTCCGGCACGGTGAGCGTCTCGGGGCTGCCGGTCACGCGCGAGAACCTCCTCGAGGTCCGGCGACGGGTGGGCGTCGTATTCCAGGACCCCGATGACCAGCTCTTCATGCCGACGGTGCGCCAGGACGTCGAGTTCGGCCCGCGCAACCTCGGCATCACAGGGGACAAGCTCGCGGCCAGGGTGCAGGGGGCCCTGGCCGCGGTCGGCATGACCGACTACGCGGACCGACCGCCGCACCACCTCTCCTTCGGGCAACGACGTCGGGTGGCGGTAGCGACGGTGCTCGCGATGGAACCGGAGATCCTCGTCCTCGACGAGCCGAGCAGCAACCTCGATCCTGCCTCCCGCCGGGAGCTCGCCGAGATCCTGCGCGGGCTCGACGTCACGGTGCTCATGGTCACCCACGACCTGCCCTACGCGATGGAGCTGTGCGAGCGCTCGGTCGTCCTCTCCGAGGGGCGGATCGTCGCCGACGCCCCCACCGGCGAGGTGCTCTCCGACGAGGCGCTCATGGCGCAGCACCGGCTCGAGCTGCCCTGGGGCTGGTCACCCGCGGGTCTCATGCCTCCAGGATGATCGTCGGCTCGAGGCGCATCTCGCTCGTCAGCGACCGGGCGATGAAGCACTCGCGATGGGCCACCTCGAGCAGGTGCCGCACCCGTGACTCGTCGACGTCCCCACGGACGGTCACCGTGGGACGCAGGACGATGAGCCCGACCCGAAGGGGTGGGTCCGCGTCGTCCATGACGGCCTCGGCATCGTCGCGGTAATCGACGACATCGATCCGGGCGCGGGCCGCTACCGCGAGGAAGGACAGCAGCTGGCAGCTGCTCGCCGCCGCGAGCAGGAGCTCCTCGGGGTTCCACCGGGCGCGGTCACCACGGAACGTCGGGTCGGAGGATCCGAGGAGGTCGGGCTTGCCCTCTGCGGACAGCAGAGGT
>JBHWMJ010000079.1:0-6928 GCA_043423105.1 Marihabitans sp.
CTCGTCGCCGACCTGCCGGGCTACCCGGACAACATCTCCCTCGGCAGCGACGGGCGCGTGTGGGTGACCATCGCCTCCCCGCCGGACCCGGTGCTCGGTCTGCTGCAGACGCGGGCCCCGCAGGCGGTGCGCGGTCTGGCGCTGCGGCTGCCGGAGGCGCTCAAGCCCGCCCCGCAGCGGACGGTCCGGGTGCAGGCCTACGACGACTCCGGCTCGCTGCGGCACGACCTCGAGGCGGACGCGGAGGCCTGGCACATGGCCACCGGAGTCCGGGAGCACGACGGGCGGGTCTGGTTGGGCAGCCTCGTCGAGCCGGCAGTGGCCTGGATGGATCTCTGATCGCTCGCCCAGGAGCCGGGCGTCTTCTCAGCCCCGGCCGACGAAGAGTGCTGCGAGCGCGACGAGCCAGCTGACGAAGCTCCCGACGAGGAAGTACTCCGTCACGGCGTCGATGCCGGTGCTGCGACCGTGCTCGTCGCGCTCCTCGGACTTCGCCCTGAGCTCGGGCCACCGGATGAGGCCCTTGGCGGCGATGACCATGCCGGCGGCGGCGACCTCGCCCGCGAGCCCGAGGCCGAGGATGAAGACGCGCTCGAGCGGGCCGAGGAGTCGGCCACCCTTGAGCTCGTCGGAGGGCTGCGGTGCTCGCTCACCCTCGGGCTTCATCGCGCCGATGCTCGTGAGCACGAGCCGGACCACGACGTTGCCGGTGCTCAGCTGGACGAGGACGAGCCCAGCGAGCAGGAGGACGCGGTCGGCGCTCGGCGTCATGCTCCACGGCAGGTCCGCCCAGGCGAGCCAGTCCGCGAGCGGCCCGCCGGCTGGGGCCGCCCACCCCGACAGGGCGACCTGCGCGCCGAGCATGGCGACCAGTGCGCTCAGGGCGAGGAGGTGACCGCTGCTGAGGGCGTGGAGCGCCCGGTCGGCGAGCACGGCCCAGACGACGACGGACGCAGCAGCGAGCACGACGAGAGCCGCTCCGGCCGGGGGCGACCAGAGGCCGCCGAGCGCGGCGAGGAGGCAGACCCCGGCGACGCCCACCACGGCTGGCAGCACGCGGCTGCGTCGCTGCCGGGTGCGGGCGGCCCCCTTCGTCGTGGGCGTGACGGGGTCGCGCGTCAGGACGCTGCGGACGAGGTCCGACAGGCCGACCCCGACGAGGAGGAGCGAGAGCCCGCTCATGCGATCTCCGAGAGGTCGCGATGGGCGGCGACGATGACCGCGAGGCCGTCGGCGCGCACCCGTTGGGACACGGCGGAGGCGCTGATGCCCTCGCTCTCGGCGACCGCCGCCTGGGTGGAGCCGCTCATGAGCGCGCGCAGGATGCGGGAGGAACGGTCATCCAGCGATCCCATCATCTGGTCCCGACAGCGCAGCGCAGCGTTGAGCGGGAGCGGGTCGGGGCCGGCCGGCTCGGCGTCCACGGCCTGCCGGTAGAGGGTGCGGGTCGAGGAGGTGGCGGCTCGGGACTGCTCGTCCTTGACCGCGACGATGGCCTCGCGGGCGGCCCACCAGCCGGGGCCGTCCTGGGTCGTGTCGTCGAGCGCGGCCACCGCGCCCCAGCCGATCCCGAAGCGGGCGTCGACGGTCGGTGGCAGCGCGAGCCGGACTGCCAGGGCCGCGGCGACGGCGGCGCCGACGGTCGCGTAGGCGCCCTGGAACTCATCGCCGACGGTGATCCGGAGCGGCTGGTCAGGGTCGGTGGCGTCGTTGACGGCCGTGAGGGCCTCGGTGAGCTCGCGGTGGAGCAGGGCCCGGTCGGGGAAGTGGCGCGAGTCGACGACATCCCCGATGAGGGTGGCTGAAGCGTGGCTCTTCATCGACGTCATATGAAGACTCTACCTTCATTCCCGGAAAATGAAGTGGCAGGTTTACCTTCGGACGTAGGTCGCGAAAGTCAGCCCCTCACCACGACGACGGCTCGCAGCAGTCCACACCCCCGGGTCGATCTCCGGGAAGAACACCTCCGCGTCGGGGGAGAGGTCGACGTGCGTGATCTCGAGCCGCGAGGCGACCCCGATCGTCTGCCGGTAGATCTCGCCGCCGCCGACGACGAAGACCTCCCGGTCGCCGGCGACGAGCAAGGCCTCCGGCAGCGAGTGGGCCACCTCGGCCCCCTTCGCCGACCACGTCCGGTCGGAGGTGACGACGATCGTCCGCCGGCCGGGCAGCGCTCGACCGATCGAGTCCCAGGTGCGGCGCCCCATGACCATGACGCCGCCCATCGTCATCTCCTTGAAGTGCTTGAGGTCCTCGGGCAGGTGCCACGGCATCGCGCCGTCGGCGCCGATGGCGCGGTTCGCGCCGATCGCGGCGACGAGGGTGAGGCTCTGCGCGAAGCCGTGCTCGATGATCGCGAGGACCCGCGGCCCTCCCGCCAGCTCGGCCGCGAGCGCGTCGAGGACCGCTCGCTCGTGCGGGACGACCCGGTCGGGAAGCTCGCTCAGCGGCCACCACCGCAGCTCGGCCGCCTTGTCCGGCTCGGCGATCGACGGCTCGCCGGAGAGCGCGGTGACGTGGAAGAAGAAGTCGGCCCGCTGCTCGATCGTCCCCACAAGGCAGCCGCGGTGGACGGTCGTCAGAGGAGAGCTCGCGACGACCTCCACGCCGAGCTCCTCGCGGACCTCCTGGGCCAGCGCGTCCGACGCGCTGCCTGCGTCCTCGACGTGCCCGGCGGCGCCGCACGCCCACCAGCCGTCCATGAAGGAGGTCCCGCTGCGCAGCTGGAGCAGGACCTCGGCGCCGGGCCCTTCGCCGCGGGTGATGACGGCGTAGGAGGCCGCGACGAGCGGCACCCGGCCACGCAGCTCGGGGGCGACGGGCCGCCCCGTCGACGAAGGGGGTACCGCGCTCATACCGCGATCGGTGCCTTGATGCTCGGTTGGGCCTCGTACCCGACGAGCTCGAAGTCCTCGAGCTCGTAGGCGTCGATCGAGTCGCGCGGCGTGATCTGCATCGTCGGCAGCGGCCCGGGCTCGCGGCTCAGCTGGAGGTCGGCCTGCTCGAGGTGGTTGAGGTAGAGGTGCGCGTCGCCGAGGGTGTGGATGAACTCACCGGGCTCGAGGTCGGTCTGCTGGGCGACGAGCATCGTCAGCAGGGCGTAGCTCGCGATGTTGAAGGGCACGCCGAGGAAGATGTCGGCGCTGCGCTGGTAGAGCTGGCACGAGAGGCGCCCACGGCCACCATCGACGCCCGGGGCGACGTAGAACTGGAACATCGAGTGGCACGGCGGTAGCGCCATGTGGTCGACCTCGGCGACGTTCCACGCCGAGACGATGTGGCGGCGGCTGTCCGGGTTGGTGCGGATCGACTCGATGACCTTGGCGATCTGGTCGACGCTCTCGCCGCTCGGCGTCGGCCACGATCGCCACTGGCTGCCGTAGACCGGGCCGAGGTCGCCGTTCTCGTCGGCCCACTCGTCCCAGATCGTGATGCCTCGCTCCTGGAGCCAGCGCACGTTGGTCTCGCCGCGGAGGAACCACAGCAGCTCGCCGATGATCGAGCGCAGGTGGAGCTTCTTCGTCGTGAGGACCGGGAATCCCTCGGCGAGGTCGAAGCGCATCTGGTGCCCGAAGACCGAACGCGTCCCGGTCCCGGTCCGGTCCGACTTCTCGACCCCGTGGTCCTTCACGTGCTGGAGCAGGTCGAGGTACTGGCGCATGGACGCGAATCTACCGGCCGAGCTCGGGCGATAGTCTGCCCACATGCCTGACACCCCATCCTGGACCCCCTTCGGGCGGGTCCTCACCGCCATGGCCACCCCGATGACCCCGGACGGCGCGATGGACGAAGGGGGAGTGCGGGCCCTCGCGCGGCACCTCGTGGCCACCGGCCACGACGGCATCGTCGTCAACGGCACGACCGGTGAGTCGGCGACGCTGACCGACG
Organism: Marihabitans sp.; assembly: GCA_043423105.1. Lineage (GTDB taxonomy): Bacteria > Actinomycetota > Actinomycetes > Actinomycetales > Dermatophilaceae > Marihabitans. The sequence continues at coordinate 3,889 of JBHWMJ010000079.1, forward strand.
ACGAGAGCATCGAGGCGATCCGTCTCGTCGTCGACGAGGTGGGCGACGAGGTCTCGGTCGTCGCCGGGGTGGGCTCGAACTCCACGGCCCACAGCCTCGAGATGACCGAGCGGGCCACCGAGGTCGGCGCCGACTCGCTCCTGCTCGTCTCGCCCTACTACAACAAGCCGACCCAGGCCGGTCTGGTCGCGCACTGCCACGCGGTGGCGGACGCCACCGAGCTGCCGATCATGCTCTACGACATCCCCGGCCGTACGGGCATCCCCTTCGCCACCGAGACGCTCGTCGAGCTCGCCGAGCACCCGCGGATCCAGGCGGTCAAGGACGCCAAGGGCGACCTCGCGGCCGCGAGCCGCGTCATGGCTGCGACGGACTACCTCTGGTACTCCGGCGAGGACGCGCTCAACCTGCCGCTGCTCGCCCTCGGCGCGGTTGGCGTCGTCTCCGTCGTCGGGCACGTCACCGGTCGCCAGCACCGCGAGCTCATCGAGGCCGTCGACGCCGGCGACCTCGCCCGGGCCCGCGAGATCCACGAGCGGCTCATCCCGGTCGTCGACGCGATCATGACGACCTCGCAGGGCGCGATCATGGTCAAGGCCGCCCTCGTCGAGCTCGGCATCATCGACAGCGCCCACGTCCGCCTGCCGCTCGTCGAGGGGCCGGCGGAGCACCTCGAGATCCTGCGGGCGGGCCTGGCCGCGTCGGGGGTCACCGCGTGAGCCACCCGCACCCCGACCTCCAGCTCCCGCGGCCCCTGGCGAAGGGGGCCGTCCGCGTCGTCCCGCTCGGCGGCCTCGGTGAGATCGGCCGCAACATGACGGTCGTCGAGCACGAGGGCCAGCTCCTGATCATCGACTGCGGCGTCCTCTTCCCCGACGACCACCAGCCCGGCGTCGACCTCATCCTCCCGGACTTCGAGTACATCGAGGACCGCCTCGACGACATCCAGGCCGTCATCCTCACCCACGGTCACGAGGACCACATCGGCGCCGTGCCCTACCTCCTGCGCCTCAAGCCCGACCTGCCGCTCGTCGGCTCGCAGCTGACCCTCGCGCTCGTCGAGGCCAAGCTCAAGGAGCACAAGATCACCCCGTACACCCTCGGGGTGGCCGAGGGCATGCGCGAGGTCTTTGGACGCTTCGACTGCGAGTTCATCGCGGTCAACCACTCCATCCCGGACGCGCTCGCGGTCTACATCCGCACCGGCGGGGGCAACCTGCTGCACACCGGCGACTTCAAGATGGACCAGCTGCCGCTCGACGGGCGGATCACCGACCTGCGGGCCTTCGCCAAGGCGGGGGAGGAGGGCGTCGACCTCTTCCTCACCGACAGCACCAACGCGACGGTGCCGGGCTTCACCCCGCCGGAGCGGGACATCTCCAGCGCCATCGACAAGGTCTTCCGGCACGCGGAGCGACGGATCATCGCGGCCTGCTTCTCCTCGCACATGCACCGCGTGCAGCAGGTCCTCGACGCTGCCGAGAAGGCGGGCCGCAAGGTCGCCTTCGTCGGCCGCTCGATGATCCGCAACATGGGGATCGCCGCCGACCTGGGCCACCTCCACGTCCCAGACGGCGTGCTCGTCGACGTCAAGAAGCTCGACCAGCTGCCCGACGACAAGGTCGTGCTCATCTGCACCGGCAGCCAGGGCGAGCCGATGGCGGCGCTGGCCCGGATGGCCAACCGTGACCACCGGATCGACGTCGGCGTCGACGACACGATCATGCTGCTCTCCTCGCCGATCCCCGGCAACGAGGGATCCGTCTGGCGGGTCATCAACGGCCTGATGCGCCTCGGTGCGCACGTCGTGCACAGCGGGGGCAACGAGCGGGTCCACGTCTCCGGGCACGCGAGCGCCGGCGAGCTCCTGTACTGCTACAACATCGTCAAGCCGACCAACGTCATGCCCGTCCACGGCGAGTGGCGCCACCTCGTCGCCAACCGTGACCTGGCGATCGCGACGGGCGTGCACCCCGACCACATCCCGCTCGCCGAGGACGGCGTCGTCGTCGACCTCGTCGACGGCCGCGCCAGGATCGTCGGCGCGGTCCCGTGCGGCTACGTCTACGTCGACGGCTCGAGTGTCGGCGAGGCCGACGAGGAGCTGCTCAAGGACCGGCGGATCATGCGCGACGAGGGATTCATCGCGGTCATGGTCGTCGTCGACTCCCAGGAGGCGAAGGTCCTCGCCGGGCCGGAGATCACGGCCCGCGGCTTCGCCGAGGACGACGAGATCTTCGCCCAGGTGCGACCGAAGATCGTCGCGGCCCTCGACGAGGCGATGGCGAAGGGGGTCACCGACCCCCAGCAGCTGCAGCAGGTCATCCGCCGGGCGATCGGCGGCTGGGTCGGCAGCAAGATCCGTCGCCGGCCGATGATCATCCCGACAGTCATCGAGGCCTGACCGTCGGCCTGCCGCGTCAGCGGTTCGCCAGCTCCCGCACCGCGGCGACGAGTTGGTCGACATGGGCGGGGGTGTTCGCCAGCCCGAGGCTGGCCCGCACCGCTGAGCCGTGCGCCGACCCGCGCCGCTCGAGCAGGGCGTCGACGAGGATGTGCGCGCAGAACCTGCCGTCCCGCACCCCGATCCCGTAGTCCTCAGAGAGCACCCGCGAGACGTCCTCGGCGGCCCAGCCGTCGATCGTGAAGGAGACGACCGGGGCGCGCTCGTGCGTCGGCCCGAAGATCGAGAGGGTCCGCACACCGGGGATCGCGTCGAGCCGGCTGATCAGCCCCCGCCCGAGCTCGGCCTCGAGCGCGTCGATCGACACCCGCTCCCGATCCACGACCTGGCAGGCCGCGCCGAGCGCGACCGCCCCGAGGACGTTGGGCGAGCCCGCCTCGTGGCGCGCCGGGCCGCACTGCCACAGGGTCTCCTCGCTCGTCACGGCCTGCGTCGCCCCGCCGCCGGCGAGGTAGGGCTCGGCCGCGTCGAGCCAGTCGCCGCGGCCGACGAGGACGCCCGCCCCGTAGGGGGCGTACAGCTTGTGCCCGGAGAAGGCGACGTAGTCCACCCCTTCGCCCGTGATGTCGACACTCC
>JBHWMJ010000096.1:0-4748 GCA_043423105.1 Marihabitans sp.
CCCTCTCCCGCGCCGCCCTCGCCGGCCGCGACCACGTGCTGCCCGACGACATCCAGGCGCTGGCCGTCCCCCTGCTCGCCCACCGGATCATCCTCAGCAGCCAGGCGCACCTGGCCCGCGAGTCGCCGGCCTCGGTCATCGAGGACGTCGTCCGCCGCACGCGGGTACCCGGCGATCGGTGAGCCCATGAGCACCACCCCACGCTCGTGACCGGGATGACGCGACGGGGCGCGGCCGTGCTCGGGCTGGGTCTGATGCTCGCCGCCGCGGGGGTCGTGCTCGGCGTGCACGACCTCACCCGGGTCGGGGCGCTGCTCGTGGCGCTGCCCTTCATCGCCCGCGTCCTCGTGGGCCGTCGGCTCGACCTCGACGTCGAGCGCACGGTCGTCCCGGCGATGGTCACCCCCGGCTCGTCGGCCACCGTCGACCTGCGGCTGCGTAACACCGGGACGGCGACCTCGCCTCAGCTCGTCGCCGAGGAGCGGGTCGGCCTCGCGCTCGGGGACCGGCCCCGGATGCTCATGGCCCGGGTCGCACCCGGCGAGCAGCGGGCCATCAGCTACCGGGCCCGGGCCCACGTCCGCGGCCGCCACCCGGTGGGGCCGCTGTCGGTCAGAGCCGGCGACGCCTTCGGCCTGGCGACCCGCGAGGTGACCCTGCCCGGTCAGAGCAGCGTCATCGTCCTCCCCCGGACCGTCCCGCTCGCCGGGCTCCCGCCGATGCACCCCGCCTCGGACGGCGACGAGGAGTCCCCCCGCCGTCTCACCCTCCACGGCTCGAGCGACGTCGGGGTGCGTGAGTTCCGTGACGGGGACGACCTGCGCCGCATCCACTGGCCCTCGACGGCCAGGACCGGGTCGATGATGGTGCGTCAGGACGAGCAGCCCGGTCGGCAGCGAGCCCTCGTCCTCCTCGACAACCAGAGCTCCTCGCACTCAGGCTCCGGCGACTCCGGCTCCTTCGAGTGGGCGGTCAGCGCCACCGCATCCGTCGTCGCGCACCTCGTCGCCAGCGGACGTCAGACCTACCTCGCGACCGCAGATCTCTCGACCGAGCCCGTCACCCCCCTCCCGTCCGTCGAGGAGGCTCTCGCCGCTCTCGCGGTCCTCGAGCAGACCGACGACACCGGGTCGGCCGGGCTGCTCGACGCCGCCACCGAGCTCGCCGAGCACGGCGGCGGAACGATCGTCGCCGTGCTCGGGCCGATCGACGAGGTCCAGGCCCGCCGCCTGACCCGGGCGGCGCGAGGCGTCGCCCTCGTGCTCGACCCGACGCGGACCTGGACGGATGCCGATGGCCCGAGCGCCACGGCCGCGCTGCTGGCTGCCGGCGGATGGCGCGCGGTCGACGTCACGCCGGGCGCACGGGTGGAGATGCTGTGGTCCGAGCTCGTTGCCGGGGGTGAGCCCGGATGAACCGCTCCGTGGTCGCCGCCGTCATCGGCTCGCTTGCCGTGCTCGCCGCCGCCCTGCCGTTGCGCCACCTCTTCGAGGACACCACCTTCCTGCGGCCGGCCGTCCTTGCCGTCGCGACAGTGGTCCTCGTCGGCGTCCTCGTCCGGGCGGCCACCCGCTCGGTCACCGCGGTCTTCGCCACCCAGTGCGTCGCGCTCGTCGAGGTCCTCGCGACGATCTTCGCCCGCGACACCCTGTGGTACGCCCTCCCCACCCCGGCCACCCTCGAGCGCTTCGCCGACCTGCTCCTCCAGTCCCGCGAGACGATCCTCGAGCACGCCGCCCCGGCCCCGGTGAACCCCGGGGTCGACTTCTCGCTCGCGGCGATCATCGCCCTCATCGCCCTCACCACGGACCTCGCGGCCGCGACCGCCGAGTCCCCGACCCTTGCGGGGCTGCCGGTCGTCGCGCTCTACGGGATCAGTGCCGCGAACGCCCCGCGGGGACTGCCGTGGCTCGACTTCCTCCTGCCCGCCGCGCTGTGGCTGCTCCTGCTGGCGCTCCAGACGCGCGACCAGCAGCGGCGCTGGGTCAACCATGTCGTCGGCGGCGACGGCGAGGACGTCGAGGAGAGCGCACGACGCGACTTCGTGCGCCAAGGCGTCGGGCTCGCGGCCGCCGGCCTGGCCCTGGCGATCGTCGTCCCGACCTTCACCCCGCACCTCCCCCCGACCATCGTGGCCACCGGGCTGCGCCCTGACACGGACGGCGAGGGAGACGGCGGCCGCGGACGGGTCGCGATCTCCAGCGAGATCGACCTGCGGCGCAGCATGGAGGACCAGGACCCCTCCCCGGTCCTGCGGTACCGCACCGACGACCCGAGCCCACCACCCCTTCGGGTCGGGGTCGCCCGGGAGTTCGTCAACGGGCGCGCCCGGATCGAGTCGACCGACCGTCTGGTCGCGCTCGGGGACCTCACCGATCTCGCGCTCCCGGTCGCGCAGGAGCCCGCGCGCACCACCGTCGTCGAGGAGTCCCGGATCCGGGCTCCCCAGCTGCCCACCCCCTTCGCCGTCGAGTCGGTCGACGGCCTCGGTGAGTGGTTTGTCGACGACGAAGGGGTCGTGCAGGTCGGGGACGCTCCCAGCGAGTACTCCGTGACCTACCGTCCGCCGCTGTCCGAGACCGACGCGGTGACCGAGCAGGCAGCATCGGGCGGTGACGACCTCCTGCTCAACCGGGGCGACTACCTCGGCGTCGACGAGGAGGTCCGCGGCGAGCTCGAGGCGATCGTCGACGACATCACCGGACCCGACGCCACGCCGCTGGAGACGGCCCAGGCCATCCAGAGCTACCTGCGCGGAGCGGACTTCACCTACGACCTCGAGCTCGCGCCACGGGGCGCCGGCGAGCACCCGGTGAGTCACTTCCTGCGGACCCGGCAGGGGTACTGCCAGCAGTTCGCCGCGACGATGGTGCACCTGGCGCGCGTGCGGGGCATCCCGGCACGCTTCGTCGTCGGCTTCCTCCCCGGGACGGCGCAGGGCACCGGTGAGGAGGCCGAGCGGGTCGTCCGTGCCGCCGACGCCCACGCCTGGCCCGAGCTCTACCTCGACGGCGTGGGGTGGCTGCGCTTCGAGCCGACGCCCGGTGCGCGGGCCGCTGCGGTGCCGGGCTACTCGATCGAGCAGCAGGAGACCACCGAGACCACGACGACGAGCTCGACGACGTCGAGCACCACCGCGCCGACCGACGAGACAACCCAGGACGACCCGACGGCGAGCACGGCGGCGACCACAAACTGGCTGCGCCCGCTCCTGTGGCTGCTCGCCGTCGCGGCGCTCCTGGCCGTCCTGCCCCTCACCGCGCTCGTGCTCCGGGAGCGTTCACGGCGCACCCGCGGCACGCCGTCCGAGCAGGTGGAGGCGGACTGGTGCCGGCTGCTGACGGACCTCCAGGACCTCGGGATCGAGGCACCGTCCGGGGCGACGCCTCGTGCCACCGGGCAACATCTCGCCCGGCGCACGGGCGCCCGGGGCCAGGACCAGCTCCGTCGGGTCGTGGGGACCCTCGAGCGGGCGAGGTACGCGCCGCCTGAGGCCGCACCCGACTCGGCCGAGGCGGCGCAGGTCCGCGCCGACGTCGACGACCTGCTCGCGAGCGTGCACCGCTCGCGTGCCGGCGGCCAACGGGTCCGCACGGCGCTGCTGCCGGGCAGTGCGGTGCGCTGGTGGGCTGGCCTGCCCGGGCGGCTCATCGGGTCGGTCCGCTCGCTCCTGCGACGCTGAACGCGCGACGCCCCGCCGGGAGTTCCGGCGGGGCGTCGTGGAGGTCGCTGCTCGTCAGTCGAGGTAGTCGCGAAGGACCTGCGAACGGCTCGGGTGACGCAGCTTGCTCATCGTCTTGGACTCGATCTGACGGATCCGCTCGCGGGTCACGCCGTAGACCTTGCCGATCTCGTCGAGTGTCTTGGGCTGACCGTCGGTCAGGCCGAAACGCATCGAGACCACGCCGGCCTCACGCTCGGAGAGCGTGTCGAGCACGCTGTGCAGCTGCTCCTGGAGGAGGGTGAAGGACACGGCATCGGCCGGCACGACCGCCTCGGAGTCCTCGATGAGGTCACCGAACTCGGAGTCGCCGTCCTCACCGAGCGGTGTGTGCAGCGAGATCGGCTCGCGGCCGTACTTCTGGACCTCGACGACCTTCTCCGGGGTCATGTCGAGCTCCTTGGCGAGCTCCTCGGGCGTCGGCTCGCGGCCGAGGTCCTGGAGCATCTGCCGCTGCACGCGGGCGAGCTTGTTGATGACCTCGACCATGTGCACGGGGATGCGGATGGTGCGCGCCTGGTCGGCCATCGCGCGGGTGATCGCCTGGCGGATCCACCACGTCGCGTACGTCGAGAACTTGTAGCCCTTGGTGTAGTCGAACTTCTCGACCGCACGGATGAGACCGAGGTTGCCCTCCTGGATGAGGTCGAGGAAGAGCATCCCGCGACCGGTGTAACGCTTCGCGAGCGAGACGACGAGCCGCAAGTTGGCCTCGAGGAGGTGGTTCTTGGCGTTCTTGCCGTCCTGGGCGATCCACCACAGCTCTCGCTTGAGCTTGGCGTCGAACTTCTCGCCGGAGCCGAGCTTCTCCTCGGCGAAGAGACCGGCCTCGATCCGCTTGGCGAGCTCGACCTCCTGCTCGGCGTTGAGCAGGGCGACCTTGCCGATCTGCTTGAGATAGTCCTTGACCGGGTCGGCCGTGGCACCGGCCGTGACGACCTGCTGCGCCGGGGCGTCGTCCTCGTCCTGGTTCGACAGGACGAAGCCGGCGCTCTCGTCCGAGGACTCCCCCTCGGTCTTCTCGCCA
>JBHWMJ010000097.1:0-6025 GCA_043423105.1 Marihabitans sp.
AAAGTCCGAGGTGCGAGGAACGAGCCTCGTAGGGGTCCGACCCACCAACTGGTGGGTCGGACCCCTCGTCATGTCGCCGTAAGGCCCTTGACGACAACTACTCACATGGTGAATAGTGCCGACATGACGACGGGGCACGTACTCATGGGGCTGCTGCGCAGGGGGCAGCAGCACGGGTACGACCTCAAGCGTCGGCACGACGAGGTCTTCCCCTCGGCCCGGCCGATGGCCTTCGGCCAGGTGTACGGGGCCCTGGGGAGGCTTGTCGACAAGGGGTGGGTCCGGCCGGCGGCGACCGAGCAGGAGGGCGGCCCTGAGCGCACCGTCTTCGAGCTCACGGACGCCGGGATGGACGAGGTGCGGATCTGGTCGAGGTCCCCCGAGGTGCCGCGGGCCTGCCGGCGGCGGTCATGGGTCCACTGGCGCTCCTGCGCGGCCTGGCCGTCCCGGTGGCGACGGCCCTGATCTCCGGCCGCCCGGAGCTCGTGGAGATCTCCTGGGGCTACGTCCTGCCGCTCCTCGTGCTCCTGGCCCTTGCTCCCTTCGCCGCTGCCTGGGTGGGATCGCGCTGGGTCGCCCGCACCGACGACCTCGACGACCTGCGGGACCGGTAGGGCCGGGTCGCCCCTTCGTCGCGTCCCCGGTGTGCAGGTCTGGTGCTCTGGAGGTCATCGGCACGGATATGCGTGCCGATGACGTCAGGGCTGCGATCCGTGCACGCTCACTGGTCGCGCAGCGCGTCCTCGATGCGCTCGACCTTCGCCGTGAGCTGGCCCTCGAAGCCGGGCCGGATGTCGGCCTTGAGGACGAGCCCGACGCGTGGCGAGATCTCGGCGACCGCCTCGACGGCGGCCTTGACGACGGCCATGACCTCGTCCCACTCGCCTTCGACGTTGGTGAACATCGCGTTGGTCTCGCAGGGCAGACCGGACTCGCGGACCACCCGGACGGCGCGAGCGACGGCCTCGCTCACCGACCCGGTGTCGTCGGCGGCGGCGGTGGGGGAGATGGAGAAGGCGGCGATCATGCCGCCGAGCCTAGGCCCGGGTCAGGACGTGATGACCCGGACCTCGACGGTCTCGTCCATGTCGCGCAGCCGCTGCTCGACGTCGGGGGAGAGGGACCCGTTGAGGTCGGTGACCGCGTAGCCGTACTCGCCCTTGGTCGAGAGGTGCTGGCTGTCGATGTTCGCCCCGCCCTCGGAGAGCAGCGTGTTGACCCGGGCGAGGACGCCGGGGACGTTGCGGTGCAGGTGGAGGATCCGGGTGTCGCCGGGGGACTGGCTCAGCGAGACCGCGGGGACGTTGACCGACATCGTCGTCGCGCCCGTCTGGGCGTACTCGCGGAGCTTGCCGCTGACGTAGCGGCCGATGTCGTACTGCGCCTCCTCGGTCGACCCGCCGACGTGGGGGGTGAGGATGACGTTGGGCAGCCCCTGGAGGACCGACACGAAGGGGTCGCCAGCGGACTTCGGCTCCTCGGGGAAGACGTCGACGGCGGCGCCAGCGATGTGCCCGCTCACGAGGTGGTCGCGCAGCGACTCGAGGTCGACGACGAAGCCGCGGGAGAGGTTGAGGAAGAGGCTGCGGGGCTTCATCAGGGCGAACTGCTCGGGCCCGAAGACCCCGGCGTTGCCGGACCGCCCGTCGACGTGCAGCGAGATCGTCTCGCACGAGGTGATGAGCTCCTCGAGGGTGTCGCAGCGCCGGGCGTTGCCGAGGGGCAGCTTGTCCTCGACGTCGTAGTACGACACCCGCATGCCGAAGGCCTCGGCGATGACCGACAGCTGGCTGCCGATGTTCCCGTAGCCGACGATGCCGAGCGTGCGGCCACGGACCTCGTGCGCCCCCTTCGCCGACTTGTCCCAGACGCCCGCGTGGAGAGCGGCGTTCTTGTCGGTGAGGTGACGGGCCATGGCGATGATCTCGGCCATGGCGAGCTCGACGACCGAGCGGGTGTTGGAGAACGGCGCGTTGAAGACGACCGTGCCGACCTGCGCGGCGGCGTCGAGGTCGATCTGGTTCGTGCCGATGCAGAAGGCGCCGATGGCCTGGAGCTCGGGGCGGGCCCGGAGCACCTCGGAGGTGACGTTGGTCTTGGACCGGATGCCGAGCAGGTCGACACCGTCGAGGGCGGTGATGAGCTCGCTCTCGTCGAGGGCACCCTTGCGGGTCTCGACGTCGAAGCCAGCCTGGGTCAGAGCCTCGGCGGCGCACTCATGGATGTTCTCAAGCAGCAGGGCCTTCACGCAGCCGAGCCTAGGTGCCCGGCCGTCCGTTCCGCGCAGGTGTACACCTGGCGGACACCGAACCGCCCGGCGCACTAGGGTTGCCGCCATGAAGCTCCTCGGTGTCATCGGTGGCATGGGCTGGTCGGCGACGGCCGAGTACTACCGGCTCCTCAACGAAGGGGTGGAGTCGCGCCTGGGCGGCTTGCACAGCGCGCGGGTGCTCCTGCACAGCGTCGACTTCGCGCCGGTGACCGAGGCGGAGGACGCCGGCGAGTGGGGAACCATGGCTGAGCAGCTGGTCCAGGCGGCACGGTCCCTCGAGGCCGGTGGCGCCGACGGTTTCATCATCGCGGCGAACACGATGCACGCCGTGGCCGAGGAGGTCGCGCAGAGCGTCGACATCCCCTTCCTCCACATCGCGAAGGTCGCCGCCGAGCACGTCGAGGCGTCTCGCCAGACGACGGTGGGGCTGCTCGCGACCGCGACGACGATGAACGCCGACTTCTACACCGGGCCGCTGCGGGAGCGGGGCCTCGAGGTCATCCTCCCGACCGATGACGAGCGTCCCGAGGTCGACGCGATGATCTACGACGAGCTCGTCCACGGGGTGATCAACGACGCGTCCCGCAAGCGGTTCCGCCAGGTGATGCAGGGGCTGGTGGACCGCGGGGCCGAGGGTGTCGTCCTCGCCGGGACCGAGCTCGGGCTGCTCCTCGAGGCGGACGACTGCCCGGTACCGATGCACGACACCACGGCGCTGCACGTCGCTGCCTGCCTGGACTGGATGCTGCGCGACTGACCTGCAGGGACTGCGCTACCAGGGGACGTCGATCTCCGGCTCGCCCTGGACGACGACGACCTCCTGCCCCCCAAGGGCGACGAGCTGGCCCGGGCGGATCTGTGCTCCCCGTCGGGTGTCGACCTCGCCGTCGACGGTGACCTGGCCCCCCTGGATCACCTCGCGCGCCACGACGCCGTCCTCGACGAGCCCGGCGAGCTTGAGCAGCTGGCCGAGCCGGATGGACTCGTCCTTGATGTAGACCTCGTCGGGCTCGTTCACCCGGTCAGGGTACGGGTGCCGGGTCAGCCGGCGAGCTCGGTGCGGGCGGCGAGCATCTCGTCGCGCTCGTCCTCGGAGAGCCCGCCCCAGACACCGAAGGCCTCACGCGTGGCGAGGGCGTGCTCACGGCAGCGGAGCAGGACAGGGCAGGTCGAGCAGATCTCCTTCGCGGCAGCGACCCGCAGCCGGCGGGCAGCGCCACGCTCGCCCTCGGGGTGGTAGAAGGCCTCGGTGTCGCTCGAGCGGCAGCGGCCCTGGTACTGCCACTCCCAGAGGTCGGCCACCGGTCCCGGCAGGTGTCCCAGATCAGCCATGAGTCGTCCCCCTCGTCAGGCATGAGGTGCGCCGGATCCCGGACGCTCGCGTCCGGCTCCTCCCTGTTGGGCAGGACGCTACGAAACGCTCTTACCGGGGCGACACCCTCGAACCGTCAGGACTTGGTCAAATTCGCCGGGCATTGGTCAAGAGATGGTCATCTCGAGCTGCGTGGGTCACGTCCTCGGCGCGCGGGAGGGGTGAGGGCCACCGTGCGGGCGACCTACGATGGGTCAATGGCTCTCGGCTCCTCCTCCGACTCCCACGGCACGACCGGCCAGCACGACCCCTTCGCCAAGGTCGGTCTCACCTACGACGACGTGCTCCTGCTGCCCGGCTACAGCGAGCTCGCACCGAACGACCTCGACACGACGACCCGGCTCACCCGCGAGATCACCCTGCGCACCCCGCTCGTCTCCGCGGCGATGGACACCGTCACCGAGTCGCGGATGGCGATCGCCATGGCCCGCCAGGGCGGCATCGGCGTGCTGCACCGCAACCTCGCGATCCAGGACCAGGCCTACCAGGTCGACCTCGTCAAGCGGACCCAGACCGGCATGGTGACGAACCCGATCACCATCGGCCCGGACGCCACGCTCGAGGACCTCGACAACCGCTGCGGCGAGTACCGGGTCTCCGGCCTGCCCGTCGTCACCGAGGACGGCACCCTCGTCGGCATCATCACCAACCGCGACCTGCGCTTCACCCCCGTCAAGGAGTGGGCGACGACGAAGGTCCGCGACATGATGACGCCGATGCCGCTCATCACGGCACCGGTCGGCATCAGCCGGGAGGACGCGACGAGCCTGCTGCGCCAGCACAAGCGCGAGCGGCTCCCGATCGTCGACGACGACGGCAAGCTCGCCGGCCTCATCACGGTCAAGGACTTCGTCAAGAGCGAGCAGTTCCCCAACGCGAGCAAGGACGGCCAGGGACGACTCCTCGTCGGTGCGGCGATCGGCTACTACGGCGACGCCTGGGAGCGGGCCACCACCCTCATCGACGCCGGCGTCGACGTGCTCGTCGCCGACACCGCGCACGGTCACGTCCGGATGCTCCTCGAGATGGTCCAGCGACTCAAGAGCGACCCGGCCACCCGGCACGTCCAGGTCATCGGCGGTAACGTCGCGACGACCGACGGCGCCCAGGCCTTCGTCGACGCGGGCGTCGACGCGGTCAAGGTCGGGGTCGGCCCAGGCTCGATCTGCACGACCCGCATCGTCACCGGCGTCGGGGCCCCGCAGATCACCGCCGTCTACGACGCCTCGCTGGCCTGCCGCCCGGCGGGCGTGCCCGTCATCGCCGACGGCGGCATGCAGCACAGCGGCGAGATCGCCAAGGCCATCGTCGCCGGCGCCGAGGCCGTCATGGTCGGCTCGTTGCTCGCCGGCTGCGAGGAGAGCCCCGGCGAGCTGATCTTCGTCAACGGCAAGCAGTTCAAGGCATACCGCGGCATGGGCTCGCTGGGCGCGATGAGCTCTCGCGGCAAGAAGTCCTACTCCAAGGACCGATACTTCCAGGCCGAGGTCGAGAGCGACGACCAGATCGTGCCCGAGGGTGTCGAGGGTCGTGTGGCCTACCGTGGTTCGCTCTCGGCGGTGACGCACCAGATGGTCGGCGGGCTGCGCCAGTCGATGTTCTATGTCGGCGCGCGGACCATCCCCGAGCTCCAGGAGAAGGGCCGGTTCGTCCGGATCACCTCGGCCTCGCTCAAGGAGAGCCACCCGCACAACCTCCAGGGCATCGTCGAGGCGCCGAACTACTCCGTCGGCGGCTGACCCCCCTTCCCCGTCGTCAGGGGCGGGTGAGTGCGTCGCGGTAGGAGGGCAGGAGCGCTCCGCCATCGGCCGTGCGGTCGACGGTCGTCGCCGCGAGCATCGCGTGCGCGATGGCTCGGCTGACGCAGCGGGCGGCCTCGGTCTGGAGCGCGACGAGGGCGAAGGGGTCGAGCGCCGGCCGCGCCCTGGTCGCAAGGGCGAAGATCGTGTCGCCGTCGAAGGCGGTGTGCACCGGGGAGAGGGCACGGGCCAGCCCGTCGTGGGCAACGCGGGCGAGCATCGCGCTGCCCGCCTTGTCGAGCGTCGTGTCGGTCGCGACCACCCCGATCGTCGTCGCGGTGCCCGCACGCAGGACCTCGACCTCGGCGTCCCGAGCCGCCCAGTAGCTCGCGACCTTCTCCGGGTCCGGCGAAGGCATCGTGGCGCGCTCGTCCTCGGTGAGCAGGGGAGCGGCCAGCAGCGTGCCGACGGGAGCCAGGGGTGAGCCGACGGCGTTGGCGACGACGAGAGCCCCGACCGTCGTGCCGTCCGGGAGCACGGCGCTCGCCGTGCCCACCCCGCCCTTGAGGCCCCCGGCGCGTGCTCCGGTGCCAGCGCCCACACCCCCTTCGTCGACCGGGCCGCCGGACGCTGCCTCGACGG
>JBHWMJ010000100.1:0-4638 GCA_043423105.1 Marihabitans sp.
TAAGTCCCTCGCGGGCGCCCTGGCCGCCGGTCGACGGGCCGGGGAAGGCCGCGCCCCCGCCGCCCTGCATCTTGCCCATGAGGTAGGACAGGACGATCGGCGCCAGGATCGGCAGGAGCTTTTTCACGAGGGCCGAGCCCGCTCCACCGCCGGCGCCACCGAGACGGTTGACGATCTCGTCCTCCTGCGGACCGAAGATGTGGTGGGTGATCGCCTCGCCGTCGCGGGTGTCGACCTCGTCGAGGTTGATGCCGCCCTGGACGAGGGAGGGGTCGTGCTGCTGCAGCGCCTCGAGGATCGAGACCTCACCGGCCGGGTCGGCGGCGTTGGCCTGGAGGCCACCGAAGAGAGCGGGCAGGGCGGCACGGGCAGCGGACTCCACGGAGGCGGGGTCCTCGCCGAGCCGTGCGGCGATCGCGTCGGTGGGGAGCTGCTGGAGCAGCTGGTCGATCTCTGACATGCGTCCTCCTCGTCGAGGCCCGGGCGTGCCGGGTGCTGGTGGCGGGCCGGTGCCCACCCTGACGCCGACGCTACCTCTCTGCCGGGCCGAACGCTGGGAACATTACGACCCCTGGCGCCAGACCCCTTCGTGGGGCGAGACTGAGGCATGACCCGTGCAGCAGAGCCGAGGACGATCGTGCTGGTGCGTCATGCAGAGGCGGCTACCGCCCCGCCGGGCGGCGGCGACCACGACCGCGAGCTCACCGAGACGGGGCAGCAGGACGCCGAGACCTTCGGCCGGTGGCTGCACGACCAGGGGATGGGCTGCGACGAGGTCATCACCTCCTCGGCGACCCGGGCCGTCCAGACCGTCGAGGGGCTGGCGTGCGGCGGGTGCTCGGAGGCCGAGATCCAGGTGGAGCGGACGCTCTACAACGGAGCCGAGTCCGACGTCCTCCAGGTGCTGCGCGAGGCGACCGTGGACGCCGACGTCGTGCTCGTCGTGGGGCACGCCCCATCGATCCCGGCCGCGGTGAGCCTGCTCGCCGATGGCGACGGTAACGACGCCGCCCACGAGCAGCTGTCGCACGGCTTCCCTCCCGGGGCCGCGGCGGTCCTGAGGTACCAGGGCCACTGGTCCGACCTCGACTACGGGCAGGCGACGCTGGTCGACCTCCGGACGCCCTGACCTTCGGCGTCCGGGTCGGCTGTCACACCGCCAGCGTCTCGCATGTCGGATGTCGTCGTCTCATTTATTGACACGCCGACGGGGGCGGGCGAGAGTTCTCGCATGGCCCTCCTCCTCGTAGTTCCCTGGCGCGCTGCCTGAGCGACACCGCTCACCTCGCAGCGCGCGCCCTTCACGTCCAACCCCGGGACTGAAGGGCTTTTTCATGGGGCGGATGATGGACCTACCAGTCGGACAGAAGTGGAGTCAGTCGTGAGCGACACCGTGAGCGAGCAGTCGGCCGCGCCGCGGCCGGCGCCGAGCCCGGCCAGCATGGCCCGGCAGGCGCAGGCCCCCCAGCCCCCCGCCGAGGTGACGGGGGCGCAGAGCCTCGTCCTGGCGCTGGAGTCGGTCGGCTGCGACGTCGTCTTCGGCATCCCCGGCGGGGCGATCCTGCCGGCCTACGACCCGCTCATGGACTCGGTCAAGGTGCGGCACATCCTCGTGCGGCACGAGCAGGGCGCCGGGCACGCCGCCGAGGGTTACGCCAGCGCCACCGGCCGGGTCGGCGTGTGCATGGCGACCTCCGGCCCCGGCGCGACGAACCTCGTCACCGCGATCGCCGACGCGCACATGGACTCCGTGCCCATGGTCGCCATCACCGGGCAGGTCTCCTCGGCCGCCATCGGCACCGACGCCTTCCAGGAGGCGGACATCCGAGGCATCACGATGCCGATCACGAAGCACAACTACCTCGTCACCGACCCGGCCGACATCCCGCGGGTCGTCGCCGAGGCATTCCACATCGCCTCGACGGGTCGCCCCGGCCCTGTCCTCGTCGACATCGCCAAGGACGCGCTCCAGGCGAAGACCACCTTCAGCTGGCCGCCGCGGATCGACCTGCCGGGCTACCACCCGGTGACCAAGCCGCACGCCAAGCAGATCCGCGAGGCGGCCAAGCTCATGGCGAAGAGCCGCCAGCCCGTCCTCTACGTCGGCGGCGGGGTCATCCGCTCCGGTGCCCACGAGGAGCTCTGCGCGCTCGTCGAGGCGACGGGGATCCCCGTCGTCACCACCCTCATGGCCCGCGGAGCCTTCCCCGACGACCACCCGCTGCACCTCGGCATGCCCGGGATGCACGGCTCCGTCGCAGCCGTCACCGCCCTGCAGCGCAGCGACCTGATCATCGCCCTCGGTGCCCGCTTCGACGACCGTGTGACCGGCCAGCTCAGCTCCTTCGCGCCGGACGCGAAGGTCATCCACGCCGACATCGACCCGGCCGAGATCTCGAAGAACCGCGTCGCCGACGTGCCGATCGTCGGTGACGCCAAGGCGATCATCCGCGAGCTCACCGCGGCGGTCAGCGCTCCGGACGCCCGTCGTGGCGACTATGACGCCTGGGTGACCCGGACGAAGGGATGGGCGCAGACCTACCCGGTCGGCTACACCGCGAGTGAGGACCCCGAGGCGCTCGCGCCGCAGTACGTCCTGGAGAAGCTCGGCGAGATCGCCGGGCCCGAGGCGATCTACGCCGCGGGCGTCGGGCAGCACCAGATGTGGGCGGCCCAGTTCATCGGCTACCAGCGGCCGAACTCGTGGCTCAACTCCGGCGGCGCCGGCACGATGGGCTACTCCGTGCCCGCCGCCATGGGTGCCAAGGTCGGCGAGCCGGACCGGGTCGTCTGGGCGATCGACGGCGACGGCTGCTTCCAGATGACCAACCAGGAGCTCGCCACCTGTGTCATCAACGACATCCCGATCAAGGTCGCGGTGATCAACAACTCCAGCCTCGGCATGGTCCGCCAGTGGCAGTCGCTCTTCTACAACGAGCGCTACTCCAACACCGACCTGCACACCTCGGTCGGCAGCCGGATCCCCGACTTCGTCAAGCTCGCCGACGCCTACGGCTGCGTCGGGCTGCGCTGCGAGCGCCCCGAGGACGTCGAGGCGACGATCCGTCAGGCGATGGAGATCAACGACCGGCCGGTCGTCATCGACTTCGTCGTCGAGCGCGACGCCATGGTCTGGCCCATGGTCCCGGCCGGCGTGAGCAACGACGCTATCCAGATCGCCCGCGACGCCGCGCCCCAGTGGGACCGCGAGGAGTCCGAGGCGCTCGAGCAGAACGAGGACGCCGACCACAGCGGCGAGGACGAGGGGAACTGAGGACGATGAGCAGCCGGCACACCCTCTCCGTGCTCGTCCAGGACCGCCCCGGCGTCCTGGCGCGCATCTCCGCGCTCTTCTCCCGCCGCGGGTTCAACATCGACAGCCTCGCCGTCGGCCCGACCGAGCAGCCGGACGTCTCCCGCATGACGGTCGTCGTCGAGGTCGAGAAGCTGCCGCTCGAGCAGGTCACCAAGCAGCTCAACAAGCTCGTCGAGGTGCTCAAGGTCGTCGAGCTCGACCCGCTGACCTCGGTCGACCGTGAGCTGCTCCTCGTCAAGGTCCGCGCCGACGCGGGCACCCGCGGGGCCATCCTCGAGACCGTCCAGCTCTTCAAGGCCCGGATGCTCGACGTCACCGCGGACTCCGTCACGATCGAGTCCACCGGCAACGCCGACAAGCACCGGGCGATGCTCGAGATCCTCGAGCCCTACGGTGTCAAGGAGATCGTCAAGTCCGGCATGGTCGCGATCAGCCGGGGCGGACGCTCCATCACCGACCGGGGCGGCCGGCACTAGCCGCCGACCAGGACGGGGGCGCTGCCCCCTTCGCCCACCACCTCAACCACCCAGCACGCCGCACCACCCTCAACCGAAGGAGAGGCCCACGATGGCCGAGATGTTCTACGACGACGACGCCGACCTGGCGATCATCCAGGGACGCAAGGTGGCCGTCATCGGCTATGGCTCCCAGGGGCACGCCCACGCGCTCAACCTGCGTGACTCCGGTGTCGATGTCCGCGTCGGCCTCAAGGAGGGCAGCAAGAGCCGCCCCAAGGCTGAGGACGAGGGCCTGCGGGTGCTCACCCCGCGCGAGGCCGCGGAGGAGGCCGACGTCATCGTCATCCTCGCCCCGGACCAGGTGCAGCGGCACCTCTACGCCGAGGACATCGAGCCGGTCCTCACCGAGGGCGACGCGCTCGTCTTCGGCCACGGCTTCAACATCCGCTTCGGCTACATCCAGCCGCCGAAGGGTGTCGACGTCATCCTCGTCGCTCCGAAGGCGCCCGGCCACACGGTGCGCCGTGAGTACGTCGCCGGCCGCGGCATCCCGGACATCATCGCCGTCGAGCAGGACGCCTCGGGCAGCGCCTGGGAGCTCGCGAAGTCCTACGCCAAGGGCATCGGCGGCACCCGCGCCGGCGTCATCAAGACGACCTTCACCGAGGAGACGGAGACTGACCTCTTCGGCGAGCAGGCTGTCCTCTGCGGTGGCATGAGCCACCTCGTCCAGGCCGGCTTCGAGACCCTCACCGAGGCGGGCTACCAGCCGGAGATCGCCTACTTCGAGGTGCTCCACGAGCTCAAGCTCATCGTCGACCTCATGTGGGAGGGCGGCATCGCCAAGCAGCGCTGGTCGATCTC
>JBHWMJ010000108.1:0-2981 GCA_043423105.1 Marihabitans sp.
GCGCGATCTCCTCCTGGCTCTGGACGAGCTGGAGCTCGCGACGCCCGGAGTCGAGGGTGCGCTTGACGAGGTCCCACACGCTGCTCGCGGTACGGCCCAAGGCCAGCGCGGCGTCGCCCCCGGACTGGAGGAGGTGCGTGGTGAAGAGCGCCGCCGTGACGTCGCCCGAGCCGTTGCACTTGATCGGCAGGTGCTCGGTGCGCACGATCCAGGCCCCGTCGCCGTGGACGGCCAGCATCTCGATCGTGTCGGCCGGGCGGTCGGGCTGGAGCACCGAGGTGACGAGCACGGTGGACGGACCCATCGCGCGAGCCGCGTCCACGGCAGCGAGCGTCGACTCGAGGTCCGCGGGCTCGGTGCCGGTGAGGAAGCCGAGCTCGAACTGGTTCGGGGTGATGAGGTCAGCCTTGGGGACGACCCGCTCGCGGAGCAGCACCGGGATGTCGGGGTGGACGAAGCAGCCGCTCTTGGCGTTGCCCATGACCGGGTCGCACGCGTAGATCGCCGACGGGTTCGCCGCCTTGACCTGCGCGACCGCGTCGAGGATGACGTCGCCGATCTGGGTGCCGCCCTGGTAGCCCGAGAGGACCGCGTCGACCTCGGGGAAGGCGCCGCGCTCACCGATGCCGGTGATGACGTCACGGACGTCGTCCGGCGCCACGAGCGGACCGCGCCACTCGCCGTAGCCGGTGTGGTTGGAGAAGAGGACGGTGCTCACCGGCCAGACCTCGACCCCGAGCCGCTGCATGGGGAAGACAGACGCGGAGTTCCCGACGTGGCCGTAGGCGACGGATGACTGGATCGAGAGAATCGTCGTGCTCACCCGGGCATTGTGCCCCGGATGCGAGCACTCTGGTATCTCGTCCGCCGCACGCCCGAGGAGATCCATGAGCTCGCAGCTGCTCGTCGTCGTCGCCATCGTCGCCGCACTCCTCGTGCTCCTCGCCGTCGGGGTGGTCATCGCCGCCATCGTGCGCAAGCGCCAGCAGGCAGACGTCGAGCACCGGCCGCTGGACCCGAGCGTCATCCAGTGCTTCCCGCCCGGCCACCCTCGAGCCGGGGAGCCGATCCCGCCGGCTGATCGGGCCCCTTCGCCCTCTCCCGCGGAGCGGGACGACCCGCGGGCCTGACCTCGTCGTCGCCTAGATTTGGGGCATGACCGCCACGACGACCGGCCCCGCCCCGGCCAGCGAGCAGGACGTCGAGCTCGTCCGTGAGCTCGCCACCCGCGCCCGGGCAGCAGCCCGCCAGCTCGCCCTGCTCACCCGCGCCGAGAAGGACTCTGCGCTCCTCGCGCTCGCCGACGCCCTCGACGCCGCCGTGCCGAGGGTCGTCGAGGCCAACCACGAGGACATCGCCCGTGGCCAGGCGTCCGGGATGGCCGAGAGCCTCCAGGACCGCCTGCGGCTCGACGAAGGGAGGGTGCGGGCCATCGCGCAGGCCCTCCGCGACGTCGCCGGGCTGCCCGACCCCGTCGGCGAGGTCGTGCGGGGCTCGACCCTGGCCAACGGCATGCAGATCCGTGAGGTCCGGGTGCCCATGGGCGTCGTCGGGATGATCTACGAGGCCCGCCCCAACGTCACCGTTGATGCCGCCGGGCTCGGCCTGAAGTCCGGCAACGCCGTCATCCTGCGTGGCGGCAGCGCCGCAGCCAGCAGCAACCGGGTGCTCGTCGACGTGATGCGCGAGGCGCTCACTGAGGCCGGGCTGCCGGTGGACGCCGTCCAGCTCCTCGAGGGTGGGCACGGCACCGTCACGGCGCTCATGACGGCGCGTGGCCTGGTGGACCTGCTCATCCCGCGTGGGGGAGCGGGCCTGATCCAGTCGGTCGTCCTCGGCTCGACGGTCCCGGTGATCGAGACCGGTATCGGCAACTGCCACGTCTACGTCGACCGTGCCGCCGACCTCGACATGGCCCGGCGGATCACCCTCAACGCCAAGACCCACCGGCCGAGCGTGTGCAACGCCGCAGAGTCCCTCCTCGTCCACCGGGACGTCGCGGCGGACTTCCTGCCGGCGACCCTGCGTGAGCTCGCCGACGCCGGCGTGCGCCTGCACGTCGACGCCACGACCGCCGAGCTCGCCGGTGACGTGGCCACGGAGCCGGCGACGGACGAGGACTACGCGGCCGAGTACCACGGCCTGGAGATGAGCGTCGCCGTCGTCGACGACCTCGACGCCGCGCTGGAGCATGTCGACCGCTACGGCACCGGCCACAGCGAGTCGATCGTCAGCCAGGACCGCACGGCGACGCGGCGCTGGGTTGCCGAGGTCGACGCCGCCGCCGTGCTCGTCAACGCGAGCACGCGCTTCACCGACGGCGGCGAGTTCGGCTTCGGGGCGGAGATCGGCATCTCGACGCAGAAGCTGCACGCCCGCGGCCCCATGGCGCTGCCCGAGCTGACGACGACGAAGTGGGTCGTCGAGGGCGAGGGCCACACCCGCTGACCGTACGAGCGACGACGGGCGAAGGGCCCCTCCGGCCAACCGGAGGGGCCCTTGCGCGCGCGGCAGGCCGTCAGTCGCGGTGCTCCGCGGTGACGAACGACGACGCAGGTGCGCCGGACGGCACTGCCTCGGGTGTGAGGGTCCGTCCCTGCGGTCACCCGTCAGCCCGAAGGCTGCCGTCGCGCTCGCGCGCCGGTGCAGATCCGTTATCCCCACGACCCGTGCTGCCGGCCGCACCATGCGGTGCGACGCGGCTGGGTGCAGATGATGTCTACCCGCTCGCACTGCCGCGTTCAACCAGCTCCGGAGTCCTTGCGCCGAGCGGACCACGACCCCAGGTTCTCCACAGGCCGAGCGGCCCAACCTCGTGGTCGTGCACAACGGTGTGCACGAAGCCTGTGCATGGCGGCGGCGACCAGCGGCGATGTCGCCTGCTGCTGCCTCCGCGATCACTGCCGCGGGTAGCATGGCCCCCATGCTGAGCACTGTCGCGTCGTACGCCGCCGAGGTCCACCCCGAGCAGCACATACAGG
>JBHWMJ010000125.1:0-20212 GCA_043423105.1 Marihabitans sp.
CAGTGGCGACCGTCTCGAAGGGAGTCATGACTGCCCCCACTCCGGCCCGGGCACGCCGGGCGCGGAGACGCGGCGCCGGCTGGGCGACTTCGCCGAGTGGCCCTCGCCGGGCTCCTTGCCGCCGGGCCAGGGCTTGGTCGCGCGGGAGGCGAGGACGAAGGACTTGCGCAGCGGGGTGCCCTCGAAGCCCACGGGCAGCAGGAGCGGGCGCAGGCCGAGACCGGAGGAGTCGGTGAACCCGTCGAAGGCCAGGCCGAACATCTCGTAGGTCTCGCGCTCGTGCCACGCGGCGCCCGCGAAGACCCCGGTGATGCTCGCCAGCGACTCCCCCTCCGGCACGCGGGTGCGCAGCAGCATCGTCCGCAGCTCGCCCTCCACCGGTCTCGAGGCCTCGGCCGCGGACGGCCTCTGCACCTCGACCACCACATGATCGTCGAGGTGTGAGGAGCTCTGCGACGAGCCTCGAGACGCCCCGGGGTCGAGCAGGTGGCACACCACCTCGATCCCCGGGTCCTGCGCAGCGTCCGTCTCGTCGACCGCGCTGAGCCAGTCGAAGAAGACGTACCCCCGGTCGCGGGCGTCGGTCACCGCCCGCACCCACTCGTCGGGGGTCGCAGTCAGCCGCTCCTCAGGCACGCTTCCTCCGCCCCTCGGCCGGCGGCGCGACGAGGTCGCGCTGCACCTCGGCCGACTCTGCGGTGCGGTGCCCGGCGTAGCGGCGGCGCATCCCTTCGGTCGTCAGGGACTCGGCGGCGATGCGCTCCTGGAGCTTCATGATCCCGTGGAGCAGCGCCTCGGGCCTCGGCGGGCAGCCGGGCACGTAGACGTCGACGGGGATGATCTGGTCAACGCCCTTCGTCACCGAGTAACTGTCCCAGTACGGGCCGCCGGAGTTGGAGCAGGCACCGAAGGAGATGACGTACTTCGGCTCGGGCATCTGGTCGTAGAGCCGCCGGACCGAGGGCGCCATCTTGTCGGTGACCGTGCCGGAGACGACCATAAGGTCGGCCTGCCGCGGGCCGGGGGCGAAGGGGATGACGCCGAGCCGCATGAAGTCGTGCCGGGACATCGACGCGGCGATGAACTCGATGGCGCAGCACGCGAGCCCGAAGTTGAAGACCCACAGGCTGTAGCGGCGACCCCAGCCGAGGACGACCTTCATCGGGCGGGGCGCGTGGCCGCCGACGACGCCCATGCGGGGGTCGCGGAGCCTGGGGGTGGGCAGGTCGGTCATCACACCCACCTCAGCAGGCCGCGGCGGGCGGCGTGGAGCAGGCCGACGAGGACGATCCCGATGAAGATCGCGACCTCGACGAGGCTCGCGACGCCGAGGTCGCTGCGCAGGACAAGCGCCCACGGGAAGAGGTAGACCGCGTCGACGGCGAAGATCACGTAGAGGTAGGCGTACGCGAGGTAACGCACCTGGGCCTGGGACCAGCCGTCACCGACGGGGTCGACGCCGGACTCGTAGGTCGCGAGCTTGGGGCGGGTCGGCGCGGCGGGGGCGAGGAGGCGACGGGCGGTGTACGCCGCGACAACGAGGACGATGCCCGCGAGCAGCGTCCCGGCGACGACGACATAGCCCTCCACCCGGCACACCCTAGTCACGGGTGGGCTCGGCGGCCTCCAGGCTCGCAGGCTCGCACCTCGACCCCTTAGTTGCTGGTCGAGGCGCGACGAGCGCAGCGAGGAGCCTCGAGACCAACCGGCGTGGCGGACGAAGGGGGACAGCCCCCTTCGGCTCGGTGGCCGGCGGGATGGTCGGCGGGATGGCGTGCGTTGGACAGTAGAGACGTCCCCACCACCGAGGAGAGAGCGATGACCCAGAACCCCCAGCAGCCGAACCAGTACCCGCATGGCCAGTTCCCGCCGAGCATGGCGCCCGGGGTGGTCAGCCCCGAGCAGCAGCGCAACTTCGGGATGCTCGCGCACCTCGCACCGGCGATCGCGCTGCCGCTGTCGGCCGGGACGCTCGGCTTCGTGGCCAGCCTCGTCGTCTACCTCATGTACAAGGACCGCGGCGACTTCGTCCGGCAGCACGCGGCGAACAGCCTCAACGTGCAGATCATGACGCTCATCCTTCTGCTCATCTCGGGCGTGCTGATGCTCGTCCTCATCGGGTTCATCACGTACCCGCTCGTCTGCGTCGTCGCGACCGTGCTGCACATCATCGGCGCGGTCAAGGCCTCCAACGGCGAGCTGTGGACGCCGCCGTTCACCCCCCGCTTCGTCAGCTGAGCGGGACCCAGACTGGGCGCATGACACAGGGGCGCGCCCGGACCAGCGCCCGGGGCGTCGTCGTGGCAGGGCACGGCGTCGCCTCGGGCCGCTCGGCGTCCTCGCCCTTCGGGGCGGGGACGATCACGCTGCAGGCGCCGTTCTTCGCCGAGCGCGGGCTCGACCTCAGCGGCTACCACCACGCGACGATCAACATCGATCTCGCCCCCTTCGCCCTGCGTCTCGTCGCCCCGCGGTGGCGCTTCGACGATGTCGCGTGGACCGAGGTGCACCCGCCGGAGACCTTCCTTTTCGTCGAGTGCTCGCTGACCCACGCCGGCCGCACGGTCGCTGCGCTGATCTACCACCCGCACCCCGAGACCAAGCCGATGCACCACCAGCCGGGCACTGTCGTCGAGGTCCTCGCCCCCTTCGTCGAGGGGCTGGCCTACGGCGACGAGGTGACGGTCACGCTCGCCGACGGCCAGGCCGCGCTCGCCTGACACCGCACGTCGGTCGAGGTGCGACGAAGAAGCCTCGAGACCTCAGCGGCCGGTGAAGTCCCCGGGCCGCTTCTCGAGGAAGGCCGCGACCGCCTCGCGGTGGTCCTGCGTCGTGTGGGCGACGGCTTGCATCGCGGCGGCGGACTCGAGGTGGGCGCGAAGGGGGACGTCGGGCGCGTCCGTGAGCAGCGCCTTGGCCATGCGCACGGCGTAGGGCGGGTTCTTCGCGACCCGGTCGGCGAGCGTGTGGGCCGCGTCGAGCAGCTCCTCGGGCTCGACGACGGCGTTGACGATCCCCCACTCGAGCGCCGTCGCGGCGTCGACCCGGTCACCGGTGAGCGCCATCTCGGCCGCCCGCGCCGGGCCGACGAGCCGGGTGAGGAACCACGCGCCACCGTCGCCGGGGATGATGCCGAGCTGGACGAAGGACTCGGCGAAGAAGGCCCGGGTCGAGGCGACCCGCAGGTCGCACATGAGCGCCAGGTCGCACCCGGCGCCGACCGCTGGTCCGTTGACCGCAGCGACGACGGGCACCTCGAGCCGGGCGATCGCGGCGGGGATCCGCTGCACGCCCCGTCGGTAGCCCTCGCGGCTGCCCGGGACTGGCCCGCCGAAGGGCGGCTCGCCGTCGCGCATCGCCTTGATGTTGCCCCCGGCGGAGAAGGCCGACCCGGCGCCGGTGAGGATGACGACCCGCAGCGAGCCGTCCTGGGCCGCGTCGTTCGCCGCGGCTACCGCCCCTTCGAGAGCCTCGATGACATCGAGGCCGGTGATCGGGTTGCGCTGCTCGGGCAGGTCGATGGTCCAGGTCTGGACGTGACCCTCCTGCTCGATGCGAAGGGGGGACGCGCTCACCTCGGTGGTCATGGGCGCCATCATGCCGGGAGTGGTCTCGAGGCTCGCACTTCGCGTCTCCTTTCCCCTGCAGCGCTGCGACGGACCACTCCCCTTCACTCACAAGGCCTGGACCCGAGCGACTCCTCAAGAAGCGTGACGACGTCCACCGACGTCGGATCACTCATGAGAGCCCTGGCGTCTTCGCCTGTAAGTTGCAGCTGGACAACCAGCGTGCGGACATCCCACGTCGCCATACGGAGCCGCACCCGCGTATACCGCTTCGGCCTTTCCACGGACCAGTACAAACCTCCAGCCTCCGCGGGCAGGTGTGCACGCCACCACGCAACGCCCCGCGCCGCACATTGCATCCGGACTGCGCCGTCTAGTTCCTGGTCGCCTCCTCCACGGGGGAGCACGTCGACAGTCATCCAGTAGAAGTCGTCTGGCACGGCGTCGTCACCGTGGGGGTCAAGCACGTCCAACCAATCACCGGGGAGATTGACCCGGAGACTGTCGGAAGAGAGCACGGCAGCCAGCTCTCCATCAGGCGCGTCAAAGTAGGTCGTAGCACCCGCATGGACCTGATCGACGCTGCCATCCGTATACAGCCCAGCCTCGACCAGGCGGTCGAATATCGGCGCCCGCGCCGAAGGGGCCAGGCGGAGCACGACGGGCGTTGGTCCAAAACCCTGATCGATCAGATGCAACGCTTCGCTCCCCTCGGGCAGCGCCCATGGCGATAGGTGTAGGGGTGAAAGGAGGACCACACTACGATGAAGCTCCCGGCTTCCATAACGCTGCGTTATGCATCTCATAACTCAGACGATTAGGTCGAGTGGTGAGGGGAGACTTACCCTGGGAGGTGGCCCGCGCGCCCGCGGGCACGACCCGAAGGGGACTACAGACTCGTATGAGCAGCACCACCGAGCAGCGCACCACCGAGGTCAAGGACCGCGTCATCATCCGTTTCGCCGGCGACAGCGGCGACGGCATGCAGCTGACCGGAGACCGCTTCACCGCCGACAGCGCGGCGCTGGGCAACGACCTCTCGACGCTGCCGAACTTCCCCGCGGAGATCCGCGCGCCCCAGGGCACCATCCCCGGGGTTAGCTCCTTCCAGCTCCACTTCGCCAGCTGGGACATCCTCACCCCCGGCGACGCCCCCGACGTCCTCGTCGCGATGAACCCCGCCGCCCTCAAGGCCAACCTGGCCGACGTCCCGCGCGGCGCGACGATCATCGTCAACACCGACGAGTTCACCACCCGCAACCTCAAGAAGGTCGGCTGGGCCACGAGCCCGCTCGAGGACGACACCCTCGAGTCGTGGAAGGTCCACGCCCTCCCCCTGACGAGCATCACCGTCGAGGCCCTCGCCGAGCACGACAGCCTGACCCGCAAGGAGAAGGAACGGGCGAAGAACATGTTCTCGCTCGGCCTGCTCTCCTGGATGTACTCCCGACCCATCACCGGCACCGAGGACTTCCTCCAGGCCAAGTTCGGCGGCAAGCCCGACATCCTCGCCGCCAACCTCGCGGCCCTGCGCGCCGGCTGGAACTACGGCGAGACGACCGAAGACTTCGCCGTCGTCTACGAGGTGGCCCCGGCCCCGACGCCGCCCGGCACCTACCGCAACATCACCGGCAACACCGCCCTCGCGCTCGGGCTCGTCGCCGGCGCCCACCAGGCGGGTCGTCCGCTCGTCCTCGGGTCGTACCCGATCACCCCCGCGAGCGACATCCTCCACTCGCTGTCGGGATACAAGCGCCACGGCGTGACGACGATCCAGGCCGAGGACGAGATCGCCGGCATCGGCATCGCGCTCGGCGCAAGCTTCGGCGGCGCGATCGGCGTCACGACGACCTCCGGCCCCGGCGTCGCCCTGAAGTCCGAGACCATCGGCCTCGCGGTCAGCCTCGAGCTGCCGCTCGTCATCGTCGACGTCCAGCGCGGCGGCCCGAGCACCGGCCTGCCGACGAAGACCGAGCAGTCCGACCTGCTCCAGGCGATGTTCGGCCGCAACGGCGAGTCGCCCGTCCCGATCGTCGCCCCGCAGACCCCGGCCGACTGCTTCGACGCCGCGCTCGAGGCCGTCCGCATCGCGACGACCTACCGCACCCCCGTCTTCCTCCTCTCCGACGGCTACCTCGCCAACGGCTCCGAGCCGTGGCGCATCCCCGAGGTCGCCGACCTGCCCGACCTCACCGTCGAGCTCGCGACCGAGCCCAACGCGACGGACGACAAGGGCAACCCGACCTTCCACCCCTTCGTCCGGGACGAGGCGACCCTCGCCCGCCCGTGGGCGATCCCCGGCACCCCGGGCCTCGAGCACCGCGTCGGCGGCATCGAGAA
This sequence comes from Marihabitans sp., assembly GCA_043423105.1. GTDB lineage: Bacteria > Actinomycetota > Actinomycetes > Actinomycetales > Dermatophilaceae > Marihabitans. Next base: position 5,907 of record JBHWMJ010000125.1, read on the forward strand.
GGCCGACGGCACCGGCACCATCTCGTACGACCCGGACAACCACGACTTCATGGTCCGCACGCGTCAGGCCAAGGTCGACAAGGTCGCCGAGACGAGCGCCGAGCTGACCGTCGACGACCCGACCGGCGACGCGAAGGTCCTCGTCCTCGGCTGGGGCTCGACGTACGGCCCGAACCTCGCGGCCGTCCGCCGGCTGCGCGCCCAGGGCCGCTCGGTCGCGCACGCGCACCTGCGCCACCTCAACCCCTTCCCGACGAACACCGGCGAGGTGCTGCGCCGCTACGAGCGCGTCATCGTCCCCGAGATGAACCTCGGGCAGCTCGCGATGCTGCTCCGCGCGAAGTACCTCGTCGACGTCCAGTCCCACACCTCGGTCCGCGGCCTGCCCTTCCGCATCGCGGACCTCGTCGAGGTCATCACCGGTGCCCTCGACGCGACCGCAGAGCAGGCACAGACGGAGGCCCGCGCATGAGCATCGAGCAGATCGACCTCGGCATCCCCACGACGCGCGGCACCGACGGCGTCCCGACGCTGCCCGAGGGCCAGACCCAGACCCGCAAGGACTTCGCCTCCGACCAGGAGGTGCGCTGGTGCCCCGGCTGCGGGGACTACGCGATCCTCGCCGCCGTCCAGGGCTTCCTGCCCGAGCTCGGGCTGCGCAAGGAGAACATCGTCTTCGTCTCGGGCATCGGCTGCTCGAGCCGCTTCCCGTACTACCTCGACACCTACGGCATGCACTCGATCCACGGCCGGGCGCCGGCGATCGCGACCGGCCTGGCGACGAGCCGCGAGGACCTCTCGGTGTGGGTCGTCACGGGTGACGGCGACGCGCTGTCGATCGGTGGCAACCACCTCATCCACGCGCTGCGCCGCAACGTCAACATGACGATCCTGCTCTTCAACAACCGGATCTACGGCCTGACGAAGGGGCAGTACTCCCCCACCTCGCAGCCCGGCCTCGTGACGAAGTCCTCGCCCATGGGCAGCGTCGACGCCCCCTTCAACCCGATCTCGCTCGCGCTCGGCGCCGAGGGCACCTTCGTCGCCCGCACGATGGACTCCGACCGCAAGCACCTCACCGCCGTGCTCAAGGCGGCGGCCGCGCACCGGGGCACCTCGATCGTCGAGATCTACCAGAACTGCCCGATCTTCAACGACGGCGCCTTCGAGCTCATCAAGGACGTCGAGGAGCAGCGCGCCCGCCTCGTCCACCTCACGGCCGGCGAGCCGGTCGCGGTGGGCGAAGGGGCGGACCGCCAGGTGCTCGTCCGGGACGAGCGCGGGGCCCTCGGCTTCGTCGCCGAGGGTGAGATCAGCGCGAGGGGGTGGGCCGACCGGGTGGTCGTCCACGACCCGGCCGAGCCGGACCCGAGCCAGGCCTTCGCGATCAGCCGCCTCGACTCCGAGTCGATGACGCACGTGCCGATGGGCATCTTCCGCGCGGTCGAGCGTCCGACCTACGACGACCTCACCCGGGCGCAGGTGGCCTCGGCCGTCGAGACGGGCGGTGGACCTGCCACGGACGACGACCTCAGCGCGCTCCTCCACGGCAACGACACGTGGTCTGTGCTAGTCGACCCGTCGGTGACCTCGGCCGACGAGACCCGGCAGGACGCGGACTGACGCTGCCCCTGCAAGACTGGGCCGAGCAGACTCGGGACACGGGAAGGGCCCATGGCGAGCACGGCATCCGCGCGTAGGACGATCACGGCACTGACGGCTCTCGCTGCGGTCGTCGTCCTCGCTGTCGTCGGCTACCTCCTCGTCCGTGGCGACGGGATGTCGGGCACCGCCGAGACGGCCCCGACCACCTCCCGCTCGACCTCGCCCTCGCCCTCCGGCACCTCCCCGGCCGGCACCTCGACGACCGATGGGTCCACCGTCACCGGTGACAGCTCCCCCGACCCCGAGATCGACATCACCGCCCAGCCTGACGAGCCGCAGAGCGCCGCCGAGCGGGCGGCGGGCATCCGGGCGGCAGACCAGGAGGCCGCAGCCGTCTCGGTGTCGGTCCCATCGGTCGGGCTCACCACGACGATCTCCCCCCAAGGGCTGCGCGACGGCAAGGTCAACCCGCTCGCCCAGCAGGTCATCTGGTTCACCGGCTACGACCGCACCCGCCCGGGGGCGCCCGGCACCTCCGTCGTCGCCGGCCACGTCGTCTCGGGCGGCGGGCCCGACAAGTTCGCCCCCCTCGAGTACGTCAAGGAGGGCGACGGGGTCGTCCTGACCTATCCCGGGGGTGAAGAGCTGCGGCTCCAGATCGTCCGCACCGACATCGTCGCGAAGACCGACCTCCAGACCGACCAGGACGTCTGGGGCGCCAACGACTCGACCCGCCGGGTTGTGCTCGTGACGTGCGACGACCGGCTCGGGTTCCGCGAGGACGGGCACCGCGAGGCCAACTTCGTCGCGGTCGCCGAGATCGCCGACTGACGCCCCCCCCCCAGGCGGAATGCCCGTCCGCCGGCCACCTCCTACGGCCGTATGATCTGGCGGTGACCCCAGAGGACCCGAGCCGCCGCCACCGGGTCGGCCTCATATCGGCCTGGGCCGCCTACGGCATCTGGGGGCTCTTCCCGATCTACTTCCACGCCCTGCGACCCGCCGGTGCCTGGGAGATCCTCGCCCACCGGATCCTCTGGACGCTCGTGCTGTGCCTCGGGATCCTCGCCCTGCGGCGTGAGTTGATGCCTCTGGTCCGGCTGCTCCGAGGCCGCCCGATCCTCGCGCTGGGCGTGACGGCGGCGGCGTACGTCATCGCCGTCAACTGGGGCGTGTACGTCTATGCGGTCACCGAGGGGCGCACCCACGAGGCGGCTCTGGGCTACTTCCTCAACCCGCTCGTCACCGTGGCGCTCGGAGTCCTGGTGCTGCGCGAGACCCTCCGCCCGCTCCAGTGGCTCGCGGTGGGGATCGGGGCTGCGGCCGGGGCCTACCTCGCGGTGGTGGCGGGGACGATCCCGTGGGTCTCCCTCACCCTGGCGTTCTCCTTCGCCACCTACGGGCTGATCAAGAAGAGGGTGGGCGCGACCCTGCCCGCCCTGCAGTCCCTCTCCGCCGAGACGATCCTGCTGACCCCCCTCGCCGTGGGGATCATCGGGTGGCTCACCTGGACGAGCTCAGGCACCTTCACGCTCGACGCGCCGCTGCACCCGGTGCTGCTCGTCCTGTCCGGCGTGGTCACCGCCGTGCCCCTGCTGCTCTTCGCCGAGTCCGCGCGACGCATCCCGCTCGTGACGATCGGCCTCATCCAGTTCAGCACCCCGGTCATCCAGCTCGTCGTCGGTCTGCTGCTGCTCGGCGAGCACATGCCGAGCAGCCGCTGGGTCGGCTTCTTCATCGTCTGGGTGGCCCTGGCCGTGCTCTCGCTCGACTCCGTGCTCGCCGCCCGGCGGGCCCGTCAGCCGAAGCAGGTCCCCTCGCCCCGATAGGTCGGGACGACATCGACGACCTCGCCGCCCTGGAGCAGGACGACCTCGTCGAAGCGCTCGCACACCTCGCCGGCCTTGGCGTGCCGGAACCACACGAGGTCGCCGATGGCCAGCGCGTCGGCGGCATCACCCTTGAGCGGGGTCTGGACCTCGCCGGTCCCCTCGGTCCCGACGAGCTCGAGGCCGGTCGGCCACACGGGGGTCGGCACCCGGTCCTGGCCGGCGGGGCCGGAGGCGACGTACCCGCCCTGGAAGCAGGTGACGTAGCCGTCCGCCGGCCGTCGGACGACCGGGAGGGCGAAGGCCATCGCCGGCCGCGGCTCGAAGCTGTCGTACCCGTCGAAGAGGGTCGGCGTGAAGAGCCCGCTGCCGGCGGCGAGCTCGGTGAGGCTGCTGTCGAGGTGCGTGACGTGCAGGCTCCCCGTGCCTCCGCCGTTGACGAACTCGAGGTCGGTCACCTCTCGCACCGCGGCGACGACGGCCCCGCGCCGGGACCGCAGCTCGGCGTCCGAGCGGCGCTTCATCACCCGCACGGCGGGCGAGGAGTCGGGGACCCCGGCGATCTGCGCGTCGTAGAACATCAGCCCGACGACGTCGAGGCCCCGACCGATGGCCGCACGGGCCACCCGGGCCGCCTCGTCGGGAGTACGAAGGGGCGACCGCCTCGCCCCGATGTGCACCGGACCGACCCGCAGGGATGCGTCGACGTCGAGGGCGACCCGCACCCCCTTCGCCCCGAGGCGGTGGAGCAGGTCGACGTGCTCGATGGAGTCGACGGTCATCGTCACCCGCGCCCGGACCTCGTCGTCACCGGCGAGCTCGGTGATCGCCTCGGCGTCGACGCTGGGGTAGGCGACGTAGACGTCCTCGACGCCGTGGCGGGCCAGCCAGATGCCCTCGCGGAGGTTGTAGGACATGACGCCCGCGAAGCCGTCGCGCGCCAGGGCGCGCTGGACGAGGCTGCGGACGCGCACGGACTTGCTGGCGACCCGGATCGGCATACCGGCGGCACGACCGACGAGGTCGTCGGCGTTCGCGTCGAAGGCGTCGAGGTCGACCGCCAGGAGCGGCGCCCGCCGTCCGGCGACGGCGGCGGACCAGGACGAGAGGGCGAGACGCGGGGTGCTCACCCGGTCAGGCTAGTCGCGGCTCACGACAACCGTAGACCGCACGAGCCAAGGCTCCTGCGGGAACGGGCGGGGGTCAGCCGGCGCGGTTGACGACGCTCTCGGCGAGGGCGAGCAGGGCGCTCTTCGCGTCGCTGTCCGGCAGCGGCGCGAGGACGTGCTTGGCGCCCTGGCCGACAGCGAGCGTCTCCTCGCGAGCCGCGACCATCGCAGGGTGAGGGCGCAGCAGCTCCAGCGCCCGGGCCAACGAGGCGTCGTCGCGCAGGTCCGACAGGAGCAGCGTCTGCAGCTCCTCGTCGGCCGGGTCGTCCGAGGCGAGAGCGTTGAGCACCGGCAGGGTGCGCTTGCCCTCGCGCAGGTCGGTGCCCGGCGTCTTGCCCGTCTCCCCAGACACCGAGGCGATGTCGATGAGGTCGTCGGCGAGCTGGAAGGCGACACCGAGGCGCTCGCCGTACTCCGTGGCGATCGCGACGACCTCGGGCGAGCACCCGCCGAACATCGCGCCGTAGCGGGCGGCGGTCGCCACGAGGACGCCCGTCTTGTCGGCGAGCACGCTGCGGTAGTACTCGCGCGCGTCCTTGCCCTCGGGGCACGGACGGTCGTCGCGGATCTGCCCGGCGCAGAGCCGGATGAAGGTCTGCGCCTGGATCTTCACCGCCTCCGGACCGAGGTCGGCGATGATGTCCGACGCGCTGCCGAAGAGCAGGTCGCCGACGAGGATCGCCGTCGAGTTGTCGTACTTGGCGTTGGCGCTCGGGGCACCCCGACGGATCTCCGCCTCGTCCATGACGTCGTCGTGGTAGAGGCTCGCGAGGTGGGTCAGCTCGACGCCCGCGGCCGCGGCGACGACCTCGTCGTTGATCCCCTCGCCGAGCTCGGCGACGAGCATCGTGAGCATCGGGCGGAATCGCTTGCCACCGGCCTGGGCCAGGTGGAGGTTCGCCTCGGTGATGAAGTCGTCCTCGTGCCGGGTGCGCTCGACGATGACTCGCTCGACCCACTCCAAGCCCTCGGCGAGCCGGGCGCTCAGCGCATCGCTGGCCCCAGGGACCGCGATGACGCCGGGCGTCCTGCTCGTCACCGAGGTCACCGGACGAAGACGCTCGAGGACGCCGCCAGGTCGAGGAGCGGGCCGGGGAAGACACCGAGGAGGATCGTCAGCACGACACCGACGGCGACCGCGACGACCGACAGCAGTGCCGGCTGCGCCAGGGTGACCTCGCCCGAGGGCTCGGTGAAGTACATGAGGACGATGATCCGGATGTAGACGAAGGCGGTCACCGCGCTCGCCAGGACACCGATGACGACGAGGACGACGCCGGAGAGACCGCCATGGGCCACCGCCGGGAGGAAGGCGGCGACCTTGGCGACGAAGCCGGAGGTCAGCGGGATACCGGTGAAGGCGAGCAGCAGCAGCGCCATCGCCGCGGCGACCCACGGGTGACGGCGGCCCAGGCCGGCCCACTGCGAGAGGTGGGTGGCCTCGGCACCGCGCTCACGCACCATCGCGATGAGGGTGAAGGCGGCGATCGTCGTGGCGCCATAGGCGACGAGGTAGAAGAGCACCCCTTCGACCGCAGTGACGTCGAAGGCGAGGACACCGACGAGGATGAAGCCAGCGTGCGCGATCGAGCTGTACGCGAGGAGGCGCTTGATATCGGTCTGGGTCACCGACATCACGGCACCGACGACCATCGTCAGGGCGGCGATGACAACGACGCCGATCCGCCACTCCCAGCGGGTCGCCTCGAGCCCGACGTAGACGAGCCGCAGCAGCGCACCGAAGGCGGCGATCTTCGTGCAGGCCGCCATGAAGCCGGTGACCGTCGTCGGCGCACCCTGGTAGACGTCGGGCGTCCACGAGTGGAAGGGCACCGCGCCGACCTTGAAGAGCAGGCCGACGAGGAGCATGACGACACCCGGCAGGAGCAGGCCCTCAAGCTCTCCGGTCGAGCTGACCGCGGCCTCGGCGATCGCGGGGATCTGGACCGAGCCGGCGTACCCGTAGAGCAGGCCGGCACCGAAGAGGAAGAATGCCGAGCTGAACGCGCCGAGGAGGAAGTACTTCAGCGCGGCCTCCTGCGAGAGGAGGCGACGGCGGCGAGCCAGGCCGGTCATGAGGTAGAGCGGCAGCGACAGGACCTCGAGCGCGACGAACATCGACAGCAGGTCGTTCGCCGCGGTGAACATCATCATGCCGCCGAGCGCGAGGAGCGTCAGCGGGAAGACCTCGGTCGTCGAGCGGCCGGCACGAGCCGCAGCGGCCTCGAGGTTCGAGCCCGGCGACGCGGCACCCATCGGGGTGAACGCGTCGGGGCCGTCCCCGCCGAAGCGGTCGGCCATGGCGAGCAGGCCCGCCAGGCCGAGCACGAGCAGTGCGCCGGAGAGGAAGCGGCTCGGGCCGTCGATCGCCAGGGTCCCGGCGACCGTCGTGCCGACGACGTCCTCCGAGCTCGGGATCACGAGGACCGCGAAGGCGGCGACGAGCGAGACGACCGCGATGCCCAGTTGTGCCGGGTACCGGACCGCGCGCGGGGCGAAGGCCTCGACGAGCACCCCGACGAGCGCACCGGCGAAGACGATGATCATCGGCGCGAGCGCGAGGTAGTTGAAGTCCGCGACCTGGAAATCGGCGGCGGGCAGGAGGAGCGCGGCGCTCATCAGTGGTTGCTCCCGTCGGTCGAGGCGGCGTCAGCCGGCGCGTCGGGCGCCGGGTCGGTGACACCGACGTACTGCAGGGTCCGCTCGACCGCCGGGTCGAGCACGTCGAGGACCGGCTTCGGGAAGAAGCCGATGATGAGGAAGCTCGCGATGAGCGGGGCCACCACGGCCTTCTCCCGCCACGAGAGGTCCCGGACCGGACCGATCTGGCCCGGCGTCACCCCTTCGTCGAGGTCCGCGCGGACGTACGGCAGGGCCTGACGCTCCGGCAGCGTCTCGTCGTAGGTGAGCAGCGTCTGGGCGCCCTCGACGACCTCGGGGGCCGGACCGGTCATGACCCGCTTGTACATGAGCAGGACGTACAGCGCGGCGAGGACGATGCCGAGCGCCGAGATCGCGCCGGCCACCGGGTACCGCTGGAAGGTGCCGGTGATGACGAGGAACTCCGACACGAAGGACGAGAGCCCGGGCAGCGCCAGCGCCGACAGGCCGGCGATGAGGAAGGTGCCGGCGAGGACCGGGGTGATCCGCTGCCAGCCGCCGTAGGCGTCGATCCGGCGGCTGCCCCGGCGGGCGATGAGCATGCCCGCGATGAGGAAGAGCGCCGCGGTGCTGAAGCCGTGGTTGATCATGTAGAGGTTCGACCCGGCCTGCGACGTCGACGTCAGGGCGAAGATGCCCAGGACGATGAAGCCGAAGTGGCTGACCGAGGTGAAGGCGATGAGCCGCATGAGGTCGGACTGGCCGATCGCCAGGACCGCGCCGTAGAGGATCGACACGAGCGCCAGGGTGATGACGACCGGGGTCGCCCACTGGCTCGCCTCCGGGAACATCTGGAGGCAGAAGCGGATCATCCCGTACGTGCCGACCTTGTCGAGCACACCGACGAGCAGGGTGGCGACCGCCGGCCGCGACTCGGCCGCCGCGTCGGGCAGCCACGTGTGCACCGGCCACATCGGCGCCTTGATCGCGAAGGCGATGAAGAAGCCGAGGAAGAGCCAGCGCTCCGTGCTCGCGTCGAGCTCGAGACCGGTGAGGCGCTCGACGAGGAAGCCGTCGGCGCCGCCGGGTCCGTAGACGTAGAGCGCGATGACGGCGACGAGCATGATGAGCCCGCCGGCGAGCGAGTAGAGGAGAAACTTGACCGCGGCGTACTGACGACGCTCACCGCCGTAGAGACCGATGAGGAAGTACACCGGGATGAGCATCGCCTCGAAGAAGACGTAGAAGAGGAAGACGTCCGTCGCGGCGAAGACCCCGACCATGAAGGGGACGAGCGAGAGCAGCAGTGCGAAGTACGTGCTCTCGCGGCGGCCACCCTCGGGCACGTCGTGCCAGGCGGCGAGGATGCACACCGGCGCGAGCACGAGGGCCATGAGGATGAGGGCCAGCGAGATGCCGTCGACGCCCATCGCCCAGGACACCCCGAAGGCGGGGATCCACGAGTAGGTCTCGGCGAGCTGGAACTGCTCGCCCGAGCCGACGGTGAACTGGGTCGCCGCGGCGATGCCGAGGACGAGGGTGACCAGCGAGGCTGCGAGCGCGAAGCGCTTGGCGAGAGCGGCCGGCAGCGCGGCCGTCACCGCCGCCCCGACGAGCGGGACGACGACGAGCAGCGTCAGCCAGGGGAAGTCGGTCATCAGTTCATCACCCACAGAGCACCGAGGAAGACGACGACGCCGGTGAGCATCGTCAGGGCGTAGCTACGTGCGAAGCCGTTCTGCACCTTGCGCAGGCGGGAGGACGACCCGCCGATGCCGGCAGCCAGCCCGCTGAACGCGCCGTCGACCCCGGCCTTGTCGGCGAAGGTGAGGCTGCGGGTGGTGTGGATGCCGGGCCACTGGAGCAGGCCGGAGTTGATCTCGTCCTGGTAGAGGTCCTTGCGGGCCGCCTGGGTCACGAGCGAGCCGTGCGGGGCGACCTCTGGCACGTCCTCGCGGACGTAGCGGACCCAGGCCAGGGCCAGGCCGGCGGCGACGACGAGGAGCGTCGCGGCCATGATGACCGGGATCGGCAGGACCGGCTCCTCGTGCGCGTGGTGGCCGAGGACCGGCTCGAGGAAGGCCGGGAAGTCGAGGAAGAGCATCGCTGCACCGAGGACCGCCGAGCCGACCGCGAGGATCATCATCGGGACGGTCATGACGAGCGGGGACTCGTGCGGGTGGACGTCGTCCGTCCAGCGCTTCTTGCCGTGGAAGGTCATGAAGAACAGGCGCGACATGTAGAAGGCCGTGATCCCGGCACCGAAGAGGGCGATGAGCCCGAAGACCCAGGGCCGCACCCCGTCGCCGACGAAGGCGGCCTCGATGATCTTGTCCTTGCTCCAGAAGCCGGAGAAGGGCGGCACGCCGAGGATCGCCAGCCAGCCGAGACCGAAGGTCACCCAGGTGATCTTCATGGCCGTCGACAGACCACCGAAGCGGCGCATGTCGACCTGGTCGTTCATGCCGTGCATGACCGAGCCGGCCCCGAGGAACATCCCGGCCTTGAAGAAGCCGTGGGTGATGAGGTGGAAGATCGCGAAGGCGTAGCCGACCGGGCCGAGGCCGGCGGCGAGCATCATGTAGCCGATCTGGCTCATCGTCGAGGCGGCGAGGGCCTTCTTGATGTCGTCCTTCGCGCAGCCGACGATCGCACCGTAGAGCAGGGTGATCGCACCGACGATCGCGACGACGAGCTGCGCGGTCGGCGCCCCGTCGAAGATCGCGTGGCTGCGGACGACGAGGTAGACACCGGCGGTGACCATCGTCGCGGCGTGGATGAGCGCCGACACCGGCGTCGGGCCGGCCATCGCGTCGCCGAGCCAGCTCTGCAGGGGGAACTGCGCGGACTTGCCGCAGGCACCGAGGAGCAGGAGCAGGCCGATCGCGGTGAGCGCGGCCGTCGAGGCGTCGCCGACGGCGCCGTTGACGCTCGCGAAGTCGACCGCGCCGAAGGTGGCGAACATCAGGGCGATCGCGAGGATCATCCCGAGGTCACCGATGCGGTTGACGACGAAGGCCTTGTTCGCGGCGGTCGCGTAGGCGGGCTTGTGGTTCCAGAAGCCGATGAGCAGCCAGGACGCGAGACCGACGCCCTCCCAGCCGACGAAGAGCAGGAGGTAGGAGTCGGCGAGGACGAGGAGCAGCATCGACGCGACGAAGAGGTTGAGGTACGCGAAGAAGCGACGCTTGTCCGGATCGTGCTCCATGTACCCCAGCGAGTACACGTGGATGAGCGAGCCGACGAAGGTGATGAGCAGGACGAAGCTGATCGACAGCGGGTCGATGAGCATGCCCGCGGTGACCTCGAAGGCCCCGGCCGGGATCCACTCGTAGAGCTCGAGGCGGCTGGCCCGCTCCCCCGCGTCGGAGCCGATCATCCCGAGGAAGATCGCGGCGCCGAGCACGAAGGCGGCCCAGGACAGCACGGTGGCGAGGATCGGTCCGAACGAGTCGGTGGCGCGACCGCCGAGCAGGAGCAGGGCGGCGCCGGCCAGCGGCAGCGCGACGAGCAGCCAGCCCCAGGCCGTCAGGCCGGTGGCGGCGTGCACCGCGGCGGGCCCTTCGGTCGCGAGGGAGACCAACATCTGGTTGTGCACCATGGCTCCTTACAGCTTCAGCAGGTTGGCGTCGTCGACCGAGGCCGACCGGCGGGCACGGAAGATCGCCATGATGATGGCGAGACCGACGACGACCTCGCACGCTGCCACGACCATGACGAAGACGGCGATGGCCTGTCCTTCGACGCTGCCGTGCATCCGGGCGAAGGTGACGAAGACGAGGTTCGCGGCGTTGAGCATGAGCTCGACACCCATGAAGACGACCAGCGCGTTGCGACGCAGCAGCACCGTGGCGCCGCCGATCGCGAAGAGCACCGACGCGAGGTGGATGTAGTTCATGTAGCTCATCGCGCGCCACCTTCCTCGATCGCGTCCTCGGTGCGCTCCTCGAGCTCGACGTACCGGGTGGGCACGGTGACCTGGTCGCGGGCCGCGAGGACCTTGTTGATGGACAGCTCGGAGATGCTGCCGTCGGGCAGCAGCGCCGGGGTGTCGACGGCGTTGTGGCGGGCGTAGACGCCGGGGACCGGCAGGCCGGCGAGGTGCTTGCCCTCCTTGAAGCGGCGCTCGCTCAACTCGCGCTGGGTCGGCTTCGGGATGAGCCGCTCGCGGTGGGCGAGGACCATCGCGCCGAGCGCGGCGGTGATGAGCAGGGCCGCGGTGACCTGGAAGAGCCACATGTATGGACCGAAGATGTAGTACGCCATGAGCGGGATGTTCCCCGGGTCGCCGTTCGGGCCGGCCAGCGAGGGCGTTCCCTCGTAGGTGACCCGGCCGACCGAGCCGACGAGCAGCGCGATAAGCCCGATCGTCAGCAGCCCGGTGGCGATCCGCTGCCCCTTGAGCGTCTCGACGACGCTGTCGGAGTGGTCGACGCCGATGAGCATGACGACGAAGAGGAAGAGCATCATGACGGCGCCGGTGTACACGAAGATGTGCACGACGCCGAGGAAGGGCGCCTCGAGCAGCACGAGGTAGGTGATGCCGAGCGAGATCATCGCCGTCACCATCCCGATGGCCGCGTGGACCGCCTTGCGGGCGAAGAGCAGCCCGCACGCGGCGAGCACGGCGATGATCGCGAGGATCCAGAAGGTCACCCCTTCGCCGGTGCTGGTCATGACTGGCCCTCCTCGAGCGGCGCCACGTGGTTCTCCTCTGCCCAGCGGGCCTGATCGGCCGTCGCGGCCGTGACCTTGCCCAGGTAGTAGTCGCGCTCCTCCATGCCCTCGACCATCGGGTGCGGCGCCGCGACCATGCCCTGCTGGAGGGGGGCGAGGAGCTGCTCCTTGGTGAAGATGAGGTCGGCGCGGTTGTTGTCCGCGAGCTCGTACTCGTTGGTCATCGTCAGCGCGCGGGTCGGGCAGGCCTCGATGCACAGGCCGCAGAAGATGCAGCGCAGGTAGTTGATCTGGTAGATCCGGCCGTACCGCTCACCGGGGCTGAAGCGCAGACCCGACTCGTCGTCGTTGTCCTCGCCCTCGACCATGATCGCGTCGGCCGGGCAGGCCCAGGCGCACAGCTCGCAGCCGACGCACTTCTCGAGACCGTCGGGGTGACGGTTGAGCTGGTGCCGGCCGTGGAAGCGCGGCTGGGTCGGCCACTTGACCTCGGGGTACTCCTGGGTCGCGACCTTCCGGAACATCGTCGCGAAGGTGACGCCGAAGCCGGCGACCGGCGCGAAGAGGTCCGAGAAGAACCCGCCCTTGCTGTCATCAGCCACGGTGCTGCTCCTCGTCGGTGCTCGTGGTCGTGGTGGTGTCGTCGGCGACCGCGGTCGTCGACGGTGCGCTCGTGGTGACGGCGGACGAGGTCCGGCCACGGGCCGGCTCGACGAGCCGCTGCCCCGGCAGCGGCGGCACCGGGTAGCCACCGGCGAAGGGGTCGACCTCGGCCGGGACCTCGCGGGCGGCCTCGGCAGCCTGGGCCTTCTTCTCGGCCTGGGTCTCCCAGAGCCAGGTCCCGCCAAGGACGAGCACGAGGACGAAGGCGATGACGATGAGCGAGGCGTAGGAGATCTCCAGCCCGCCCAGGCTCAGCGTGCCGTCACCGAAGAAGCCGACCTCGGGGCTCGCGGCGCGCATGAAGGCGACGACGACGACCCAGACGATCGCGACCGGGATGAGGAACTTCCAGCCGAAGCGCATGAACTGGTCGTACCGGGTCCGGGGCAGGGTGCCGCGGAGCCAGACGAAGCCGAACATGAAGATCCACATCTTCATCGTGAACCACAGGACGCCCCACCAGCCGCCGTTGAGCATGCCGTCGCCGATGGCCGCGATGCCGGGAGGCGCCGCCGGGCCGCCGAGGAAGAGGGTCGTCGCGAGGGCCGCGACGGTGAACATGTTGATGTACTCGCCGAGGAAGAACATCGCGAAGCGCATGCCGGAGTACTCGGTGAAGTAGCCACCGACGATCTCGCCCTCGCCCTCGGCGAGGTCGACGGGCAGACGGTTGGTCTCGCCGACCATCGTGATGACGTAGATGACGAAGCTGACGCAGGCCGGGAGGATGAACCACAGGTCACGCTGGGCGTGGACGATCTGGCTCGTGCTCATCGACCCCGCGTAGAGGAAGACGGCGACGAGCGAGAGCCCCATGGCGATCTCGTAGCTGATGATCTGCGCGGTCGCGCGCAGGCCACCGAGCAGCGGGTAGGTCGAGCCCGAGGACCAGCCGGCGAGGACGATGCCGTAGGCGGCGACGCCCGCGACCGCGAGCACGAGCAGCGACGCGACCGGCAGGTCGGTGAGCTGCAGCGGGGTGCGGTGGCCGAAGAGGGTGACCTCGCCGCCGATCGGGATGATCGAGAAGGAGATGAAGGCCATCGTCGCGAAGAGGGTCGGCGCGATGGTGAAGATCAGCGCGTCGGCGGCCTTGGGCCGAACGTCCTCCTTGAGCATCGACTTCATGCCGTCGGCGAGGGTCTGCAGCAGGCCGAAGGGGCCGTTGCGGTTCGGGCCGGGACGCTGCTGCATCCGGCCGATGACGCGGCGCTCGAACCAGATGACGAGGAGCACCTGCAGCAGCAGGTACACGAAGATCATCAGCGCCTTGACGAGCGAGAGCCACACGGGGGTGTCGCTGAAGTCGGCTCGCGGCAGCGAGGGGGGAACCTCGGCGACGAGGTAGGCGAGGTTGCTCACGCGGCACCACCCTTGGTCACGGTGACGACGGCGCCCGGCTGGGCGGCCAGCGAACGAAGGTCGCAGCTCTCGGAGTTCGTGGGGAGCCAGACGACGTGGTCGACCATCTCGACGATCTGGGCGGGCGCGGTGACCCGGACCCCGTCGGCGGTCACGGTGACGAGGTCACCGGGCACGACCCCGATGGCCTCGGCGCTCACCGGCGAGAGCAGGGCCTTCGGCGTCGGCGCGGTGCCGGCGAGGAAGGGCTCGCCGTCCTGCAGCGACCCGCGGTCGAGCAGGTGACGCCAGGTTGCGAGGACGAACTGGCCGGGGCCCGGCTGCGGGACCGCGACCGTCTCCCCCTTCGCGCTGGACGACGGGGTGGCGGCGGCGCGGGCGGGCCGGGCCGCGAGACAAC
>JBHWMJ010000133.1:0-5669 GCA_043423105.1 Marihabitans sp.
ACAGTCAGCTCCGACGGGCAGGCTGCCGCCACCCTCGCCGGCCTGCTCGCCGACCACGGTCCGGCCGGCTGGTCCTCGACCACCCTCGCGGAGGTGGCCCCCGCCACCGCGGGCCTCCACGTCTCCGGCCCACCCGTCGTCATCCCCTTCGTCCTCGCCGAAGGGGTGCTCCACGACAAGGTGGCCACCCTCGCCGACCGGCTCGGGTGCCGTGCCGCCCCGGGAGGGCTGCTCGACACCGACGCCCTCGACGCCCTCGTGGCCCGCCGTGCGGGAATGCCTGCCGACGACCCGCGGTTGTCGCCCGGGGACCACCGGGAGGCAGGCACGTGAGCCAGACGAACGGCTGGGCGCTCATGCGCTCGATGCAGCGAGGCGAAGGGATCAAGGACGTCGCCCTGCCGAAGGGCACCGGCCGCCGGGTCCTCGGCTATGCCCGCGGGATGCGCGGCCTCATCACCGGCTTCCTGCTGCTCGTCGCCGTCTCGTCCATGACAGTCGTCGCCCCGCCGCTGCTGCTCCAGCGCCTCGTCGACGACGGGGTGATGCCCCGCGATCGGCGCCTCGTCGTCACCCTCGCGCTGCTCGTCGCGGCGGTGGCCCTCGTCGAGGCGGTGACGACCCTCGTCCAGCGCTGGCTGTCCAGCCGCATCGGCGAAGGGCTGATCTACCGGCTGCGCAGCGAGGTATTCGCGCACGTCCTCGGCCAGCCGATCGCCTTCTTCACGCGCGCCCAGACCGGTGCCCTCGTCTCGCGGCTCAACACCGACGTCATCGGCGCGCAGCAGGCCTTCACGACCGTCCTGAGCAGCGTCGTGAGCAACGCCATCGCGCTCGTCCTCATCGTCGGTGCGATGGCCTCGCTCTCGTGGCAGCTCACGCTCGCCTCGCTGGCCCTCGTCCCGGTCTTCCTCGTGCCCGGCCGGGTCATGGGGCGCCGGCTTGCCGGGCTGACCGGTGAGCAGATGTCGCTCAACGCCGACCTCGGGACCCAGATGACCGAGCGTTTTAACGTCGGCGGCGCCCTGCTCGTCAAGCTCTTCGGCCACCCCGAGCGGGAGCACACCGAGTACGACGCCCGGGCCGCCCGGGTCCGCGACATCGGCGTGCGGATCGCGCTCAACCGAAGCGTCTTCATGGTCCTGCTCACCCTCGTCGCCTCACTGGCCACGGCGATGGTCTACGGCGTCGGCGGGGTCATGGCGGTCGAGGGCGGGCTGACCGTCGGCACCCTGCTCGCGCTGGCCGCCCTGCTCGCCCGCCTCTACGGCCCGCTCACCGCGATCAGCAACGTGCGGATCGACATCATGACGGCCCTGGTCTCCTTCGCCCGGCTCTTCGAGGTCCTCGACCTCCGCAGCACCGTCGAGGAGCGCCCCGACGCGCGCGACCTGCCGACCGGCTCCGCCCTCGACGTCGAGCTCGACGACGTGACCTTCGCTTACCCCTCGGCCGACGAGATCTCACTCGCCTCGCTCGAGGCGCGGACGACGGGGGACCGGGTCGGCTCCGGCCCCGTCCTCGAAGGGGTCTCCTTCACGGCGCCCGCGGGCACCCTCACCGCGCTCGTCGGCCCGAGCGGCGCCGGCAAGACGACGCTGACCTCGCTCGTGGCGCGGCTCTACGACCCGACCCGCGGGACGGTCCGCATCGGTGGGGTCGACCTGCGCGAGGCACGCCTCGACTCCCTTCGCGACACCGTGGGCGTCGTCACCCAGGACGCCCACCTCTTCCACGACACGATCCGCGGCAACCTCCTCTTTGCCCGGCCGGACGCCACCGAGGCGCAGATGATCGAGGCGCTGCGCGCGGCCCAGGTCTGGCACCTCGTCGAGTCGCTGCCGTCGGGCCTCGACACAGTCGTCGGCGACCGGGGGCACCGCCTGTCCGGCGGCGAGAAGCAGCGACTGGCGATCGCCCGGCTGCTCCTCAAGGCTCCCTCGGTCGTCGTCCTCGACGAGGCGACCGCCCACCTCGACAGCGAGTCCGAGGCCGCGGTCCAGCGAGCCCTGGAGACCGCCCTGGTGGGTCGCACGTCGATCGTCATCGCCCACCGGCTGAGCACGATCCGGCAGGCGGACCAGATCCTCGTCATCGACGACGGACGGGTCGTGCAGCGCGGGACCCACCACGAGCTGCTTGCCGAGGGTGGCCTCTACGCCGACCTCTACCGGACGCAGTTCGCCGAGTCCGTCACGGCCTGAGCCGTCGGCTCAGCCGTCCTCCTCGTCCCAGATCCTGACCTTCTTCGGCCGCGGCGTTGGGGGGTCCGCCCCGGCCTCCCCGACGGCCGCAGGCGCGGTGAGTGCGTCGCGCTCCTCGCGACGCACCGCGATCCAGACGAAGCCGAAGACCGCAGGGGCCACGAGCCACCACTGGATCGCGTACGCCATGTGCGGACCGATACCGACGTCCGGCGCGTCGAGGTCGGCCGGGGTCTGTGTGGCCGCAGGTGCCTCGGCCTCACGGATGACGTAGCCGCCGAGCAGCTGGTCGCCGTCCCACTCGGCGGCAGCCTCGTCGAGGTTGATGCTCGAGAGCTGGCCCTCGATGGGGTCTCGGTCGAGCGAGGGCTCGCCCGGCTTGACCCACCCGGTGACGGTCACCTCGCCGGCGGGGGGCGCCGGCACCTCGGGCCGGACGGTCGCACCCTGCGGCGAGTTGGGGATCCACCCGCGGTCGACGACGACCACCGAGCCGTCCGAGAGCTCGAGGCGTCGCAGGACCTCGTAGCCGTAGACGCCGTCACGCGGCCGGTTGCGGACGAGCAGGTCGTGGGGCAGGTACTCGCCGCGCGCCTCGACGCGGGTCCACTCACGGTCCAGCGGCACCGGCTCCGCGCCGAGGACCTCGGTGACGGGCACGGCGGTCGCGGAGTAGTGCTGCTCCACCCGGTCCTTGCGGGCGGCCTTGTCCTCGTAGCGTCCCCACTGCCAGCGGCCGAGGGCGATGCACGCGAGGGCGACGAGGAGCGCGACGAACCACACCCGCACCCAACGCCACGTCGTCGCACGGCGCAGGACCGCCGAGGTCTCAGAGCCCACGTCCGTCCTCGGGGATCTCGTCGAGCCCGACGACCTCGACCGGGAACCCGCGGACCGACAGGTAGTCACGCAGGGTGGCGGTGTGCGACGGGCAGGCCAGCCAGACCTTGCGGCGGGTCTCGTCGTGCAGCCGCGGGTTGCGCCAGACGACCGCCCGCTCGGCAGCCGTGCGGCACCCCCTCGCGCTGCACACGAGCGCGTCCTGCGAGGTCTGGCTCATCGGGCGATCTGGTGCCGCTCGACGGTGCTCATCGGCGTGCCCGTGCGCGGGCCGACGGCGTTGGCGATGACCACGGCGACGTAGGGGAGGAGCACCGCGAGCACGACGCAGGTCCAGCGCAGCCAGCCCTCCGCGAAGAACGCGAGGACGAAGCAGAGCGTGCGCACCCCCATCGTCAGCAGGTAGTTGCGCGTCCGCCTGGCCCGATCCTCGGCTGCCCGCGGCGGCACGCTCGTCACCGAGGCGACGACGGGCGGGGTAGGCACCGCACCAGCATACGCCCCGACGAGTTCTCACCAGAGAGACGCCCGACCGGCTACCGATCGGTAGTGCTCTAGCGTCAGGACGTGACGCACGGCACACCGCCAACGGCAGAGAGGCAGGGACGGACGACATGACGACGAGCACCCCGCGCAGGGTCCTGGTCACCGGCGGCAACCGCGGCATCGGACGCGCGGTCGCCGAGCGCCTCGTCGCTGACGGCCACCGGGTCGTCGTCACCTCTCGCGCGGGCGACGCGGTGGAGGGGCTCGACGTCGTCGCCTGCGAGGTCGGGGACAGCGCCTCCGTCGACGCGGCCTTCACCGCGGCCGAGGAGATCCTCGACGGGCCGGTCGAGGTCCTCGTCGCCAACGCCGGCGTCACGAACGACACCCTCCTCATGCGGATGAGCGAAGACGACTTCGCCTCTGTCGTCGACACCAACCTCACCGGGGCCTTCCGCTGCGTGCGCCGAGCGACGACCGGCATGGTCAAGGCGCGCTTCGGCCGGATCGTCCTCGTCTCGAGCGTCGTCGGTCTCTACGGGTCGCCCGGCCAGGTGAACTACGCCGCGAGCAAGGCGGGGCTCGTCGGCATGGCCCGCTCCATCACCCGCGAGCTCGGCGCCCGCGGCATCACGGCCAACGTCGTGACTCCCGGCTTCGTCGAGACCGACATGACCGCCGAGCTGCCGGAGAAGACACAGGCGGACTACAAGGCGGCGATCCCGGCCCGGCGCTTCGCACAGACCTCGGAGGTCGCCGGCGCGGTCGCCTTCCTCGCCTCCGACGACGCGGGCTACATCTCCGGCGCCGTCATCCCGGTCGACGGCGGCCTCGGCATGGGCCACTAGGGCGAGGCTCGTCGCACAGCTCCTCGCACCTCAGCCATCGTTCCTCCGACGCACCGAAAGGCGCACGACATGCTCACCGGCAAGACCCTCCTCATCACCGGCGTCCTCATGGAGTCCTCCATCGCCTTCCACGTCGCCCGGTTGGCGCAGGAGCAGGGCGCGCAGGTCATCCTCACGAGCTTCGGCCGGACGATGAAGATCACCCAGACCATCGCCCGTCGGCTGCCCGAGCCCGCGCCGGTCATCGAGCTCGACGTCACCGACGAGGAGCACCTGGCCAGCCTGGCCGACCGGCTCGGGGAGCACTGCGAGCGACTCGACGGGGTCCTCCACTCCATTGGTTTCGCGCCCGAGGGCGCCTTCAGCTTCCTCGACGCGACGTGGGAGGACGTCAGCACGGCGGTGCACGTCTCGGCCTACTCGCTCAAGGCCCTCGCCGTCGCGGCGCTGCCGCGGATGATCGACGGCGGTTCGGTCGTGGGGCTGACCTTCGACGCGTCCTTCGCCTGGCCGGTCTACGACTGGATGGGTGTGGCCAAGGCCGCCTTCGAGTCGACGAACCGATACCTCGCCCGCGACCTCGGGCCGAAGGGGGTCCGCTGCAACCTCGTCGCGGCCGGACCGATCCGCACGACCGCGGCGAAGTCGATCCCCGGCTTCGAGCAGTTCGAGGAGTCCTGGGACAGCCGCTCGCCGCTCGGGTGGGACGTCGGCGACCCGGTGCCGACCGCGAAGGCGTGCGTCGCGTTGCTCTCCGACTGGTTCCCGGCGACAACGGGCGAGATCCTTCACGTCGACGGCGGCGTGCACGCGATGGGGATCTGAGGGCCCTCAGGGACGGAGGGGGTATCCGCCCTCGTCGTCGTCCGCCCGCTGCGACGTGACGCCGAGAGCGTCGAGAACGAGGGCCAGGTCAGGCTCGTCCACGGCGATGGTCGCCGCCTCCTGGAGCGCGGGCTTGGCGCAGAAGGCGACCCCGGTGCCCGCGGCACCGACCATGTCGAGGTCAGTGGCGCCGTCGCCGACGGCGACGGTGCGCTCCATCGGGATCCCGTGCTCGGCCGCCAGCTCACGCAGGAAGGTCTCCTTGGCCCGCCGGTCGACGACCGCGCCGCGGACGCGCCCCGTGAGCCGACCCCCTTCGCTCTCGAGCTCGTTGGCGCGGACGTGCGTGATGCCGAGGTCGGCCGCCAGGGGCTCGACCACCTCGCGGAAGCCGCCGGATACCAGGCCGACGGGCCATCCGCGCTCGTGGAAGGCCCCGACGAGGGTGCGTGCCCCAGGAGACAAC
>JBHWMJ010000032.1:0-5577 GCA_043423105.1 Marihabitans sp.
CCTGTGATGCGTTGAGCATGCGCGAGAGCCTCGGCCGGGGACTCCCCGGTGACCTCGACGAAGAGCCAGGCGGCCCCCTTCGGCAGGTCCGGCACGTGGTCGGGACCGCGGCGCTCACGCACGACGTCGACGACCCGACGGTCGATGCCCTCGGCCGCCACGGCGCCGAGACGGCCCAGCGCCGGGGCCACGTCGCCCGCCGCGTAGATGTCCTCGAAGCCCAGCGCCACGAGGCAGGTGGCCGACGGGTCGGTCACGAGTCGCACCCGCGCCCGCGTGACGACGGCGAGGGTCCCCTCGGACCCGACAAGCATCCGGCCGACGTCGCGGCCGTGCTCGGGCAGCAGGTGCTCGAGGGCGTAGCCGCTGACCTGACGCCCGAAGCGGCCGAGCTCGGTGCGGATCGTCGCGAGGTGAGCATCGGTGAGGTCGGTCAGGGCGGCGACGACGTCGTCGGCGCCGGTGAGCGAGGGGGTGCCCGCCACCCCCGTCGTCGTCTCGACGGCGCGGCCGTCAGCGAGGAGCAGCGACATCCCGGTGACGTTGTCGGACGTGCGGCCGTAGCCGAGCGCCCGGTTGCCGCACGCGTTGTTGCCGATCATGCCGCCGACGGTGCAACGGGTGTGGCTGCTCGGGTCGGGGCCGAACCGGAGGCCCGCGGCGACCGCATGCGCCTGGAGCGCCGCATGGACGGCGCCGGGCTCGACGAGCGCGGTGCGGGTCTCGGGGTCGACCTCGATGACCCGGCCCATGTGACGGCTCGTGTCGAGGACGATGCCGGGGCCGATCGCGTTGCCCGCGCACGAGGTGCCGGCCCCACGGGCGGTCACCGGGACTCCCGTCGCACGCGCCACGGAGAGTGCGGCGGCGATCTCGTCGGCGTGCCGGGGCATGACGACCGCGCGGGGCGGGATCCGGTAGATCGACGCGTCGGCGGCGTACATGCCGATCGAGAGAGGGTCCGTCCGGACGTCGGCGATGCCGGCGGCACGCAGCTCGTGGCCCAGGTCCTCGACGGTCATGCCCGCATTCTCCCCCGGAACCTCACGACCCCGGTGAGGGGTCCGCGAGCCGGGCACCTCCCCCTTCGCCGAGGGGGCCGGTCAGGCGCCGCGGACCATCGACTGCTTGCCGTCACCGAGCACGGTGACGGGCAGCAGGGTCTTGCCGGTGGGGCCGATCTCGATCTCCGTGCCCATCTGCGGGCAGACGCCGCAGTCGAAGCACGGGGTCCAGCGGCAGTCCTCGACCTCGGTCTCGTCGACCGCGTCGAGCCAGTCCTGCCAGAGCCACTCCTTGTCGAGCCCGGAGTCGATGTGGTCCCACGGCAGGACCTCGCTCTCCTCGCGCTCGCGGGTGGTGTACCAGTCGACGTCGACGCCGGTGCCCTCGAGGCCCCGCTCGGCCGCGGCCATCCACCGCTCGTAGGAGAAGTGCTCGCTCCAGCCGTCGAAGCGGCCGCCGTCGCGCCAGACCTCCTCGATGACCCGGCCGAGGCGGCGGTCGCCGCGGCTCAGCAGGCCCTCGACGATGCCGGGCTTGCCGTCGTGGTAGCGGAAGCCGATGGAGCGGCCGTAGCGCTTGTCGGCCCGGATCGCGTCGCGCAGCTTGGCCAGCCGCGCGTCGGTCTCCTCGGCGCCGAGCTGCGCCGCCCACTGGAAGGGGGTGTGCGGCTTGGGCACGAAGCCGCCGATGGAGACGGTGCACCGGATGTCGTTGTGCCCGGCGACCTCGCGACCGGTCTCGATGACCCGCTTGGCGACCTCAGCGATCTGCAGCACGTCCTCGTCGGTCTCGGTCGGCAGGCCGCACATGAAGTAGAGCTTGACCTGGCGCCAGCCCGCCCCGTAGGCAGCAGCGACGGTGCGGATGAGGTCGTCCTCGGTGACCATCTTGTTGATGACCTTGCGGATCCGCTCGGACCCACCCTCGGGGGCGAAGGTGAGGCCGGAGCGTCGGCCGTTGCGGGTCAGCTCATTCGCGAGGTCGATGTTGAAGGCGTCGACGCGGGTGCTCGGCAGGGACAGACCCGTGTTCGTCCCCTCGTACCGATCGGCCAGCCCCTTCGTCAGGTCGGCGATCTCGGAGTGGTCGGCCGAGCTCAGCGAGAGCAGGCCAACCTCCTCGAAGCCGGAGGCCTGCAGGCCCTGCTCGACCATCTCACCGATCCCGGTGATGGATCGCTCCCGCACGGGGCGGGTGATCATCCCGGCCTGGCAGAAGCGGCAGCCGCGGGTGCAGCCGCGGAAGATCTCGACGCTCATCCGCTCGTGGACGGACTCGGCGAGCGGGACGAGCGGCTGCTTCGGGTAGGGCCACTCGTCGAGGTCCATGACGGTGTGCTTGGCGACCCGCCACGGGATGCCCGACTCGGCGGGCGCGACGCGCTGGATGCGCCCGTCGGGCAGGTACGACACGTCGTAGAAGGCGGGGACGTAGACGCCGCCGGTCTCGGCGAGGCGACGCAGCACCTCGGTGCGACCGCCCGGGCGGCCCTGCGCCTTCCACTCCGCGACGATGTCGGTCGCGCCGAGCACGGCCTCCTCGCCGTCGCCGACGATCGCCGCGTCGATGAAGTCGGCGACCGGCTCGGGGTTGAAGGAGGCGTGCCCACCGATGACGACGATCGGGTCGTCGTCGGTCCGCTCGGCGGCGTGCAGGGGGATCCCCGCGAGGTCGAGCGCCGTGAGCATGTTCGTGTACCCGAGCTCGGTCGAGAACGAGATCCCGAAGATGTCGAAGTCGCGCACCGCCCGGTGCCCGTCGACGGTCAGCTGGGGCACCCCGCGCTCACGCATGAGGGCCTCCATGTCGGGCCACACGGCGTAGGTGCGCTCCGCGAGCGCGTCGTCACGCTCGTTGAGGACCTCGTAGAGGATCATGACGCCCTGGTTCGGCAGGCCGACCTCGTAGGCGTCGGGGTACATGAGCGCCCATCGGACGGTGAGGTCCTCGCCGCCGGGCCCGTGGCCCGCGCAGTCCCAGTCCTTGACCTGGGAGTTCAGCTCGCCCCCGACGTACTGGATGGGCTTGCTGACGCGCTCGAGCAGGGGCTCGAGCTCGGCGAAACGGGACTGACCAGGCATGGGCAACAAGGGTAGGTGCCCACTTCGCCCAGCCCAAACGACGACGAAGGGGGACGTGCCGGTCTCCCCGGCACATCCCCCTTCGCTCCCCCGGGGGCGTCAGCCGGCGTACATCCCGTCGATCTCGCCCTTGAACTTTTCGGAGACGACCTTGCGGCGCAGCTTCAGGCTCGGGGTGAGCTCGCCGTCCTCGACGCTGAGGTCGCGGCCGAGGATCGTGAACTTGCCGACCCGCTCCCACTTGTTGAGGCCCTTGTTCAGCTCGTCGACGTAGCTCTGGACCATGTCGCGCGCCTGCGCCGAGGAGACGATCTCCTGGTAGGACGCGCCGGCCAGGCCGTTGGCGTCGGCCCACGGCTGGATCGCCTCCTCGTCCAGGGTCACGAGCGCGGTGACGAAGTGCTTGCCCTCGCCGTGGACGAGGATCTGGCCGACGTAGGGGCACAGTCCCTTGAAGGTCGACTCGACGAGGCTCGGCGCGACGTACTTGCCGTTGCTCGTCTTGAAGAGGTCCTTCTTGCGGTCGGTGATCTTGAGGAAGCCACGCTCGTCGATCTCACCGATGTCGCCGCTGTGCAGCCACCCGTCGGCGTCGAGCGTCTCGGCGGTCGCCTCGGGGTTGTTGTGGTAGCCCTGCATGATGCCGGGGCCGCGCATGAGGACCTCGCCGTCCTCGGCGATCTTGATCTCGGTCCCGAGGAGGGGCCAGCCGACGGTGCCGGCCTTGTTGGCGTACGGCCGGTTGACCGTCGCTGCCGAGCTCGTCTCGGTCATGCCGTAGCCCTCGAGGATCGTCAGGCCGGCACCGTTGAACCACTGCGCCACCTCTTGGTTGAGTGCCGCCGAGCCGGAGATGAAGAAGCGGATCCGGCCGCCGAAGCGCTCGCGGACCTTGGAGAGGACGAGCTTGTCGGCCAGCCCCATCTGCAGGCCCTTGACCGCGCCGAGGCCGCGACCGGCCTGCTCGGCGTCGGCCTTGGCCCGGCCGAGCCCAGACGCCCAGTTGAAGAGCTTGAGCTTGGCCCCGCCCTCGGCCTCCATGCCGAGGCTCACCTTGGCGTAGACCTTCTCGAAGATGCGGGGGGCCGCCGCCATGAAGGTCGGGCGGACGACGGCGAGGTTGTCGACGATCTTGTCGATCCGCCCGTCGACCGCGGTGGACATGCCGGTGGCGAGGGTGAGCATGAGCAGCTGCTTGCCGAAGACGTGGGCCAGCGGCAGCCAGAGGTACTGGACGTCGTCGCTGGAGTGCATCCCCGTCGAGGCGATCGAGGCGCCCTGGTAGGTCCACGCGCTGTGCAGCAGCCGCACGCCCTTGGGGCGGCCGGTCGTGCCGGAGGTGTAGATGATCGTCGCGAGGTCGGTGGGCTGGGTCGCGTCGATCCGCGCGTCGACGGCGTCGGGGTTCGCCTCGAGGTAGGCCCGGCCACGCTCCTCGAGCTCGTCGAGGGAGATGACCCAGTCGTCCTGCTCGACGCCCTGGGCGTCGATGACGACGACCGCGCGGACGCCGGGGATCGCGTCACGGACCTCGCGGAGCTTCTCGACCTGCGTGGCGTCCTCGGCGATGACGACCTCGGAGCCGGAGTTCTCGAGGATGAAGGCGACGTCGTCGGCGATGGTCGTGGGGTAGATCGTCGTCGTCGCACCACCTGCGGCGTTGACGGCGAAATCGGCAAGGACCCACTCGATGCGCGTGCCGGAGGCGATGGCCACCCGGTCCTCGGAGACGACACCGAGGTCGATGAGGCCGGCCGCGAGCCGCCAGACGCGGTCCCCGAGCTGGGCCCAGGACATCTCGCCCCAGGCGACGCCCTCGGGGTAGCTGTAGGCCGGCAGGTCGGGTGTGGCTCCGATCCGGTCACGCAGGAGGTGGCCCACGCTCTGGGCCGGGTTCTCCAGGACGGAGGCGTCGTACTGCTCCTCGCTGGGGGTACGGACTGCGGTCTTGCTCACGGGCGCTCCTCGATGGCAGGCGGCCCCCGTCACCGTCGACGGGGGTCTTGACGGCGACGATCGCATCCCGAGGCCCGGCGCGTCACGCGTTTGGCCCTCTTCGTTGCCGCTCGGTGACCAAAGAGCAGGTCAGCGGTCCGGTGGGCTCACCGACACGACGAGGGCCAGGGCCAGCCAGCAGGCGAACATCGAGCTGCCCCCGTAGCTGATGAAGGGCAGCGGCAGCCCGGTGACGGGCAGCAGACCGAGGTTCATCCCGATGTTCTCGACCACCTGGGCGCCGAACCACGTGGCGACCCCGACGCACACGAGCCGTCCGAAGTCGTCGGCCCGTGCGGCGGCTCGAGCGATCCGGGCGAGCAGCAGGCCGTAGAGCACGATGATCGCCGCCCCACCGAGGAACCCGAGCTCCTCCGCCGCGACCGAGAAGACGAAGTCGGTCTCCTGGAAGGGGATCCGCCCGGACTGGGTCACCTCCCCCGCCCCCAGCCCCGACCCCAGCAGCCCGCCCTCGCCGATGGCCGCGCGCACCTGC
>JBHWMJ010000204.1:0-8985 GCA_043423105.1 Marihabitans sp.
CGCCTACGACCACAAGCACAACGGCGCCAACGGCGAGGAGGGCCGCGACGGCACCGATCACAACCTCTCGTGGAACCACGGCGTCGAGGGCGAGAGCGACGACCCTGCGGTGCTCGGGCTGCGCCGCCGGTCGCAGCGCAACCTGCTCGCGACGCTGCTGCTGAGCACCGGCGTGCCGATGCTCGCCTCCGGCGACGAGATCGGGCGCAGCACCCGCGGCAACAACAACCCCTACTGCCAGGACGGGCCGCTCACCTGGCTCGACTGGGAGCTCTCCCCCGAGCAGGAGGACCTGCTCGCGACGACCCAGGCGCTCGTGCGGTGGCGGCGCGAGCTGCCGACGCTGCGGCAGCGGCGCTTCTTCACCGGCAACCCGGTCGACGACGACGGCTCGACCGACATCGCCTGGTACGACGAGGCCGGCGCCGAGATGGGGCATCAGTGGGGCGAGTCCTCACGCCGGACGCTGCAGATGTACCTCAACGGCGCCCACCTCGGGCACCGCCCGGTCCTGCTCGTCCTCCACGGCGAGGCGCGCGACGGGCAGGTCACCCTGCCCACCCCGCCCGGTGTCACCGGCTACTCGCTGCTGTGGGACAGCGCGTGGGAGCGGCCGGCCGAGGACGAGACGGACCTGCCTCGGGTGCCGCTCGACGAGCGCACGGTCGACGTCGCCGCTGCGACGATCCGCGTCTACCTCGCCGACGACCCCACCTGACGCCAGCGCCCCTTTATCGGGTTATCCGATCAAGGGGCCGGAGGGGTTGCGCGGTCAGGCGTTGGCGACGAGACCGAGCGAGGACTGGAAGGCCAGCTGCTCGTGCTGCGGGAGCACACGCACTGTGTAGCCGAACTGACCGGTCCGCTCGATGGCGATCTGGCCCGAGTACTTCGTGATGCCGTCGTGGTAGCGCTCGACGAAGGACAGCGACGTCGCCGTCCAGTCGCTGAGGTCGTCCGAACCGATCGCCGCGGTGCCGGTGACGACCTGGACGTCGACCTCGGAGGGCTCGAGCCCGTCGAGACGCACGTAGGCGTCGACGTGCAGGGTCTCCCCCACTTGGGGCGAGTCGGAGAGCCCGTGCGCCTCGACGTGGTCGACCGAGATGCTCGGCCAGGCGGCGTGGACCTTCGCCTTGTACGCCGCGAGGTCGCGCGCGCCGGCGTAGCCGTCGGCCCGCACCGCCGCGTTGCTCCGGGCGGTCGGCGTGTAGAGCTGCTCGGTGTAGTCGCGGACCATCCGGGTCGCGAGGACCTTCGGGCCCAGGGTGCTCATCGTGTGGCGGAGCATCCCGATCCAGCGCTGGGGCAGGTCGTCCGCGTCACGGTCGTAGAAGAGCGTCGTGACGTGGTTCTCGATGAGGTCGTAGAGCGCCGCCGCCTCGATGTCGTCGCGGCGGTCGGGGTCCTCGACGCCGTCCGCGGTCGGGATGGCCCAGCCGTTCTCGCCGTCGAACCACTCGTCCCACCAGCCGTCGAGGATCGAGAGGTTGAGCCCGCCGTTGAGGGCCGCCTTCATGCCCGAGGTCCCGCAGGCCTCGAACGGGCGAAGGGGGTTGTTGAGCCAGACGTCGCACCCCGGGTAAAGGTCCTTGGCCATGCCGATGTCGTAGTTCGGCAGGAAGACGATCCGGTGGCGGACCTCGGGGTCGTCCGCGAAGCGGACCATCTGCTGGATGAGCTGCTTGCCGGTCTCGTCGGCGGGGTGGGACTTGCCGGCGATGACGAGCTGGATGGGGCGCTCGGGGTCGGTGAGCAGCGCCTTGAGCCGCTCCGGGTCGCGGAGCATGAGGGTGAGGCGCTTGTAGGTCGGCACGCGACGGGCGAAGCCGATGGTCAGCACGTCGGGGTCGAGGACGCTGTCGGTCCAGCCGAGCTCGGCCTCGCTCGCACCGCGCTTGAGCCAGCTCTCGCGCAGCCGACGACGAACCTCGTCGACGAGCTGGGCCCGCAGCTCGCGCTTGGTCGCCCAGATCCGGTCGCCGGGGACGTCGCCGATCTGGTCCCAGCGGTCGTTGGCCTCGACGTCACCGCCGCCGAGGTAGTCGCGGGCGAGCTCGTACACCTTGTCGTCGACCCACGTGGGCGCGTGGACGCCGTTGGTGATGCTCGTGATCGGCACCTCGAGGTCGTCGAAGCCCGGCCACAGCCCGTCGAACATCTCGCGGGAGACCTCGCCGTGGAGCTGGGAGACGCCGTTGGCCCGCTTGGCGAGGCGAAGGCCCATGACGGCCATGTTGAAGATGCCGTCCTTGCCGCCCTCGTAGGTCTCGGCGCCGAGCGCGAGGAGCTGGTCGGTCGGGATGCCGGGCAGCGCCTGGTCGTCGCCGAGGTAGAGGCGCACGAGCTGGGCGTCGAAGCGGTCGATACCGGCAGGGACAGGGGTGTGCGTCGTGAAGACGGTGCCCGCGCGCGCGGCCTCGATGGCCTCGTCGAAGCTCATCCCCTCGGACTGGGTGAGCTCGCTGATCCGCTCGATCCCGAGGAAGCCGGCGTGGCCCTCGTTGGTGTGGAAGACCTCGGGGTCGGCAGCACCGGTCAGACGCGACCAGGCCCGGAGGGCGCGCACCCCACCGATGCCGAGGAGCATCTCCTGCTGGAGCCGCTGCTCCCCAGCGCCGCCGTAGAGCCGGTCGGTGAGGTTGCGCATCGCCTCGTCGTTGCCGGGGACGTCGCTGTCGAGGAGGAGCAGCGGCACGCGGCCGACCTGGGCCCGCCACACGTGCGCGTTGAGCTCGCGCCCGCCGGGCATGGCAAGGGTGATCGTCACCGGGCTGCCGTCCTCCTCCCGGAGGAGGTAGAGCGGCAGGCCCTGGGGGTCGAGGACCGGGTAGTCCTCCTGCTGCCACCCGTCACGGTTGAGCGACTGCTGGAAGTAGCCGGTCTTGTAGAAGAGGCCGACGCCGACGATCGGCACCCCGAGGTCGCTCGCAGCCTTGAGGTGGTCCCCGGCGAGGATGCCGAGGCCACCGGAGTACTGCGGCAGCACCTCGGTGATGCCGTACTCGGGGCTGAAGTACGCGATCGCCCCAGGAGCACCCTCGGTGCGCTCGGCGAAGTCCTGGTACCACTGGCGCGCACCGAGGTAGGAGTCGAGGTCCTCCTTGGCCGCCTGCACCCGCGCGACGAAGGCCTCGTCCGCCGCCAGCCGCTCGAGCTCCGTGCGGCTCAGGGCCGAGAGCAGCCGCACGGGGTCTCGACGCACGGACTCCCACCGCTCGGGGTCGATACTGGCGAAGAGCTGGCGCGTCGGGGAGTGCCAGCTCCAGCGCAGGTTGAGGGCGAGCTCGCCGAGGGCGGCGATGGGCTCGGGCAGGACG
The DNA here is from genome assembly GCA_043423105.1 of Marihabitans sp. Classification (GTDB taxonomy): domain Bacteria; phylum Actinomycetota; class Actinomycetes; order Actinomycetales; family Dermatophilaceae; genus Marihabitans. The sequence continues at coordinate 3,321 of JBHWMJ010000204.1, forward strand.
GTGCGGACGCTGAAACGACGGATGGCCTTCACCCCGCCAGGGTACGGGTCCGGGCAGGGTGGACGCCAAGTTCTTGCAACGACTGCCGCGTCCTTGCAGGCCGGGGGTCTCGAAGGGGGTGCGCCTCAGGCTCGCGCAGGGGTTACCGGGCACCTGCGTCGCCTCGGCCGGTAGCGTCGCAGGGGTGACGACCGACGCAACACCCGAGTACACGTCCGCACCCGCGCCCCGGAGCCGAGCACCGCGCAGCCAGGCCCCCCAGGTGCCCCTGGGGCGGATCCCGGTGCTCGACGTCCAGCCCTGCATCGACCACGGTGACCGTCCGGCCAAGTGCGTCGTCGGCGAGCCCTTCGACGTCACGGCCACCGTCTTCCGTGAGGGCCACGACGCAGTCGCCGCGACAGTGGTGCTCACCGACCCCGACGGGGCAGAGACCCATGTCCCGATGGTCTGCGTCAACCCGGGCCTGAGCCAATGGGTGGCCGAGGTGAGCGCCGATCGCACCGGCTGGTGGAGCTACCGGGTCGAGGGCTGGTCGGACCCGTGGGGCACCTGGCTGCACGACGCGACGGTCAAGATCGACGTCGGGGTCGACGAGGAGCTCATGCTCGCCGAGGGCGTGTCCGTCCTCGAGCGCGCGCTCGACGTCCCCGGCCGCACCCCGCACGGACGGCAGGTCATTCGCGACGCCGTCGCCGCACTCACCCAGCCCGGCGAGCACAGCGCCCGCGCCCGCCTCTCGGCCGGCACGACCGAGGCGGTCCGCGAAGAGCTCGAGGTGAGCCTGCCCCTTCGTGAGCTCGTCACGCCGAGCGACGACCTGCCGCTGCTCGTCGAGCGCGAGCTGGCCCTCGCCGGCAGCTGGTACGAGATCTTCCCGCGCAGCGAGGGCGCCTACCTCGACGAGGAGACCGGACGCTGGGTCTCGGGCACCCTGCGCACTGCCGCCGAGCGGCTGCCCGCCGTCGCGGACATGGGCTTCGACGTCGTCTACCTCACGCCGATCCACCCGATCGGCACGACCGCGCGCAAGGGCCCGAACAACACCCTCGACGCGGGCCCCGAGGACCCGGGCTCGCCCTACGCCATCGGCTCCCCCGACGGTGGCCACGACGCCATCCACCCCGACCTGGGCACCTTCGAGGACTTCGACGCCTTCGTCGCGCGGGCTCGCGAGCTCGGTCTCGAGGTCGCCCTCGACATCGCGCTGCAGTGCTCCCCCGACCACCCGTGGGTCACCGAGCACCCGGAGTGGTTCACGACCCGCGCCGACGGGACGATCGCGTACGCAGAGAACCCGCCGAAGAAGTACCAGGACATCTACCCGCTGAACTTCGACAACGACCCTGCCGGGATCTACGCCGAGGTGCGCCGCATCATCCAGGTGTGGATCGATCACGGGGTCACGCTCTTCCGCGTCGACAACCCGCACACCAAGGCCGTCGAGTTCTGGCAGTGGCTCATCGCGGACGTCGCCCAGGACCACCCCGAGATCATCTGGCTCTCCGAGGCCTTCACGAAGCCGGCGATGATGCACACCCTGGCCAAGGTCGGCTTCCAGCAGAGCTACACGTACTATGCCTGGCGCAACACCCCCTTCGAGCTCGACGAGTACATGACCGAGCTCTCCGGGGAGGCCGCCGCGTACATGCGCCCGAGCTTCTGGCCCACCACGCACGACATCCTCACGCCGTACATGCAGTTCGGCGGGCCGGCGGCGTGGAAGGTCCGCGCCGCCCTGGCAGCGACCCTCGTGCCGGCGTGGGGCATCTACGCCGGCTACGAGCTGATGGAGCACGTCGCCCGCCCAGGCGCAGAGGAGCAGATCGACAACGAGAAGTACCAGTACAAGGACCGGCGCTGGGCCGACTACGAGCCCGGTGGTGAGCGCGAGGGCCAGTCCCTGGCGGGCTGGCTCACGATGCTCAACCGGGTCCGGCGCGAGCACCCCAGCCTGCTGCTGCTGCGCAACTACGTCCGCCACCACGTGGACGACGAGAACCTGCTCGCCTTCAGCAAGTCGCGGCGGCTGCCGGACGGCAGCACCGACACGGTGATCGTCGTCGCCAACCTCGACCCGCACAGCACCCGCGAGTCCACCCTCCGCCTCGACATGGGGGCGCTCGGGATGGAGCACTGGGAGCGCTTCGAGGTCGAGGACCTCGTGACCGGCGCCGTCTGGGAGTGGGGCCAGGAGAGCTACGTGCGGCTCGGCGTCGACGGCGAGCCCGTGCACATCGTCGCCGTCCGGGGCCGCTGATGGCCACCATCCACCAGGTCACCCTCACCCCCGGCAAGGACGACCTCGTCGCCGCTTGGATCGGCGACCAGCGCTGGTACCAGGCGAAGGGGCGGACGCCTCGCCTTCGTCGGCTGGACAGCTGGCGCCTCGACGACCCGGCCGGCGAGGTCGGGATCGAGACCCTCGTCTACGTCGACGAGTCCGCCGAGCCGGTCACCTACCAGGTGCCGCTGACCTACCGCGGGGCTCCGCTGCCCGGCGGCGAGGCCGCGCTCGTCGGCGAGCTCGAGCACCCTGTGCTGGGCCACCGCTGGGTCTACGACGCTCCGCACGACCCGGTCTACGTCGCCCAGCTCGTGGCGCTCGTCCGCGGTCAGGTCGAGCCGCAGCACGGCCAGGAGTCCGACACCCCGAGGCACGACATCGTCGGCGCCCCGGACCTCACGTGGCCCGGGGAGGTCGACGTCGTCCGTAGCGCGGTGCTGCGCGGCGAGCAGTCCAACACCTCGGTCATCGTCGAGACGTCGAGCTCGCCGGTCATCCTCAAGGTCTTCCGCACCCTCTCCCCCGGCGAGAACCCCGACATCGTCCTCCAGGGAGCTCTGGGTGCGGCCGGCTGCGACGCCGTGCCCCGGAGCGTCGGCCATGTCGCCGGCACGTGGGCCGGGCCGGAGGGTGAGCCGCTCCTCGGGCACCTGGCCGCTGCCCAGGAGTACCTCCCGGGCTCCCGTGACGCCTGGCGGGTCACCCTCGAGCGGGCCGAGGCGGGGCACCCCTTCGCCGACGAGGCCCGCGCTCTCGGCGAGGTGACCGCGCAGATCCACGCGACTCTGGCCCGCACCCTCCCGACCCAGCCCGCGGACCCTGGCCTCGTCGCCGCTCAGGTCGCCGGCATGCGTCGCCGCGCCTCCGTCGCGGTCTCCGAGGTCCCGGCCCTGGCCGAGCACGAGGCTCGCGTCGACGCGGTCCTCGCCGCGGCCGCCGAGGCCTCCTGGCCTGCGCTCCAGCGCATCCACGGCGACTACCACCTCGGCCAGGTGCTCCTCGTGCCCGGCCCGACCGGTGACTCGCGCTGGGTCGTCATCGACTTCGAGGGTGAACCCCTTCGCCCCCTCGAGGAGCGCAACGCGCCCGACTGCCCCCTGCGCGACGTCGCGGGCATGCTGCGCTCCTTCGACTACGCCGGCGCCAGCAGCTCGCTGCCCGACGACGAGGCGGCCCGCTGGGTCGACGAGGCGCAGAATGCCTTCCTCGACGGCTACACAGCCGGGGGTGGCGACACCCTGAGCCACCCCGAGGTGCTCAACGCCCTCACCCTCGACAAGGCCCTGTACGAGGTCGTCTACGAGGCCCGTAACCGGCCCTCGTGGCTCCCGATCCCGGTCCGGGCCGTGACCCGACTCCTCGCTCCCACGACCCCTCAGGAGGATGCGTGACCCCGATCCCCGAGTCCGCCCTGCCCGGTGCCCTCTGGGCCCTCGCCAACGGACGGCACAGCCAGCCCCACGACGTGCTCGGCCAGCACCTCGTCCCCGACGGCCTGCGGGTCCGCGTCATGCGGCCGCTCGCCGAGCGTGTCAGGGTCCGCTTCGAGGACGGCGAGGTCATCGACCTCGACCATGAGGAGCACGGCATCTTCGCCGGAACCCGCGCCGGCGCCACCGCGACGATGGACTACCGGATCCTCACGACGTGGGACGGCACCGAGGTCGAGCAGGACGACCCCTACCGCTTCGCGCCCACCCTCGGCGAGCTCGACCGGCACCTCGTCAACGAGGGTCGCCACGAAGAGCTGTGGACCGTCCTCGGCGCGCACGTCCGCCGCTACGACGGCCCGCTCGGCGAGGTCACAGGGGTCTCCTTCGCCGTCTGGGCGCCGCGCGCCAAGGCCGTGAGCGTCATCGGCGACTTCAACGGCTGGCACGAGAGCAGCCACCCGATGCGGATGCTCGGCAGCTCCGGCATCTGGGAGCTCTTCGTCCCGGGTGTCGCGTCCGGAGCCCTCTACAAGTTCGCGATCCGTGGGGCCGACGATGTCGTGCGGCACAAGGCCGACCCGATGGCGCGGCACGCCGAGGTCGCGCCGGCCACGAGCTCGGTGGTCACCGAGAGCGCCTACGAGTGGCGTGACCAGGCCTGGATGACCGACCGGGCACAGCGCGACCCGCACACCGGGCCGATGAGCATCTACGAGGTGCACCTCGGCTCGTGGCGCCAGGGGCAGAGCTACCGCGACCTCGCCGAGCACCTCGTGAACTACGTCGCCGACCTCGGGTTCACCCACGTCGAGCTGCTGCCCGTCATGGATCACCCGTACCCGCCGTCGTGGGGTTACCACGTCACGAGCTACTACGCCCCGAACTCCCGCTTCGGCTCCCCCGACGACTTCCGATACCTCGTCGACGCCTTCCACCAGGCGGGCATCGGCGTCATCCTCGACTGGGTGCCCGGGCACTTCGCCACCGACGAGTGGGCGCTCGTGCGTTTCGACGGGCTGCCGCTGTACGAGCACCCGGACCCGCGCCGCGGGTGGCAGCCCGACTGGGGCAGCTACATCTTCGACTTCGGGCGGCTCGAGGTGCGCAACTTCCTCGTCGCCAACGCGCTGTACTGGCTCGAGGAGTTCCACATCGACGGGCTCCGGGTCGATGGTGTTGCCTCGATGCTCTACCTCGACTACTCGCGTCGCGACGGCGAGTGGATCCCCAACGTCCACGGCGGCCGCGAGAACCTCGAGGCGATCGGGCTGCTGCAGGAGGCCAACGCGACCGCGTACAAGCGGGTCCCGGGCATCGTGACGATCGCCGAGGAGTCGACCGCCTGGCCCGGCGTCACCCGGCCGACCACCGAGGGCGGTCTCGGCTTCGGGCTGAAGTGGAACATGGGGTGGATGAACGACTCGCTGCGCTACCTGGCGGAGGAGCCGATCAACCGGCAGTACCACCACAACCTGCTGACCTTCGCGATGATGTACACGTACAGCGAGAACTACCTCCTGCCGATCAGCCACGACGAGGTCGTCCACGGCAAGGGCTCGCTGCCGAACAAGATCCCCGGCGCGCAGGACGATCAGCTCGCGACGCTGCGGACCTTCCTCGCGTACATGTGGGCTCACCCTGGCAAGCAGCTGCTCTTCATGGGCTGCGAGATGGCCCAGACGAGCGAGTGGGGCGAGGGTCGCTCCCTCGACTGGTGGCTGCTCGACCACGCCGCCCACTACCGGGTGCACAACCTCGTCAAGGAGCTCAACGGCGTCTACAACGACGGCCGGGCGATGTGGGCCCTCGACACCGAGCCGGCAGGCTTCGAGTGGCTGGACGCCGACGACAACACCGGCAACACGCTGTCCTTCCTGCGCTTCGCCGAGAGCGACCGGTCCGGTGACGACGTGCTCGCGGTCGTCGTCAACTACGGCGGGTCCGA
>JBHWMJ010000162.1:0-4282 GCA_043423105.1 Marihabitans sp.
ACAGTCCGGAGTGCAGGCGACCCCGGGCCTCCTCGGCCGCCTGGGTGAGCCGGGCCCGCTCGGCGAGCTGGTCGGCGTAGTCCTGCTCCCACCGGGCGCGCTCACGTCGACGTCCGTCCACCCACGCGTCGTAGCCACCGGCGTAGAGCCGGGGGCGCCCGTCCTCGCTCGGATCGAGGTCGAGGAAGGAGGTCGCCACGTCCCGGAGCAGCGCCCGATCGTGCGTCACGAGGACGAGTGCGCCGCGGTGGGCCTGCAACCGTTCCGAGAGGAACGCCAGGCTGCGGGCGTCGAGGTGGTTCGTCGGCTCGTCGAGGAGCATGAGGTCCGGGTCGGCACCGAGGACGCACGCCAGCCGGACCCGGTACCGCTGGCCGACAGAGAGGGTCGACAGGGATCGGTCCCGGTCGGCGCACGCGTCGAGCCCGGCGAGGGCGAGGTCGACGCGCCGCTCGGCGTCCCAGGCGTCGAGAGCGCTGGCGACGTCGAGGGCCTCCGCGTACTCCTCGTCGGCACCTGGCCGTCCTTCGCTCAGTGCCGTGGTCGTCGCAGCGAGGCGCTCCAGCGCGGACAGCGAGTCGCCGATCGCCTCCTCGACGATCGACCCGACGGTCTCGTCACCCCGGGCCTCGAGGGCCTGCTCGACGACAGCGAGCGTGCCGACCCGAGAGACAGTGCCGGCATCTGGGGCAGCGATCCCGGCGAGGACATGGAGGAGGGTGGTCTTGCCCCGCCCGTTCTCGCCGACGACGGCGAGACGGGTCCCCGCACCGACGACGACGTCGACGTCACGGAGCACCTGTCGGTCGCCCAGGGAGACATCGACGCCCTCGGCGCGGATGTGGGCGGCGTTGCCGGCAGGCAGGCCGACGGAGATGATGGATGGCTTGCGGTAGGAGTTCTGCATCGTGCGCCTCTTCGGCTCGTCGTGGGGAGCCGAGCAGCACGAAGTGGGCCGCCCGGCGATGGCCAGGACGGCGAGCAGAGTGGGTCGAAAGGGGCTCTGCCGCCGTCAGCGGCGAGCCCAGAGCTTCATCGAGGCGATACCTAGCACGACATCAAGGGTACGTGGCCGCGGACAGGCTGCGCACCTGAGTTGTCGGCGCCAGGGTCAGGCAGTCCCGACCTGGTAGTCGATCGGGGTGCAGACCCCGTTGTTCGACTTCTCCGCCGAGCACGCGGTGATCCCGACGAGCAGGTCGACCTCGGCCCGGATCGTGAAGCGGTCGCCGGGCACGGTCGGCGGGGGGTCGATGTGCAGCTCGCCGTCGAGGTCGGTCCACACGTCCATGAAGACGTTGAGCGTCGTCGAGATCCGGTCCGGTCCGATGCCGTAGGGCTCGAACGCGCCGACGAGGTTGGCGAAGCAGCTCGGGTGCTCGGCCCCACCGAGGTCGGGGTAGAGGATGTCGAAGGTGTCCTGGCTGCACGGGGTCAGCGTGAGGTCGTGCACGCCGACGGTGTCCTCGACGATCGTCGCGAGGACGCGCGACCGGTTGCTCCACAGCTCGTCGCCAGGACCGACGTAGATCGAGTTCTTGTAGTCGGTCGTGCGTCCCGACGAGAACCACTCGTCCCCGCGCTCGACGCCGTCGTCGGCGAAGAGGAAGAGGTCGCTCACCTGCTCCCCGCACGGGTCGACGACGGTAAGCGTCGACCCCTTCGTCAGCCGCAGGCCGGCACCGGTCTGCGGGGCGAGCCGGGTGAAACCCTCGGCCGGTCCGTCGGCGCCGCCGGCGTACGGCGGGCGGGGGTCGGGCGAAGGGGTACGCGGTCGCCGGTTCATGCGTCGCCTCTCGAGACGAAGGGGGCCTCCCAGTCTTCCTCGACCTCGCGGCCGGAGTACTGCCGGGCCTCCGAGGACTGGCCGTGGTCGTCGACCATGGGGTTGATCTCGCCCTGGAGCGCGGCGTCGCGGCGCCGGATCGTGTCGCGCATCCGCTCGAAGCCGCCCTCGCCGCGGAGCAGCTCGAACTGCTCGTGGAGGTTGAAGACGAGGGTTGGCAGGGGAGCGCGGCGCGCGATGCGCGAGGCCTGCGGGTGCAGCCCGACGATGAAGTAGGCGACGCCGGCGTGGCTGAAGGCGAAGTGTGCCTTGTCGGGGTCGTCGTCGACCCCGGTCGCCCACGGCTCGGTGTCCTCGTCGTGGAGCTGCTGGAGCAGGTCCCACAGCAACTGCTCGAAGTGCGCCTCGTCGCGCACCTCCGGCCCGCGGAAGATCGCGACGAAGGAGACGAAGGCGCCCGCCGGGTCGGCGTCCCGTCCGTACTCCGCGAGCGCCCGCGCGAGCTCGGCCCGGCTCTCCTCGCTCTCGAGGTCGTCGAGCACGAGGACCGTCGCGGCGTCGCGCCGGAAGACCGAGCGCGCCCCGAGGCACGGGTACTCGGGGTGGGCGACCATGTCGGCGATCGCGCCCACGACGTCGACGTCTGGGGCCCCGTCGAGCCCCGCGTCGGCCTGCTCGGCGAGGACCTCTTCGAGGGGCTCGTGCTTCGTGCTCACGATCGCGAGCCTAGGCTCGAGCGCCGCCGAGACCTGCGATAACGCCTGTGCGGGAGGGAAATCACCCCTTCGGGTGCATCACCCGACCTCGCCGACGAAGGCGACGACCCGCTCGGTGAGGAGTCGCGCGGCCCCCACGTCGTACTCCGCCGGGAGGCTTGGGTCGTTGAAGAGGTGCCCCTCGCCCGGGTACCGGAAGATCTCGAGCTCGGCGCCCGCGGACTCGAGGTCGTCCCGGAGCATGTCGTCGGCCTCAGGCTCGTGCCACGGGTCGCCCTCGGTGACGTGGATCTGGCCCGGCACGCCCTGCGGCCACTCCCGCTCGAGGTAGCGCATCGGCATGCCGCCACCGACCATGACGACGCCCCGGGCGTCCTCGGGCCGGTTCGCAGCGACCCACTGGGCCATACCCGCCCCGTTGGAGAAGCCGACGGCGACGAAGGCGCCGCTCACTCCCTTCGCCCCCTCGAGTGCGCTGCCCATGAGCGCCGGCATGCCAACCGACTCGACGTGGCTCATGGCGGACTCGTAGTCGTCGAAGACCTGACCGTCGTACTGGTCGACGACCTCGACGGAGTGGCCGGCGGCGCGCAGCGCCTCAGCGAGCTCGGTGATGCCTGCGCGGACACCGAGGGCAGAGTGGAAGAGAAGGACCTGAGTCATGCCCCTGACGCTAGACCCAGGCACCGACACACGACCAGGCCTACCCGGGTCTCACCGATAGTTCGTGAACTGCAGCGCGACCGGCAGATCCTTGCCCTTGAGCAGCGCGATGATCGACTGCAGGTCGTCGCGGGACTTGCTCGTGACCCGCAGCTCGTCACCCTGGATCTGCGCCTTGACGCCCTTCGGGCCCTCGTCGCGGATGATCTTGGCGATCTTCTTCGCGTTCTCCTGGTCGATGCCCTCCTTGAGCGGGCCGGCCAGGACGTACTCCTTGCCCGAGGGCTTGGGCTCCTTCTCGCCGAAGTCGATGTTCTTCAGGGAGACGCCGCGGCGGACGAGCTTGGTCTCGAAGACGTCGAGCACGGCGAGGACCCGCTCAGCCGTGTTGGCCTTGATCTGGATGTTGTCGCCACCGGCCCACTCGATGGAGGCGCCGACGTTCTTGAAGTCGTAGCGCTGCGCGACCTCCTTGGCTGCCTGGTTGAGGGCGTTGTCGACCTCCTGCTTGTCGACCTTGCTGACGATGTCGAAGCTGCTGTCGGCCATGGCGGGTCCTCCTGGGCTCGGTGCGGTCGTCGGGGGCGCGCGATTTAGCCTGCGTGCCGCGGCTTGCTATCCTTCCACGCGCACGGCAGGTTGCCCGAGCGGCCAATGGGAGTGGACTGTAAATCCATCGCGAAAGCTACGAAGGTTCGAATCCTTCACCTGCCACGCACAGCGAGAGCCTCGGACCGGAAGCGGTCCGGGGCTCTCCGCTTTTCCCGGTGATCGATCCCGTAGGAGGAGAACCGATGCCCACCCGTCCGATCCTGACCCCGACCTCGCTCGCGCTCTCCGCCGCCGCCGGCCTGGCCAGCGCCGCCGTGAGCGCCGAGCACAACCCGCGGCTGCTGCGCGGCCTGACCGTGGCGATGGCCCTCGGCACGGGTGGCGCGGTCACCTGGGCGGCAGCGAAGGGGTGGCGTCCCGAGAGAGCGGTCGCGGAATCCGTGCGGGTCGCGCCGAGCCCCGAGGGTCCCCTGACCGTCGAGGTCGACGAGCCGCGCACCCTGCCGCTCCCGGCGGCGCTCGGGCTCGGCGCGGCCGCAGCGGCCTTCGTCGCCGGGACCGAGGG
>JBHWMJ010000166.1:0-4843 GCA_043423105.1 Marihabitans sp.
ACCTCGGGGAGCTTGTCCTGGACGTAGTCGAGGAGCCTGTCGAACTGGGCGTGGACCGCGGTGGCGTCGGGCTGGTCATAGACGCTGTGCAGCATGGCCTTGACCGCTGGCCACATGCTCTTGGGGGTGACGCCCATGAGGTTGAAGGCGTAGTGGGTGCGGCATCGCTGCCAGGCCGCGCCGGGCAGGTTCGCTGCGATCGCCTCGACCAGGCCGGCGTGGGCGTCGGAGGTGACGAGACGGACCCCGCTCAGGCCGCGGGCGACGAGGTCGGCGAAGAACTCGTTCCACGCGGCCCCGGTTTCAGCGGTGGCGACCCGCATCCCGAGGACCTCGCGGTGGCCGTCGTTGTTGACGCCGGTCGCGAGCAGGACGACCGCGTTGATCACGCGGCCACCTTCGCGGACCTTCATCGTCAACGCGTCGGCGGACACGAAGGTGAACGGGCCCGCCTCGGTCAGGGGCCGGTGGCGGAAGTCCTCGACGATCGAGTCGAGATCGGCGGCCATCCGAGAGACCTGGGACTTCGACAGGCCGTCGATGCCGAGGGTCTTGACCAGCTTGTCCATGCGGCGCGTGGACACGCCGGCGAGGTAGCAGTCCGCGACCACGGTGATCAGCGCGGACTCCGAACGCTTGCGGCGCTGAAGGAGCCACTCGGGGAAGTAGGTGCCCTTGCGCAACTTCGGGACGGCGACGTCGACCGTACCGACGCGGGTATCGAGGTCGCGGTGGCGATAGCCGTTGCGCTGGGCCGCGCGCCCCGGTGTGGGTCGGCCGTACTCGGCACCGACGACAGCGTCAGCATCGGCGGACAGCAGCGCGTTGATGATCGACTGGAGCAGGGTGCGCATCAGATCAGGACTGGCCTCTGCCAGGGCTTCGCCGAGCAGGCCAGCGGGGTCGACAATGTGTGGAGCGGTCATCGTGATGTTCCGTTCGAGAGAGCTGTGGAAGGTGAACTCGAAGGATCACGCGGTGGCCGCGCCCACGTCCACGACCGGGACGAACTCAGCGACCGCGCTACACCACTATGCGGGACTCAACTTCGGCCTGGGGGGCAGCGGCTCACCTCGGGCGCCATGCATGTTGCGAGTTCTTCGCGGATCCGGCGCTGCTGTTCCTTGGACAACGCCGCGAACAGGTTCTTCTCCATTCGCCCACCTGTTCGAGGTACACGTCGACTGCGCGGGAGGTGTCCAAGGAGGCGAGGTGCTCGATGCTCTTCCGTTTTCCTGACGCGGCGAGCGTGAGGACTGCTCTGCGGTGGTAGAAGAGATGGCTGGACGGCCAGCGGCGTTTGGTCCAGAGCCGGGCGATTCCGAGCCAGTGGACCCCGTGGTTCTTCAGTTGCTGGTGCAGTTTCAGAGTGGCTTTGAAGTCCCGGCGCCGCGCTGACGCAGAGGTATTCGTCGCCGCCAGGGGCAGGATCGCGCCTAGGAGATGCTCGGGTGCGGGTGAGAGGCTCCGATACTGTGCTGGCGTCGACATGGTCTGGACCAGCTCGAGAGCGTGATCGGCGTCGAGTGCGTACCGCGGCAAGTGCCAGAGGACCTCCCAAGACTCCAGACTTGTCATGCCGTGACGCTGTGCGGCGGCGTTGGCCGCCTGAAGGGCCTCTGGTGCGCGGGTCCCGAAGCGTGACCACCACTCCTCGTTCGACGGCACCCCTCGCAAGAGATCCCCTGCTCGCGCCCGGCAATCGTGGTGGGCCGGAGAGCCGTAGATGTGCCATTCGTGGTCAACGCATCGAATTGCCGTCCAGAACGGGTCGCTGAACGCGGGGTCGGTATCAAGCACCCGATCTCGGTAGTCGTCGAAATCCTCGCGCAATGTATGACGCGCCCGGTCCAGCATCGGGGCCGTTGTTTCGTTCTTGAGGGGACCGGCTTGACGACTCCGGTTGCACACGTGGCAGGACGCGATGTAGTTCGTGAGCTCGTCGCGTCCACCCAGAGTTCTGGGATGGGCATGATCGACGTCCAGCGGGGCTGCGGTTACGCCGAGCTCTTCCACCGCGACCAGCGAAACACCACAGTGCCCGCAGCGACCGTCCCAGAGGTGTGTCACCAGCAGCCGCGTGCGGTCCTGCCCTGTCTTCCAGCCACCTCCAATAGCCTTTGGTGATCGCGGCATGTGCGGCTCCGCCTCGAGGTGCTCGTCGTCGGTGTTTGGCATGCGATCCGTGATATATGAGACCCCCGACAGCGCCCGAGGCTCGCGGCATTGGTACCACGTGCGGTCCGTGCTCGAGTTCCTCCCTGTGGAGGACGCAGAGGGCCACAGTCGGGTGCACACAACGTTGTTGCGTCCCCGCTTGTCACACCCCTCGTGGACGATGGGGTCATGTCACAGGCGCGTCAGAACCATCCCGGGCGGAGCCACGATGGGAAGACGAGTCCGCGGCGGCAGGTGAAGAAGCAGTTCTTCCGCATCCGAGGTGAGCACGAGGTTCTGTGGATCTACAACGATGACGACTGGGCGCGGGCTCACCTCACGAAGCAGATCCTTGTCTGTCCAGACAGCTACTGCTCACAGAGGCTCATCGCCAAGAAGCTGGATGCGACCCGCTACCTCTCAGATACGGGCGAAGGTGGGTGCGGTCACTTCATCCCCCAAGGTGGTGGAGGTCGAATGACGGACGAGCACCTGTGGCTCCAGGGCCAGTTGCGGGAGATGTGCCGCCGGCTGGGCTACACCGCCGAGCTCGAGGTGGGCTACAGCGGAGCTCGCGTCGACCTGCGTGTTGATTCGACTCCGCCGTACGCGCTCGAGGTGCAACGAGTCTCCACCTCCTTCGCCGAGCGCCGAGCGGCACGGGCGAAGAACGGGATGCGGACCCTGTGGGTGCTTCCTGAGTCAGACCGGCTGAAGGACACGGGCAAGGGCAAGGCGCACGGTGATCCGCTGTTCTCGGAGCCCTGCGTGCGGCTCAGCTACCGCGACGGCCCCGGGCCCAACGCGCGGGTGATGACCTTTGACCGCCTCCGTTCGCGGACATGGCAAGGCGACAACCGATCCGACGTCCACCTGCGAGGGGGTGTGACCATCGGAAGACTGAGCTCCGACCAGCTGTCATTCACCTCATCGTGGCTGCCGCTCGAGCAGTTCATCGGGCAGGTGTTGAGCGGTGATCGCCAGTGGTACGAGCGGAAGGTCATCCAGGGGAAGAACGGGGGCGCGTGGGCCGGGTGGCTGTTGACGGCCGACGTCGCGAAGTACAAGGCAGCAGTTGCGGCGAAACAAGCAGAACGTCGCCAGCGCCGTGAAGCCGCGATCGCTGCCGCGGAGGCAGCCGCAGCTGCCAGACGGGAAGCGGAGACGGCAGCTGCCAGGCGGGAGCAGGTCACCAACGCCGAGGAGCAGCAGACCGCGGCCAGTGTCCAAGGCGCCGTTGAAAGCGCGGAGCAGGTCGAACCCGTGCGCGGGGAGCCAATCTCGCCGGCACCTGACTCGGTGGTGGAAGAAGACGCTCGAAAGCCAGACGCCACCCGGAGTGGCGAGCCTGATCAGGCCTCCGACCCGTGGTGGAGGAGGCTTCTGCGGTTCATGCTCGGCTGACCGCAGCGCCCTCCCAGACGAGCAGAATCGTTCCACGGCAAGAGTGAACGCGCTCCTCTTCTCGGATCGTGTGCAAAAGGCGGGTCCACTATGTACAAGAGGCCACCGACGCCCGTCCAGAGCCAGCCATTGGCGCGGCTCCCAGGGGTTTCGTGAACTACCCACCCGAGTGAAAGGCCCGTATTCCTTTGGGATCCGGGCCTTCTCGCGTCTGGTGACCCAGCCCTCACGGCAGCGGCCGATGTCCAGACCTCGCCGGCCCTCGAGCTGCAGGACGAGGCCGAGATCGACCAGCGCATCCTGCGCGAGGTGAGCCCTGACTGACTATTCGCCCGGCTGCAGCCCCACGGGTTGGGTCCTGACCCCTTCGGGCAGCTCTGCGACCGGGGCGACGACCACGTCCTCGAGCTTCCAGTCGAGCCCGGCGATCTCGGTGGCGAGAGCGTCGCACTGATCGACGCTCACCCCTTCGACCGGGACGACGAAGACCTCGGCGTGGAAGACATGGCCCATGTCGCGCACGCGGACCGCAGCCCGCTGCACCCACGGCTTGGACCGCGCGGCGGCGAGCGCGTCGTCGACGAGAGGGTGCACCCCGGAGTCGTCGAAGGTCCTCGCCTCGGTGTCGCCGAGGTCGCCGGTCGCGCCGGTGAGCTGGGTCCACCCGTCCTTGACGACGCTCGTCGAGATCGCGAGCGCGGCCACGCCGTCCGCCCACCACAGGCCCATCCCGATGCCGAGGACGCCGAGGATCGCGGCGCCCGCGGTCATCCAGTCGGCCTTGTTCATGTCCGCGTCGGCGAAGAGCACCTTGTCGTGGAGCTGCTCCGACAGCGGCAGCTTGAGCCGGCCGAGGATCACCGGGCCGATGCCGGTGTAGACCATCGCGGCGATCATCAGCCAGCCCGCCCAGACCGTGTGCCCGAAGAGCTGCATCGTCCCGATCGGCGGGTGCTCGGCCGCGAGCAGCCCGGACCCGGAGTCGTAGATGAGGAAGAGCCCCATCGCCAGGAGCGCGACGGCCGCGGCGAGATGAGCGGAGGCCACGGCCCGGTGGTGGCCGTACGGGTGGGCGGGCGAAGGGGGACGGCGGGCCCGGTGCACCGCGGCGAGGAAGGCGATCGGCGGGGTGAGTGCGAGCAGGTCCTCGATCCAGGCGACCTTCATCGCCTGGCTGGAGCCCATGACGAGGTAGACGACGACCACGCCGGAGAGGATGTAGGCGAGGCTGACCCATTCGAGCCGCTTGGCCCGGCGCAGCGCCCGCTGCTGCTCGGGTGAG
>JBHWMJ010000168.1:0-8191 GCA_043423105.1 Marihabitans sp.
CTCTGGGGCCGGGTCCTTCGGAGCTGCGGCGGCCCTGTCCTTCAACGGCAACAAGATCATGACGACCTCTGGCGGGGGCATGCTGCTCAGCGACGACGAGGAGCTGATCTCGCACGCCCGCAAGCTCTCCACGCAGGCCCGCGAGCCGGTGCCGTGGTACGAGCACACCGAGGTCGGGTACAACTACCGGCTGTCCAACATCCTCGCGGCCCTGGGCCGCGGCCAGCTGAGCCGGCTCGACGAGATGATCGCCCGCCGCCGCGAGATCCGCGCCCGGTACGTCGAGGCCCTGGGGTCGGTCGACGGGGTGCGCTTCCTCTTCGATGACGACCCGGACCGCACGGACAACTGCTGGCTCACGACCCTGGTATTCGACCCTGCGCTGGTTGAGGTGCGGGGCCGGGCCGCCGACCCCCCGGTGGTTGAGGTGCGAGGCCGCCCACGGCCAAGCCTCGAAACCACCCCCGCGGACCGCGTTGTCGCCGCCATGGACGCCGAGCAGATCGAGGCGCGGCACCTCTGGAAGCCGATGCACCTGCAGCCCGTGTACTCCGGCGCCCGGACCTTCGGGGGGTCGGCCAGCGAGGGGCTCTTCGCCCAGGGCCTCACCCTCCCCTCGGGCTCCGCCCTGAGCGACGCGGAGATCGACCGCGTCATCGATACCTTGTCCCAGACACTCTCTCGCACACCTTGATCTCTCACGAGGAGCACAGCGCATGACAGCCACCGCCGGATACTCCGGGGCGACCGTCACCATCACCGGGGGCACGGGTTCCTGGGGTGCCGGTCCTGCGCTCCTGCACCGCGGCCCAGGGTCGGCTCGGGTCGTCGCGGGTCGGCGCCGTGCCGCTCAGCCCGGCTCAGGCCACCGCTGACCCGGCCCTGCACGACGAGGTCGTCACCTCCTACGCGCCGGGCGAGGTCGCCTGGCTCGACCCCCGCACGACGACCCTGGCCGGGCACGCCATGAGCGAGACCCACGGCAACGGCGGCCTGGTCCTCTTCTTCACCGGTCTCTCCGGCTCGGGCAAGTCCACCGTCGCCAGGGCCGTCCGCGAGGCGATCCTCGAGCAGGACGGCCGGCCGGTCTCCACCCTCGACGGTGACGTCGTCCGCCGCCATCTCTCCGCCGGGCTCGGCTTCTCACCCGCGGACCGCGAGACCAACATCCGCCGCATCGGGTGGGTCGCCGCCGAGATCGCCTACCACGGCGGGCTCGCCATCTGCTCCCCCATCGCCCCCTACGCGAGCACCCGTGAGGCGGTCCGCGCGATGACCGTCGACCGCGGGGCCATTTCGTCCTCGTCCATGTCAGCACGCCCGTCGAGGTGTGCGAGCAGCGCGACCGCAAGGGCCTCTACGCCAAGGCGCGCGCCGGCCAGATCAGCGACTTCACGGGGATCAGCGCCCCCTACGAGTCACCCACCGATGCAGACCTCACCCTCGACACCGGGGCTCTGAGCATCGAGGAAGCCCGCGACCGCGTCCTCGACCTTCTCCGCGACCGCGGCCTGCTCGCGGACGACGAGGAGCCCGAGTGGAACATCTGATCACCGCCGACACCCCGGGGCTGCTCGCCGTCGCCTTCACCGTCGGCATCGTCATCGGCCTCACCGGCATGGGCGGCGGCGCCCTGATGACCCCCGCGCTGATCTTCCTCGGGATCCCCCCGACGACCGCCGTCGCCAACGACCTCGTGGCGGCCTCGATCAACAAGACCGTCGGCGCAGCGGTCCACTGGCGCACCGGCTCACCCAACCTCCGGCTCGCCGGATGGCTCATCCTCGGGTCCGTCCCCTTCGCCTTCGCCGGCGCGTGGATCATCGACGCCCTGGGCAGCGACGGCGAGCAGCAGTCCTTCCTCAAGCTCGCCATCGGCGTCACCCTGCTCATCACCGCGACGACCTACGTCTTCCGGATGTACCTCGAGCTGGCGCGCGGCATCGAGGACGACCCGGACCGGCCCGACCCGGTCATCCGGCCGGTGCCGACCGTGCTCGTCGGAGCCGTGGGCGGCCTCCTCGTGGGGATCACGAGCGTCGGCTCGGGCTCGCTCATCATGGTCTGCCTACTGCTGCTCTACCCGCTGCTCTCGCCCCGGAAGCTCGTCGGGACGGACCTCGTCCAAGCGATCCCCCTCGTGCTCTCCGCCTCGATCAGTCACGTCCTCGTCAGCGGGGTCGACTGGTCGGTGCTCATGCCGCTCATCGTCGGCGGCACCCCCGGGACCTTCCTCGGTGCTCGCCTCTCCGGCATCGTGTCCCAGTCCGTCACCCGCCGCGGCATCGCCATGGTGCTCACGCTCACCGGGCTCGCCATGCTCAAGGTGCCGCCGACGTGAGTCGGCTTCATCGGGGCTGCGCTGCTCATCCTCGGCCCGGTCGGTTGGGGGCTGCTCCGCAAGATGCACGGCGTCCCCGCCTTCGACAGCTTCGGCCAGCGACGGCGCGAGCGGTCAGCCGCGGTCGAGGACCGACAGGACCGTTCGCAGGATGCACACGAGGTCTGACCGCAGCGACCAGCCCTCGACGTAGGCCCGGTTGAGCCGAACCTTCTCCGGCCAGATGACCTCTCGGTTGTAGGCCTCTGGGTCGTCCGCGTCCGCGAGCAGCTGCTCCTCGTGGCGGAAGGCGAGAGACGACGGCGCGGTGATGCCCGGCCTTACCGCCAGGACGACCCGGTCAGCGCCCTTCAGCCCATCTGCCCATCCCGCGACGTCCGGGCGGGGGCCGACGACGCTCATCTCTCCCTTGAGGACGTTGACGAGCTGCGGGAGCTCGTCGATCTTCAGCGCCCTGAGGATGCCGCCGAGGCGGGTGATACGCGGGTCGTTCGTCGCCGTGACCGTCGTCGTGTGCGTCGTCGAGGTCCGCATGGTGCGGACCTTGTGACAGCGGAAGGGGACGCCGTACCGGCCGATCCGCTCCTGCGAGAAAACCCCCGACTCGTGGGTGTCGACCCTCGCCGCGATGACCGCCGGCACGAGGACCGGGGACGTGAGGACGAGGCCCGCACCAGCGAGGGCGAGGTCGAGGGCCCGCTTCGCGCGCTCCTGCCGGCGGGTGAGTCCCTGCGGGACGGTGTGGGCGAGGTCGTCACGCATAGCCGAACCTCGCGAGCGTGCCGTCGTCGAGCGCCTCGAGGCGAGCCACCGCGTCCGGACCGAGCTGGGCGCGGCCCTTGCCGATGCTCGCCGTGCGCACCCCGGACACCCCGGTGCTGTCGAGGGTATCCCCCGAGCCGATGAAGTCGAGGACCCGCTGCGTCCCGGCACGTGGGTCAGTCACGTAGTCCTCGTAGGCGACCTCGAGCACCTGGTCGTGGGGCAGCGCCGCGAGCGCGTCGGCGGCCTGTCGGACGCACCGCTGCCATTGGATGAAGGCCAGCTCCTCGAGGGGGTGCTCCCGCTGGATGCGCGGGTAGTCGTGCGGACGCGGACCCCACCACGTGCTGACCTTGAGGTCGTTCGCCTCGTTGCCCGCATCGCCGGCGAGCCGCTGACGCACCTTCTTCCCGACGAAGCCGCCGAGGTGACGCGGGAAGTCGGTCGGAGGCACGTACCGGACCTTCTTCAAGGTGTACCGCAGGTCGAACTCGGCGTTCCACCGCTTCATCGTCGAGGCCGTCGCGTCGAGCCCGTCGCGACGGATGAAGACGTACTTGGCGTCCGGGAAGACCGCGGCAGTGAAGGGCACCCGGAGGGAGGTCGCGCACGTCTTCTCGAGGACGACGGCCCCGTCGTTCTTGCGGCGCAGCCTCTCGAACTGATCCCGGAGGTAGGCACTCACCTGCCGGGTCGCCCGCTCGGCCGGGATCTCGTCGTGCGGGATGTCGGTGTTGCCGTGCTTCCACAGGAGGTTGATCTCGTCACAGGGCCACGTCGCGATCCCTGGTGCGGCGGTGAGGACATCACGCAGCATGTTCGTCCCCGAGCGGGGGGCGCCCACGATGATCACGGTGCTTGTCATACGTCCTTGATCCTCTACTGACCGATCTCGGTGAGCAGCGTGCTCCACCTCTCGAGGAGGGGGCCCTCGGCAAGCCGTTCGCTCGCATAGCGGCGCACTACCTCCCGACGCTGCTCCAACCGACCGTCCGCGAGCTCGGCGGCAGCCTCCTCGAGGGCGGCAGCCACCCCTTCGCCGTCACCGGGGGCTACCGACCAGCCGAGGCCCTCCACCAATACCGAGCTGGCAAGCTCGCTGTCCTGCTCGCACACCACGAGCATGGGCAGGCCCTCCCCGGCATAGGTGGCGGTCTTCGAAGGGTAGGCGTAACGAACGACCTCAGGCACGAGGCTGACGACGCCGACATGCGCTTCGCGCATGAGCGCCTTCGCCTGCGCGGCCGGGCCCTGCGGCAAGAGCCGAATCGTCACCGTGGGCTTCGACAGCTCGGCGGCAGCTGCGGCGACGGACTCCTTGGCCCGCCCCTCCCCCATGAAGACGAGCTCGACAGCGGTCTCCTCGTGCAGCCGGTCGAGCGCCCGGACGATGTCCTCGAGGCCCTGGAAACGCCCGACGTTACCGGTGAAGACCACCCGGAGCACCCCCGCCCGAGGTGGCGGTAGCGGCGAGGAAACGGTCGCTCCCTCATCGGGCAGCGAGAAGTTGTTGAGGACCACAGTCTTGGCAGCCAGGTCACCATCGCGGGCCGCTACCGCCGCCGCCATGTCGTCGGAGAGGACGACGATGCGTCTGGCCCGACGCATCGTCGCCAGGTCCATGCGCGCGAGCAGCCGGTAGACGACCGGGTTGGCGAACTCCCCCGACAGCCGCCCGATCTCGGGGTGAAGATCCATGCAGTGGTAGACGAAGGACGCCCTCCGGGCTCTGGCCGCGAGCGACACTGCCCAGCCGAGGGTCACCTGCGGCGCTGTCGAGCACATGACCACCTCTGGGCGACGACCAACGAGGAGCCGGAGTGCCACGAGGAGAGGGAAGCCGAGGAGGTTGACGAGCTGACGCGGACCGCCACCGACCTCCTTGAGGACGGGGACGCGCTCAACGCGCAGAAGTCCGAGACGCTCACGCCGAGGGCGTTCCGCGAGGTGCGAGCTTGAGGTGTAGGACGGCTGCGCCGTGATGACGTGGACGTCATGCCCGTCCTCCGACCACCGACCCGCGATCGACCGAAGGAAGGATGCGTACGGGGGCGTGTCGGGCCAGAAGTAGCGGTGGATCGCCGTGACGCGCACCCTTTCCTGCCTCTCTCGACGGTCGTGATCGCTACGAGTCTAGGTGGACCTAGACTCCGGGGCGTGGACTCCGACATGGCCTCCAGCCTCGACGGCACCCACCCCGGTCAGGCCGGGTACGGCCTCATCGCGTGGCTGGTGCTCCACCACGGGTGGAGCGACTGGATCGCCTGATCCACCCCTTCGCCCCTCCCCTCCCCTCTTCTGTCGCGGGTCGAGGTAATCCCGCGCGCCCGGCCGCCCGCTGATACCTCGACCCGACCGGGGGCGGGGGCGAAGGGGGCGTGGCGAACCGGGGGCGTGGCGACCGGGGGCGGGGCGAAGGGGGTCAGCCGTGCCATCCGCCGGCGCGGAGTCCCCGGGCGACCTGGTCGAGGAACGCGTGCTCGTGCAGGCGCAGGCCGATGACGTTGATCCGGAGCACGCCGCGCCGAGGAGCAGCTACGCGGTGCCCGGGCTGTACTTCTACGACGACACGGTCGTCGAGCGGGCGAAGGGGTTGCAGCCCTCGCCGCGTGGGAGATCGAGATCACCGACTTCAAGCGGACCGATCTCGACGACGGCCGGCTCAAGGTCGAGATCCTTTCGCGCGGGACGGCCTGGCTCGACACGGGGACCTTCGACTCGCTCAACGACGCGAGCAACTACGTCCGCACCCTCCAGGGGCGGCAGGGCCTGAAGATCGGCTGCCCTGAGGAGGTCGCGTGGCGCATGGGCTTCATCGACGACGACGGTCTGCGCCGACGGGCCGAGCCATTGATCAAGAGTGGGTACGGCGCCTACCTGCTCGGTCTGCTCAGCTGATCACCTCCTCCAGCGTTCTCGCGGCGCGCTGCACTGGAGGCCACCCCCTCGCACGTGACGAGGATGACCCTCTCGTTCTCCCGAAATCGGTGAACGGGCCGTGATCCGCCCATTACCCTTCTTCAGGGGGTAGCGGTGCCCCGGCAAGGGCACTCGCGCGGAGGGGACTTCATGGCAGTGTTGGGGGATCACGACGTGGTCGACGTTCGCGGCGGACGGGATATCGACGAGACCGATCGGGCCCGACGCAGCCCGCGCGCACGTCAGCGCCGCGTCCAGGTCACCGCCTCGTCCTCTGGATGGTGCTCATCGCCGCGCGCGGCGGCTACGACCCCCAGGCCATCGGGGCCGGCACCGAGGAGTACCGGCGGGTGGCGCTGGCCGGCTTCGGCACCGCCGCGATCGCCGCGATCTCGCTCTACCTGCTCAAGCTGGACCTCTCCCGCATCTTCTTCGTCACCGCGTTCGTCCTCGGCACGGTCGGCCTGCTCCTTGGACGGGTGGCTCTCCGCGCGTCGGTCCGCCGGGCCCGCGCTCACGGACGCCTCACCCACCGGGTCCTGGTCGCCGGTCACCCGGCACGCATCAGCGAGCTCTGCCGGGTGCTCATGGGCGACAAGGGCCTGGGCTACGAGGTCGTCGGAGCCCTGACCCACACCACGGACTCCGAGGTCGGTGACATCCCCGTCGTCGGCACCATCGACTCCCTCCCCGACACGGCGATCCGGCTCGGCGCGGAATCCGTCATCGTGGCCGAGGATGCCTTCCACACCGCCACCGACCTACGCCGGACGGCCTGGGGCCTCGCCGACTCCCAGATCCAGCTCGTCGTCGCCCCCGGGATCCACGAGATCTCCTCGGACCGTCTCACCGTCCGGCCGGTCGGCGGGCTGCCGCTCATGCACGTCGACCGCCGCGCAACAACGACGTCAGCCACTACCTCAAGCGGACGCTCGACGTCGTCGGCGCCTCTGTCGCGCTCCTGCTGGCGCTCACGCTGCTCGCCTACATCGCCCGGTCGATCAAGCTCCACGACGGCGGACCGGTCCTCTTCCGCCAGACCCGCGTGGGCATCGACGGCTCGACCTTCGCGTGCCTGAAGTTCCGCACCATGGTCGTCGACGCCGAGACCAGGCTCGACCAGCTGCGCGAGCTCAACGAGAGCGACGGCGTCCTCTTCAAGATGACCGACGACCCCCGGATCACCAGCCGGGTCGTTGGCTGCGCAAGTACTCCTTCGACGAGATCCCTCAGCTCATCAACGTCCTCAAGGGCGACATGAGCCTCGTCGGCCCCCGCCCCCGCCGAGGTCGCCGACTACGAGGCAGACATGCTCCGCCGGCTACGGGTACGCCCCGGCATCACCGGCCTCTGGCAGGTCTCCGGCCGCTCCGACCTGTCCTGGGAGGAGAGCGTGCGCATCGATCTCTACTACGTCGACAACTGGTCGCCGGTCACCGATGCGCTGATCCTTCTCCGCACGGTCAGGGTCGTGCTGTCGGGCGACGGAGCCTACTGAGCCCAACCCTCGCCCCGTCCTGCGCCGCCCAGCGCACGACGACCAGCGCCACGGTCCACCACACCACCGCCGCCGGGAAGCCGCGGAAGAGATAGGTCTCGACGAGCAGCCCGGGCGAGGTCGCCAGCAGCGCTGCCGCGGGGAGCCAACGCGTCGGGTCCGGGTGGGTCAGGACGAGCAGGGCGGAGCCGAGGACGACGGCGAGCGTGACGAGCAGGAGGAGCAGTGCCAGCGGCCCGAGCTCGACGAGCACCCCGAGCAGGGTTGAGTGCGGGTGGTAGAGCAGATCGCCCCACCGGGTGGGGATCACGAAGCCGCCCTGACGGGTCACCCCGTGGCCCAGCTCGACGGTCAGCCAGGGCCAGACCGCGCCGGTGCCACGCCCGACGAGGAGCGGCCAGCCGCCGTCGGTGAGCGCGTCGAGGCTCCGGACGGTGTTGGCCCAACGCGGGCCGTCGCTCAGGCCGTAGCCGGGCCGCTCCCCCCGCAGGAAGAGGGCAAGCAGGCCGGTCGCCACGAGCGCAGCCGCGCCGGCGGAGAGCATCGCGCGCCAGGTGCGCGCAAGGCGGACCACGCAGACCCAGAGCAGGACGACGAGACCGAGCACGGCAGCCCGCGAGCTCGTGGCCAGCACGAGCAGTGCCCCCAGCGCGGCGAGCGCGGCCCAGTTG
>JBHWMJ010000171.1:0-7423 GCA_043423105.1 Marihabitans sp.
ACCTCGGGCGAAGGGGTGGCCCGCCCGGGGGAGCAGCGCTGGGTCGACCTCTGAATGAGTTGGCTGTCCTCAGCGTCGGATACGTAGCCGCTTGCACTCATTGTATATCCTGCATGTATATACAAGGAGTGAGCGCATGACCCGAACGACTGTCTTTCTCAACAACCGGACCCAGGCAGTCCGGCTGCCCAAGGATGTCGCGCTGCCCGATGACGTCCGCGAGGTCGACGTCGTCGCGGTGGGCGAAGCCAGAGTCATCACGCCTGCCGGGCGGGGGATCGACTTCTGGTTCGATCACGGGCTGACGGTCTCGGCCGACTTCCTTGTCGACCGAGACCAGCCAGCGGCACAGGAGCGGGCTGCCCTGTGACGATCCGGTTCCTCCTCGACACCAACATCGTCATCGAGGTGCTCCGAGGGAAGCCGGCGCCGCTTGAGCAGCAGATGCGCCGGCACTCCGGGCAGCTGGCCGTATCGACCATCACTGTCGCCGAGCTGGGTTACGGGGTGGCGCGATCGCAGAACCCCGAGCATGATCGCGCTTCGGTCGAAGGGTTCCTTCCGTTCGTCGAGGTGCTCGACCTCGACACCGCGGGGGCCGAGCACGCGGGCGACATCTGCGCCGAGCTGGCGCGAGTCGGCACCCCGATCGGGGGTTTCGACCTGCTCATCGCAGGTATCGCCCGCTCGCGTGGCCTCACTGTCGTCACCAACAACCGGCGCGAGCTCGACCGGGTGTCCGGGCTCCTGGTCGTCGACTGGACCACGCCGGACTAGCCGGCCGAGCGGATCCCGCAATGCTGTCGGTGGTGCCTGCGAGGATGTCGAACGTGTCCGTCACCGCCAAGGCACTGGCCCTGCAACGCATCGTCGCCGACGACGCGACGATGCGCATGCTCCGCGCCGACCACGCGCCCGTCATTGCGAGCCTGCTCGGCGCCCACCTCGCCCGGCCTGGAGCCCGCGTCGCGACCGACGACCTCTACGAGCTCATCGATGCCGACCTCGAGGTCCTCCGCGACCACTTCGAGCTGCCCAAGACCGCCCGCGCCTACTGCGACGACTGGAGAGCCGCTGGCTTCCTCATCCGCAGACCGGCCGCGGGAGCCCGGGGCGAGACCCTCGAGCTCGCGCCCCAGGCGCTGGTGGCCCTCCGGGTCCTCGACCAGCTCGAGGAGCCGCGCTCCACGGTGACGCAGTCCCGCCTGCTCAGCCTGGCCCAGGCCATCCGCCAGCTCGCGGCCGACACCGACCCCGACGTGCAGCGCCGGCTCGCTGCCCTGCACGCCGAGCGAGACCGCCTCGACACCGAGATCGCTCGGGTGGCGGCCGGCGAGGTGACTGTCCTCGACGAGCGTGCCGCGCTCGAACGGGCAACCGACATCCTGCTCCAGGCCCAGGACCTGCCGGCCGACTTCGCCGGGGTGAGAGCCCGCTTCGAGACGCTCAACCACGACCTGAGGGAGCGCATCCTCCAGGCCGACGACGGGGACAGCCGCGTCCTCGACGACGTCTTCCGCGGGGTCGACCTCATCGAGTCCTCGGACGAGGGGCAGACCTTCTCCGCCTTCGCCTCCCTCATCCGTGACCCCGAGCGGTCGTCCGCGCTCGAGGGAGACCTCGGCGCCGTCCTCGACCGAGACTTCGCCGACTCCCTGCCGGCCGACGCCAGGCGCACCCTGCGCACCCTCGTGCGCGACCTCAAGTCGAGCAGCCGCGACGTGCACTCGGTCCTCACCGACTTCGCGCGCGGGCTGCGCCGCTACGTCTACTCCCAGGACTTCCACCGTGACCGCGTCCTGCGCGACGCCCTCCAGGAGGCGCTTGCTGCAGCAGCCCCCGCAGCCCGGGCCGTCCGCGCGACCACCCCGCTCGGACGAGATCTGGAGCTCTCCTCCCTTCGCCTCACGACCGTCGGCGAGCTCTCGCTCCACGTCCCGAGCGACTTCGACACCGGGGTCGAGCTGACCGACGCGGCAGCGGAGCACCTCGACCTCGCGGCGCTCAGGGCCACCGCCCGGGAGAGCGAGATCGACTTCGCCGAGCTCGTGGACAACGTCAACGCCGAGCTCGAGCGCGCCACGCCGGTGAGCGTCGGGGAGATCCTCGAGCGACGTCCTGCGACCCAGGGCGTGGCCAGCGTCGTGGGTCTGCTCTCCCTGGCGGCCACCCAGGGCGAGGTCGAGGCCGAGGCCGTCGAGCGGCTCGCCTGGCGCGGTCTCGACCAGGTCGACCGGCACGCCGTCGTGACCCGATACCTCTTCAGGGAGCCCATCTCATGATCGACGACGACCAGCCGGTCGCGCAGACCCCGGACCCGTTGTGGGAGGGGGACCACGGCACCTTGCACGAGTCATCGCGCCGGGCGCTGCTCGAGGTCCTCAAGGGCCCGTACCTCTCCGGCAGTCGTCGACCTCAGCTGTGGGCAGCGCTCCTGGCCGACGAGCAGTCCATCCGCTCCCGTCTCCACGACCTCTTCCTCGACCTCGTCATCGACCGCGACGACGAGTTCGCCTTCACCCGCAAGGTTCGCGCTCCCGACCTCGAGGTCCCCAGCGCAGTGCGAGCCGAAGGTCTCACGCTCGTCGACACCGCGATGCTTCTCGTGCTGCGCCAGCTGCTGCTGGCAGCCGCCGGCGAGCCACGCGTCATCGTCGGCAAGGACGACGTCTTCGAGCGCCTGCTGGTCTACCGCACCGGCGACGCCGCGACCTACCAACGGACGCTCAACGCGGCCTGGGGTCGCATGATGAACCGCTTCCGGGTCATCCACCCGGTCGACGAGGACCGGGCCGAGATCTCCCCGGTGGTCAAGTTCATCGTCGACCACGACCTCGCCCGCTCGCTCACGGAGGAGTACCGGCGCCTGGCCGAGGGCTCGGCCCCGGACGAGAGCGAAGGGGGAGCCGCATGACGTCGCTCGCAGGCACGCCGGACGTCCACGTCGGCCAGTGGCGCCTGGCCGAGGTGCAGCTGGCGAACTGGGGGACCTTCGACGGCGCGATCTACCGCATCCCCGTCGCGCGTCGAGGGCACCTCATCACCGGTCCGTCAGGCTCCGGCAAGTCCTCCCTGCTCGACGCCATCGCCGCCGTCCTCACCCCCGACAAGTGGTTGCGGCTCAACCAGGCTGCTCAGGGTGCCGGCCGGCGGGCCGACCAGCGCAGTGTGCTCTCGTATGTGCGCGGCGCCTGGTCACGGACCGTGGACGAGACGGAGGACCGCGTCGTCAGCTCCTACCTTCGCTCCCGGGCGACGTGGAGCGGCATCGTCCTGCGCTTCGAGGACGGTGCGGGTCAGAGCCTCTCGCTGGCGCGACTCTTCTTCGTCCGGGCGACGGGTGGCGCGTCGGATCTCAACGACCTGTGCCTCCTCGAGCGCTCTACCGTCGACCTCAGCGAGCTCCAGGACTACGCGACCAACGGGCTCGAGACCCGCAAGCTGCAGCAGCGCTGGCCGGAGGCGCTCGTCACGAGCAACCACTCGCACGGCCGCTTCTACGCGCGTCTCCGGTCGGTCTTCGGCATGGCTGACGAGACCGCGCTCCAGCTGCTGCACAAGACGCAGTCCGCGAAGAGTCTCGACAGCCTGGACCAGCTCTTCCGCGAGCACATGCTCGAGCGGCCCGCGACCTTCGACCTTGCGACGACGGCCGTCACGCAGTTCGCCGAGCTGCGTAGCGCCCATGACCGGGTCGTCGAGCTTCGCAAGCAGCGTGACCACCTCGTCGGCCTGCGGGAGCACGCCGAGACCTACGAGGCCGCGCACCGGAGCGCAGCAGAGGCCCGTGACCTCATCGAGGCCGAGGAGCCCTACCGGTTGCGGCGCGGACTGGACCTGGCCCGCGAGGAGCTCGCCGACGTCCGCACCGACGTCATCGGGCTCGCGGCAGCGGAGGAGGGCGCACGCGATCGACTCGCATCCGCCGACCAGGCCCTCGCCGCCGCAGACCTCCGGGCGCGCGAGCTCGGCGGCGGGCAGGTCGAGCTGCTGACCGAGCAGCTGCGCACCGCCCGGGAGCGGCTGGAAGCGGTGCAGACCCGGTGGGCGCGTCTCGACGCTGACCTCCGCAGGGCTGGGATCACCGGGGCACCCGAGAGCCGTGGCGACTACGCCGAGCTGATGGCGACGATCGACCGGGCACTCACCGACGGCGAGCGTGCCGCCGGTCCCACCCACGCGTTGCTGCACGAGCTCACGACTGCCCGTCGTGCCGTCGAGAGGCTCGACGAGGACATCGCTTCGGCGCGGTCCAAGCGCACCACCGTGCCCCGCGCCCTCCTTGCCGTGCGCGAGCAGCTGGCTGCGGCGCTCTCCCTCCCGGAGTCAGCACTGCCCTTCGCCGCCGAGCTCATCGAGGTGCCACCCGAGCACGCGCGGTGGCGCGGCGCGATCGAGCGGGTGCTCCGCCCCTTCGCACTGACGCTCCTCGTCCGCTCCGTGCACCTCAAGGACGCGCGTCGGTGGATCGATGCCACCCAGCTGCCGACCCGGGTGGTCTTCGAGGAGGTCTCCCAGGACGTGTCGGCCCCTCGTCCGGCCCGGAGCCACCTCTCACTTCTTCATCGGGTGACGGTGCGAGAGGGTGCCTTCCAGTCGTGGGTCCTTCACCGCCTCTCCGAGCGCTTCGACTACGCGTGCGTCGACAGCCCTGACGACCTCGACGCCCATGTCCGCGCCGTGACGCTCAAGGGGCAGGTGAAGTCGTCCCAGACCCGCTACGAGAAGGACGACCGGCTGGCCATCGACGACCGCAGCCACTGGCTCCTCGGCGACCACGCCGACCGGCTGGATGCCCTCGTCGACCAGCGTGTCACTACCCAGCGGCGGCTCGACGAGCTCGAAGGACAGGTCGCGGCCCTCGAGCGGGTCCGTGACGAGGAGTCACGGCGACGCGGGGTGCTGGAGACCGTCCGCCACCAGAGCTGGGCCGAGATCGACCGGGCCGCTGCGCAGGCCGCGGTGGTCGACCTCGAGGAGCAGCTCGCGGTCCTCACCGAGGACGACGCCGGTCTGGGCGACGCGCTGGCCGCCGTGGAGGACGCCCGTCGCCGACGCGACGATGCACGGCAGGCCGGGCTGGACGCCAGCGTGGCGCTGAGCGACGCACGCCGCACGCTCGAGGAGCTGGAGCACGCGGTGACGGCGACCCAACGAGACATCGAGGCAGGCCGCGTCGCTGACGTCGACCCCGAGACCAGCGCCCGTCTGGACGAGCGCTTCCGGACCCGCCGGAGCATCAGTCGGCACGAGCTCGCCGAGGTGGGGCTGTCCGTCGTCCGGGCCCTGCAGCGCGAGAGAGACGAGGCTCTCGAGGCGGAGCGGCGCGCGGCAGAGGCGCTCGTCGGGGCCGCGGCCAAGTTCAAGGGGCTCTGGCCGCAGGCCGCCACCGATCTCACCGCCACGGTCGCCGACCGGGACGGCTACCTCGGCCTGCTCGACAGCATCGTCTCGCGGGGTCTGCCCGAGCACGAGGCCAACTTCCTCCGGCTGCTGAGGGAGCGTTCGCGCGACCTCATCGGAGACCTGGTGAGCGACATCCACGGCGCGCCGCGCGAGATCGAGGAGCGGGTCGTCCCGGTCAACGCCAGCCTGCGGCGGTCTCCCTTCGACGCCGGCACCTATCTCGCGCTGCGGGTCAAGACGCGTCGCTCGGAGACCGTCACTCGCTTCATCCAGGACCTGCGATCCATCGCCGAGGGCAGCTGGACCGACGACGACCTCGGGGCGGCTGAGCGGCGCTTCGCCACCCTGGCCGAGATCATGCGCCGCCTCGAGTCGAGCGAGCACGTCGACCGCGTGTGGCGCCAGCAGTGCCTCGACACCCGGCAGCACGTCACCTTCCTCGCCGAGGAGGTCGACGAGTCCGGGCGGGTCCTCGCGACCTACGACTCAGGGGCTGCCATGTCCGGCGGTCAGCAGCAGAAGCTGGTGGTCTTCTGTCTCGCCGCAGCTATGCGCTACCAGCTCGCCGGTCCGGACGACGCGTACCCGCGCTACGGCACCATCGTCCTCGACGAGGCCTTCGACAAGGCGGACACCCGGTACACGCGGATGGCGATGGACATCTTCGTCGAGTTCGGCTTCCAGATGGTCCTGGCCACCCCGCAGAAGCTGCTCCAGACCATCGAGCCGTACGTCGACGGCGTGACGAACGTCGAGAACCCTGACCGGCGACGGTCCACGGTCGCCCCGGTGCAGTTCGACGCGGCGAGACGATCATGATCACCGTCGCCCAGGCTCGGGCGCGGGCTGGGCAACGGCTGCTCCGACAGCTGGCGGTGTGGGCCACGAGTGCGGTCGACGAGCCAGCGCTCTCGATCGTCCTGCGCCCGCCTGCCGAGCGGGAGGTGCGGGCCGACGAGCTCGCCGCCGAGACCTGGGCCCGGAAGTGGGCGACGGCAACGCTCCCGCCGGGGGCCGAGGTGGAGTGGGAGACCCGGTCATGGCGGAGCATCGGGAGGCAGCGGGTGCCCGTGCGTCTCCGACTGCGGGACGCGGAGGCCGTCGCCGGGTTTGCCCGCGGCGAGGCAGCGCGTCGCTGGCGCACGCTGGACGAGCGGGTCTCCACCATCCGTGCTCGACTTGGCGCCTCGGCCGCGCTCGATGCTGCTCTGCGCCGGCACGCCACCACCCTCGTCGATCTTGCGCCGGAGCGTTTCGAGCAGGTCCTGGGCGCGAGCGACTGGCTCAGTCGTCACCAGGTCGCCGGCCTTCGGCCCCGGCAGATCCCGATCCGCGGCGTCGACAGCAAGTGGTTCTCAGCGCATCGCGCGGTGGTCACCGCGCTGGTCGTGGCGGCCACCGGCCACGCGGACCTCGGGGTCGTGGACGCAGACCGGCTTGTCCGTCTGCGTCTGCTGGACCAGGCCCTCGCCCTCGGTGGCGTCACCGACCTCGCGGCCTCCGCGGAGCAGCTCAGCGTCCTGCAGATCGGCCAGCAGGTGACCTTCGTCCTCGAGAATCTCGAGTCGGTGCTCGCGATGCCCCCATGGCCCGGGGCCGTCGTCGTGCACGGGTCGGGCTACGCCGTCGACGTCGTGGGCGACCTCCCGTGGCTGCGGCAGGCTCCCGTCGTCTACTGGGGCGACCTCGATTCCCACGGGTTCGCCATCCTGCACCGACTTCGCACGCACCTTCCCGAGGTCCGCTCGGCCCTCATGGACGTCGACATCCTCCTGGCTCACCGTGACCTGTGGGTGCCGGAGCCCAGGCCTACACCGGCAGTGCTGCCGTCGTTGACCGAGGCCGAGCAGATCGCCTACGCCCGTCTGCGGGACGAAGGGGGCGTGCGGCTCGAGCAGGAGCGGATCCCCTGGGATGTGGCACTCGACGCCCTGCGGCAGGCGGCGGTCGTCGCGTCCGCGACCTCGGGCGAAGGGGTGGCCCGCCCGGGTGAGCAGCGCTGGGTCGACCTCAGACT
>JBHWMJ010000176.1:0-3813 GCA_043423105.1 Marihabitans sp.
TTCTGGCGCCCGGACCATGTTCGGTCCGGGCGCCCCCGTCGTGCTCAGGCGGTCGTCAGAAGGCGTGCTCGCCGTGGTAGTGCTCGAAGACCCACCCGATGAGCGCGTAGATGCCGAGGACGACGCCGAAGACGGCGATCCAGAAGCCGGCCGCGACACCGAGGAAGATGATCGACGCGGAGAGCGCCAGCCACAGCGGCCACCACGAGTACGGCGTGAAGGCGCCGTAGTTGCCGGCCTGCTCCTCGATCTCGCCGTCGAGGTTGTCCTCGGGACGAAGGGGGAGCTTGGCGGCCGTCTTCGAGAGGTAGAAGGCGATCATGAAGCCGAGCCCGCCGCAGAGGTAGAGCGCAACCCAGCCGACCGGCTCGCCCCAGCCCGTCCAGGCGCCGTAGATGGTCGCCACGATGACGAAGAAGACACCGATGATGGCGAAGAGCTTGATCTCGGGCTTCATGCGTTGTCCTCTCGGCCGGCCCGCTGGGCGGCGAGCTCGGCGCGCTGGTCGGCCGTCGTGATGGCGCTCGGCGCGTACTCGGGGTGGTGCAGGTCGAACGCCGGACGCTCAGAGCGGATGCGCGGGATCGACGTGAAGTTGTGCCGCGGCGGCGGGCACGAGGTGGCCCACTCGAGCGAGGCGCCGTAACCCCACGGGTCGTCGGTGGTGACGTTCGGGGCCGTGGTCTGCGTCTTCCAGACGTTGTAGAAGAAGGGGAAGAAGGAGACCGCGAGGATGAAGGCGCCGACCGTGGAGATCTGGTTGGCGAGCTGGATGTTGTCCTCGACCATGTAGTCGGCGTAGCGACGCGGCATGTTCTGGACACCCAGCCAGTGCTGGATGAGGAACGTCGTGTGGAACCCGATGAAGAGGAGCCAGAAGTGCCAGCTGGCGAGGCGCTCGTCGAGCATCTTGCCGGTGATCTTCGGCCACCAGAAGTACAGCCCCCCGAAGAAGCTGAAGACGATGGTGCCGAAGAGCACGTAGTGGAAGTGCGCCACGACGAAGTACGTGTCGGAGACTTGGAAGTCCAGTGCCGGGCTGGCGAGGATGACACCCGTGAGACCACCGAAGAGGAAGGTCACGAGGAAGCCGAGCGACCAGATCATCGGCGAGGCGAAGACGAGCTTGCCGCCCCACATCGTGCCGATCCAGTTGAAGAACTTCACGCCGGTCGGCACCGCGATGAGCATCGTCATGATCGAGAAGAACGGCAGGAAGACCTGCCCGGTGACGTACATGTGGTGGGCCCACACCGACACCGAGAGCGCCGCGATGGCGATCGTCGCGAAGACGAGCGTCTTGTAGCCGAAGATCGGCTTGCGCGAGAAGACCGGGATGATCTCGGAGATCACGCCGAAGAACGGCAGTGCCAGGATGTACACCTCTGGGTGCCCGAAGAACCAGAAGAGGTGCTGCCAGAGGATCGCTCCTCCGCTCTCCGGGGCGAAGATGTGCCCGCCGAAGCGCCGGTCGACGCCCAGGCCGATCAGCGCGGCCGCGAGGACCGGGAAGGCCATGAGGATGAGGATCGAGGTGATGAGGATGGTCCAGGTGAAGATCGGCATCCGGAACATCGTCATACCCGGGGCACGCATGCACAGGATCGTTGTGATGAAGTTGACCGCACCGAGGATGGTGCCGAAACCACCGAGGGCCAGGCCCCAGACCCACAGGTCGCCACCGATGCCGGGGCTGTACGACGGGTTCGACAGCGGCGTGTAGGCCGTCCAGCCGAAGCTCGCCGCTCCGCCCGGGGTGAGCAGGCCGGAGCCGGCGATGAGTCCACCGAAGAGGTAGAGCCAGAAGGCGAACATGTTCAGTCGCGGGAAGGCGACGTCAGGCGCACCGATCTGCAGCGGCATGAGCGCGTTCGCGAAGCCGGCGAAGGCGGGCGTCGCGAAGAGCAGCAGCATGATCGTGCCGTGCATGGTGAACATCTGGTTGAACTGCTCGGGGTTGTCGACGACCTGCAGGCCGGGCGCCCAGAGCTCGGCGCGGATGACGAGGGCCATCACACCGCCGATGAGGAACCAGATGAACGAGGCGATGAGGTAGAGGTTGCCGATGACCTTGTGGTCGGTCGTCGTCAGGTACTTGAACGCGACGCTGCCGGCGCGCTCCTGCCGCAGGGCGCGCTTCTCGGCGGCGTCCGTGGTCCGGTTGAGAGATCCGCCGATCGACATCAGCGCGCACCTTCCTCGAGGAGGTCTTCCTGGCCCGGGACCAACGCCTCACGGTTGAGACCGTTGGGGAGCTGGCCCGTCTGGCCCTTCGCCCGGAGGTCGGCCATGTGCTGGTCGAACTCCTCCTGGCTCACGACCTTGACGTTGAAGAGCATCTGGCTGTGGTAGGCGCCGCAGAGCTCGGCGCACTTGCCCTGGAAGGTCCCGGTCTCGGTCGGCACGACCTGGAGACGGTTGACCAGGGAGGGGTTGAGGTCCATCTTCTCGAGGAAGGCGGGCACCCAGAAGGAGTGGATGACGTCGCGGGAGGTCAGCTGGAACTCGACCCGCTTGTCGACCGGGATGTAGAGGGTGGGGAGCTTGTCCTGCGCTCCCTCCTTGCCGTCGAGCTCGGCCATCTGGCCGGCCTCGTGGACGTCGGCGTCGACGTAGTTGAAGTCCCAGCTCCACTGCTTGCCGACGACGTTGATCGTCACGTCGGGCTCGTCCTGCGCGTCGTACAGCTTCGACTGCACGTCCTCGGTGAAGTAGAAGAGCGCCCCGACCATGAGGATCGGCACCACGGTGTAGAGCACCTCGAGCGGGACGTTGTACTGCAGCTGCGGCGGCAGGGTGCCGTCGTCGTCCTTGCGGCGCCGGTAGGCGACCATGCACCACAGGGTGAGGCCCCAGACGAGGACACCCACGGCCAGGGCCGCGATCCAGGAGCCGATCCAGAGGTTCTCGACGAGGTGGGCCTCCTCGGTCACCCCCTTCGGCAGGTAGCCGTTGGACGCCTCGGTGGAGATCCCGACGGCGCCGCAGGCCGAGAGGGCCAGCGAGGCGACGGCGAGACCGGCGAGGGCGATACGACGACGAGCTCGACCGATGTGGCGGTCAGTACGAGGCAAGGGGCACCCACCTGTGTCGGGACGGACAGCAATACACGGGCAAAG
This sequence comes from Marihabitans sp., assembly GCA_043423105.1. Classification (GTDB taxonomy): domain Bacteria; phylum Actinomycetota; class Actinomycetes; order Actinomycetales; family Dermatophilaceae; genus Marihabitans. The sequence goes on from JBHWMJ010000176.1 coordinate 3,120, forward strand.
GTACCGCAGCCGACGGTCCGTGATGGGACGGGGGGCGCGAAATGGGCGGCGTGGCGGAAGTCCGCGTCGCGCACCGATGCTCAGGCCGGCCAGCCGACCGGAAGGTCGGCCCGGGCGAGATCGGGCTGAGGCAGGGCCAGAGCCTCGTGGAGGCGCTCTGCGTAGGCCCCGCGCGGGAGCTCCCGCACCCCGAGCGAGGCGAGGTGCTCGGTGCTCCACTGGGTGTCGATGACGGCCTGCGGGCGCGAAGGGGTGAGCACGAGGGCGTCGAGTGCGACCAGGGCGACCTTCGAGGCGTCGGCTGCCCGGTGGAACATCGACTCGCCGGCGAAGAGCCCGCCGATGCACACCCCGTAGAGCCCACCGACGAGCCGTGCCTCTCCCCCGGCGTCCGCGTCCCGGTCCGGGCGCGTCCACACCTCGATCGAGTGCGCCCATCCGAGACGGTGGAGGACCCCGTAGGCCAGGCGGACGTCGTCGGTGATCCACCGTCTGTCCCGGTCGGGGTCGGCGCAGGCCGCGACGACGGCGTCGAAGGCGCGGTCGACAGTGACGCGGTACCGACGGCACGAGCGCCGCAGCGACCGGCTGACCCGCAGGTCCCCTGGGAGGAGGACCCCCCGACGCTCGGGCCGCCACCAGCCGATCGGGGGCGCCCCGTGCTCCCCGACCCCCATCGGGAAGAGGCCCAGAA
>JBHWMJ010000198.1:0-6638 GCA_043423105.1 Marihabitans sp.
CTCTGGCGCCCTCACCGTCGTCGGTGGTGGTGACTCCGCTGCCGCGGTGCGTCAGCTCGGCTTCGCCGACGAGGACTTCGGGCACATCTCCACCGGTGGTGGCGCCAGCCTCGAGTACCTCGAGGGCAAGAGCCTGCCGGGCATCGCCGTCTTCGACCAGGCCCAGGAGGGCTGACATGGCCACGTCGCGGACCCCGCTCATGGCGGGCAACTGGAAGATGAACCTTGACCACCTGCAGGGTACGCACCTGGTGCAGAAGCTCGACTGGACCCTGCGGGACGCCAAGCACGACTTCGGCGCCGTCGAGGTCGTCGTCGTCCCGCCGTACACGGACCTCCGCTCGGTGCAGACCCTCGTCGACGGCGACAAGCTCGCGCTGCGCTACGGCGCGCAGGACCTCTCGCAGCACGACTCGGGCGCCTACACCGGTGAGATCTCGGGTGCCTTCCTCGCCAAGCTGGGCTGCACCTACGCCGTCGTCGGGCACAGCGAGCGGCGCGAGTACCACGCCGAGACCGACGAGGTCGTCGCTGCCAAGGCGGCCGCGGCCTACCGGCACGGGATCATCCCGATCGTCTGTGTCGGCGAAGGGCTGGAGATCCGGCAGGCCGGCACCCACGTCGAGCACGTCGTCGCCCAGGTGCGCGGCTCGCTCGCCGGTCTGACCGACGAGCAGCTGAGGACCGTCGTCGTCGCCTACGAGCCCGTCTGGGCCATCGGCACGGGCGAGGTCGCCACGCCCGAGGACGCGCAGGAGGTGTGCGCCGCGGTCCGCGAGACCCTCGCCGAGATGACCTCGCAGGAGATCGCCGACGGCATCCGCGTCCTCTACGGCGGATCGGTGAAGTCCGGCAACGTCGCCGCGATCATGGCCGGTGTCGACGTCGACGGGGCACTCGTCGGCGGCGCCTCGCTCGAGGCGGAGGAGTTCGCCGCGATCTGCCGCTACCAGCAGCACGTGACGGCCTGAGGGCTGCCGGGCAGGTATCCTGCCCGGCAGGCCCTTGTCACCCAGCATCCAAGGAAGCAACCCGCGTGGACGCAGTTCGTATCGCTCTCCAGGTGATCGTCGTGATCACCGGGCTGATCCTCACCCTCCTCATCCTCATGCACAAGGGCAAGGGGGGCGGCATCTCCGACATGTTCGGTGGTGGCATGACGGCCTCGCTCGGGTCCTCCTCGGTCGCCGAGCGCAACCTCACGCGCTTCACGATCGTCGTGGCCCTCCTGTGGTTCGTCGCGATCGTCGGCATGGGCCTCATCGACCGTTTCGACGTCTGAGCCCCCTACTCACCACGAGGAGTCCCCGCATGGCTGGTGGCAACGCGATCCGAGGCAGCCGCGTCGGTGCCGGACCGATGGGCGAGGCAGAGCGCGGCGAGAGCGCTCCGCGCGTGTTCGTCTCGTACTGGTGCGGCAACGGCCACGAGGTGCGGCCGAGCTTCTCCACGGAGGCTGGGGTCGAGATCCCCGAGCAGTGGGAGTGCCCCCGGTGCGGTCTGCCGGCTGGCCAGGACCAGGAGAACCCGCCCGAGCCGCCGAAGGCCGAGGTCTACAAGACCCATCTCGCGTACGTCAAGGAGCGCCGCAGCGACAGCGAGGGCGCGGCCCTGCTCGAGGAGCGACTCGACGAGCTGCGCCGGCAGCGCGGCACCATCACCGACTGAGCAGGCTCGCCGCAGGCTCGTCGAGGAACCACACGGTCCGGTGCGTGCCACGGACCTGAGCCGCTGAGGACACCTCCGCCGGGGCCCCTTCGACGCCGTCGCGCACCGCCGGGGCCTTGTCGGCCCCGGCGACGATGAACCACACCTCGCGGGAGCGCTCCATCGCCTCGAAGGTCAACGAGACCCGCTCGGGCGGAGGCTTGGGGGAGTCGTGCACGGCGACCGTGATCGCGTCGCTCGTCATCTGAGCAGGATGGCCCGGGAAGAGCGACGCGACGTGGCCGTCCGGGCCCACGCCGAGGAGCAGGACCTCGAAGCCGCCGCGGCCGAGATCGCGGATCGTGCGCTGGTACTGCTGCGCCGCGTCCTCGAGGTCGGCGCTGCAGTCCGGTCCGGGGACACGGTGCACGGCGTCGTCGGGGAGACCGAGCGAGCCCAGGCCGGCATCGTCGGCCTGGGTGTCGTTGCGCTCCGGGTCGCCGAGCGGCAGGTACCGCTCGTCGCCCCACCACAGCCCGAGGTCCGACAGGTCGACCGGGTCCTCCTGCACCGCACGGACGAGGGCAGCCACCGCCGCTCCACCCATCGATCCTCCGGTCAGCCCGACCTCTGCCGGCCGACCGTCGTTGCGGGCGGCCTCGATCGCCGTCCGCAGACGCGCGCCGACGAGCTGGGCCAGGGCATCCTTGTCGTCCGCCACGACGATCTCGACAGGGGCGGCCGTCATGACGGCTTCTTCTGGGCGAGCTTGCGGCGAGCGGCCTTCTTGACCGAGGCGGGGGCCGCCGACTTCTTCTCGGGCGCTGCGGCCTTGACCATCGCGGACGACCTGCTGGCCGCGGACTCCTTGCGCAGTCGCTCTGCGGTCCGCCGGCTCTCCGAGGGCGAGGGCACGGCCCCCTTCGCCACGGCGGCGGTCATCGTGCCGCGCCGACGCACGACCTCGGGCATGCCCTTGGTCAGGGCGTCCTGGTACACCTCGTCGGGGTCGAGCCGGCTCAGCTCGTCGGCGAGGCACTCGGCGTCGCTGCGGTGAGCCAGGGCGATCGTGCGATGCGGCTGACCCGCCTGCTCCAGGGTCGCGGTGTCGCCGTCCTGCGGCCGGACGAGGTCGATCGGGCCGCTCTTGCGCTCCAGCCGCACCGAGATGACCCCGGACCGGTTCTTCGAGCGGACGATCGAGACGGGGCAGCGCAGCCGGCTCTGCAGCCATCCGGCGAGGAGATCGGACGAGGGGGAGTCGCTGGCACCGACCACGACCGCCGAGGTCACCGGCTCGAAGGGCGCCTGGTCGAGGGTCGCCGCGAGCAGACCTCGCCAGAGCGTGATGCGGGGCCAGGCGAGGTCGGTGTCGCCGTCGGTGTAGGTGTCGGCGAGGCGTTGCAGGGCCGGCCCGAAGCGCGCTTGGGTGGCGACGTCGGTGATCCGTCGCTGGGCGAGCATCCCGATCGGGTCCTTCGCGGGGTCCTTCGGTGGCTCGGTGGGCCACCAGGCGACGACGGGGGAGTCGGGCAGGAGGAGCGGGATGACGACGCTGCGGGCGTGCTCGACGAGGGGCCCGTAGAGCCGCAGGACGATGACCTCGCTGGCACCCGCGTCACCGCCGAGCCTGATCTGCGCGTCGAGCCGCGCGGTGCCGCGCGTGTTGCCACGGGCGACGGCGACGATCCGGCACGGGTGCTGGTGGCTCGCGTCGTTGGCCACCTCGACCGCCTCGTCGATGTCGGCCTCGTCGGCGACGACGACGAGCGTGAGGACCCGGGTCAGCGACATGGCGCCGACGTCCTGACGCAGCTGGACGAGCTTCTTCGAGACCGCCTGGGTCGTCGTGCTCGGCAGGTCGATGATCACGGCATCCTCCACTCGCGGCCGTCGCGGCGCATCATCGCGTCGGCGCTCTCGGGCCCCCACGTCCCGGCCGGGTACTGGTCCACGCCCCGCTGCTTGGCCCAGAACCGCTCGATCGGGTCGAGGATCTCCCAGGAGAGCTCGACCTCCTCGTGACGCGGGAAGAGCGGCGGGTCGCCCAGCAGGACGTCGAGGATGAGGCGCTCGTAGGCCTCGGGGCTCTTCTCGGTGAAGGCTCGCCCGTACCCGAAGTCCATCGAGACGTCACGGACCTCCATCTGGTTGCCGGGGACCTTCGCGCCGAAGCGCATCGTGATGCCCTCGTCGGGCTGGACCCGGATGACGACGGCGTTCTGCCCGAGCTCCTCGGTCTCGGTGTCGCTGAAGGGGAGGTGCGGGGCGCGCTTGAAGACCACCGCGATCTCGGTGACCCTCTTGCCGAGCCGCTTGCCCGTCCGCAGGTAGAACGGGACCCCGGCCCAGCGCCGGTTGTCGATGTCGAGCCGGACCGCCGCGTACGTCTCGGTGCGCGAGTCCTTGTCGACGCCGTCCTCCTCGCGGTAGCCGATGACCTCCTCGCCGCCCTGCCAGCCGGCGGCGTACTGACCGCGCGCCGTGTGCCGGGCGAGATCGGAGGGCAGGCGCACCGCGCCGAGGACCTTCTCCTTCTCAGCCCGCAGCGCGTCGGCCGTGAAGCTCGGCGGCTCCTCCATCGCCGTCAGGGCGAGGAGCTGGAGCAGATGGTTCTGGATGACGTCGCGGGCAGCGCCGATGCCGTCGTAGTAGCCGGCCCGCCCGCCGATGCCGATGTCCTCGGCCATGGTGATCTGCACGTGGTCGACGTAGTGGGAGTTCCACACCGGCTCGAACATCTGGTTCGCGAAGCGCAGGGCGAGCAGGTTCTGCACGGTCTCCTTGCCGAGGTAGTGGTCGATCCGGAAGATCGAGTCCGCCGGGAAGACCTGCTCGACGATCGCGTTGAGCTCACGGGCGCTGGCCAGGTCGTGCCCGAATGGCTTCTCGATGACGACGCGCCGCCACGAGTCGCCGTCAGGGGAGGTCAGCCCGCTGCGCTGGAGCTGCTCGCAGACGGTGGCGAAGAAGGCCGGCGGGATGGAGAGGTAGAAGGCGTGGTTGCCGCCGGTGCCTCGCTCCTCGTCGAGCTCATGGACGGTCTGCGCGAGCAGGTCGAAGGCTGCGTCGTCGTCGAAGACGCCGGGCACGAAGCGGAAGCCCTCGGAGAGCGACCGCCACACCTCCTCGCGGAACGGCGTCCGCGCGTGCTCGCGGATCGCCTCGTGGACGATCTTGCCGAAGTCTTGGTCCTCCCAGTCCCGCCGGGCGAAGCCGACGAGGCTGAAGCCCGGCGGGAGCAGCCCCCGGTTGGCGAGGTCGTAGACGGCCGGCAGGAGCTTCTTGCGGGCGAGGTCGCCGGTCACGCCGAAGAGCACGAGGCTGCACGGCCCGGCGATCTTCGGCAGACGCTTGTCGCGCGGGTCGCGCAACGGGTTGGACGTCGCCGTGACCCGCGCCGGGCTCATGCGCCGCCCCGGACAGAGTCGAGCACCGCCTGCACCCCGCCGCTGCCGGTGAGGTGGAGGACCAGGACGGGCCGACCGTGGTCGACGAGCACCTGGGCGTCACCGCCGGCCTGCGCGGCGATGAACTCACCGAGGGTGAAGTCGCGGCCGGGCACGGCGAGGTCCTCGCGGGGCACGTCGGTGACCTGGAGGAAGACCCCGTTCGCTGGTCCGCCCTTGTGGTACTGACCGGTCGAGTGGAGGAATCGTGGCCCCCACCCGAAGGTCGTCGGGCGCCCGGTGCGGTCGGCGATCTTCGTCGCGACCTCGGCGAGCTCCGCGTGCTCGTCGCGGTCGAGGTAGGCCATGACCGCGACGTAGCCGTCCGTGTCGAGCTGGGCGAGCAGGGCGTCGACGGCGTCGGCGACGGTTGCCGCGCCGGTGAGCCAGTCGCCGCCGAGGGCCCGGATCTCGACGTCGCCGTCGGTGACGTCGGGGGAGGGGGCGGCGTCGCCCTCGGTCTCGAGGAGACCGCGTGCGGCGGCCTTGGCGGACTCGACGTCGGGCTGGTCGAACGGGTTGATGCCGAGCAGCCGGCCCGCGACGGCGGTCGCTGCCTCCCACAGGAGCAGCTGGGCGCCGAGGGCGCCGCCGACGTCGACGAGGGACTCTGCCGTGGTCTCGTCGGGCGTCTCGTCGTCGGGCCCGACGAGCCGGACGAGGGTCGCGTCGGAGGGGAGCGGACGGTCGCCGGGCTCGCCGAGGACGACGGGGAGGATGCCCTTGCCCTCCTTGCCGGTGGACTCGGCGATGAGCTGCTCGGCCCAGTCGCCGAAGCCGACGACGGGGGTGCCGTGGTCGACGAGGTAGAGCTTGTCGCGAAGGGGGACGGTCCCTGCCATCGCGGCGCCCAGCCGCAGCGCCGGGTTGGCCTCGTCGTCGGCGGAGAGCAGGTCGGTGACCGCCTCCGCGTCGTCGAGCAGCTCCTCGACATCGGCTCCGGCGAGACCGGAGGGCACGAGACCGAAGGCGGTCAGCGCCGAGTAGCGACCGCCGACGTTCGGGTCGGCGTTGATGACGCGGTAGCCCTTCTCCCGGGCCTCGACGTCGAGCGGGCTGCCGGGGTCGGTGACGACGATGATCCGGCGGGTGGCGTCGATCCCCGCGTCGGTGAAGGCCTTCTCGAACGCCCGGCGCTGGGAGTCGGTCTCGACCGTGGAGCCGGACTTCGAGGAGACGACGACCGCCGTGCTGTCGAGGTCCGTGCTCACGGCACGACGGACGACGTCCGGGGCCGAGGAGTCGAGGATGACGATGTCGACGCCCGCGGTGGCGCAGATGACCTCGGGCGCCAGCGAGCTGCCGCCCATGCCGCAGAGGACGATCCGGGAGACGCCGTCGCCGCGCAGCTCCTCGCGCAGGGCGGAGATCTCCCCGAGCAGGGGGCGGGAGGTCCGGTGCAGGTCGACCCAGGCCAGCCGCTTGCCGGCCTCCGCCTCGGCGTCCGGACCCCAGAGGGACGCGTCGCGCGCGAAGATGTGGCTCGCCACCTCGTCGGAGACGAGGGTGGGCACATGGGTCGCGATCGCCTCGGCGGACACC
>JBHWMJ010000206.1:0-4982 GCA_043423105.1 Marihabitans sp.
GATCTCGACGAGCCCGGCCAGGAGCACCGCGAGGACGGCGAAGACCGCGAGGGTGCGTGCGTGCGGGTCAGGGCGTCTCACCGCGCACCCCGGGGGGCGAGGCGACGATCGACGACGAGCAGGAGCGGCACGAGCAGGACCGCGAGGAGTGCCGTCACCACGAGCTGCCCGGCCAGACCCACCCAGGCCACCGGGGCGCCGGAGGTCAGCGCGCGGAGCACCGGCACGACAGTCACGACCGCCCAGCAGGAGGCCGCCACCGCACCGGGCCACCACAGCGGCCACCCGGCCGTGCGGGTGGCGGCCCCAGCGAGGTACCCGGCAGCGGCGTGGGTCAGCGCGCCCACCCCGAGCAGCTCTCCCCCAGGCGGGACGAGGTCGCTGAACCAGCCGCCGAGGAGCCCGGCAAGCGCCCCTTCGAGCGGGCCGGAGGCCAGACCGACCGCGACGACCACGACGAGGACGAGCGCCGAGACAGCAGTCAAGCCACGGGCGGACAGCAGGGCCGCCCCGACCGCCGCGGCGAGGAGGACGACGACGCGCCAGGGCCACACCCGCCGGCGGCCAGGGAGCGACCTCATGGCGCCTTGCCGGTCACGACGCCGACGACGTCGACCCGGGCGAGGTCGGCGAAGGGGCGCACGGCCCCGGCCCGGGTCAACCGGCCCGGCTGGTCGGCGACGTCGCTCACCTCGCCGATGGGGATCCCCGGCGGGTAGGGCAGGTCCCCGGTGCTGCCGAGCGTGCGGACCGTGTCGCCCTCGCTCAGGCGGCTCTCGGTGACGGCGGAGATGGCGAGCTCCCCGGGTCCGGTGTCGACCGTCGGGTCACTTGCGGTCAGCTCGGCGAGGACGCCCGGCGCCTCGCCGACGCGGACGCCGACCACCGTCCCGGATGCACCGAGCAGCTCGACGTCGCTCGTCCACGACGACACCGCGACGACGCGGCCGACGAGCCCGTCGGGACCGATGACTGCGCGGTCGCGTCGCACGCCGTCGCGCTCCCCCACGTCGAGGGTGACCCGGACGGCGCCGCGGGCGTCGCGCGTGCCGACCGAGACGACCCGGGCCGGCACGACCGTCAGCTCCTGCTCGTCGGCCAGTGAGCCCAGCCGCGACTCCTGGCCGGCGGCCGAGCGCTCGTCCTCGAGCTCGGCCACGCGCTGCCGCAGGCGGATCAGCTCGACGTCCCGGGGGTCCGGGTCGGTGGGTGAGGCGGCGCGCAGCAGGGGTCCGACGACGGCGCTGCCGGCCGAGCGCACCGGACCGGTCGGCCCGCCCGCGAGGTCGGCGAGGAGCACGAGGACGGTGGCTGCGAGCAGCCCGATGAGGACCCGGCGCACGTGCTAGAACCGTCGGCCGTCGACGATGACGGGTTCGAGGGTGGCGAAGTCGTCGACGCACCGCCCGGCACCCCGGATCACCGCGCGCAGCGGGTCGTCGGCGACACGCACGGGGACCCCGAGCTCGTGCTCGAGCCGGGCGTCGATGCCACGCAGGAGCGCTCCGCCGCCGGTGAGGACGACCCCGCGACGGAGCACGTCACCCGCGAGCTCCGGCGGGGTGGAGTCGAGGAGGTCCCGGACGAGGTCGACGACAGCCCGCACCGGGGGGTCGAGAGCCCGACGGACCTCGTCGGAGGAGAGCTCGACGGTCCGGGGCAGCCCGCTGACGAGGTCGCGCCCGCGGACCCGGGCACGACGGGCCTCGGCCAGGGGGAAGGCCGAGCCGGCCTCGATCTTGATGTGTTCCGCAGAGCGCTCACCGAGGAGCAGGGAGAACTGCTGCTGCACGTACGCGCTGACCGCCTCGTCCATCGCTGCACCGCCGACGCGCGCCGAGCGCGAGGCGACGACGCCGCCGAGCGCGAGGATGGCCGCGTCCGTCGACCCGCCGCCGATGTCGACGACGGTCGAGGCCTCGACGTCGGTGAGGGGCAGCCCCGCACCGATCGCCGCGACGACCGGCTCCTCGAGGACGTAGACCTGCCGGGCACCGACGCGCATTGCCACGTCCTCGACGGCCCGTCGCTCCAGCGGCGAGACCGTGCTCGGGACGCACACGACGATCCGCGGGCGGAAGACCGAGGACACCCCGATGTTGTCGACGAAAACGCGCAGCATCCGCTCGGTGACGTCCGGGTCGTGCACGACGCCCCCGCGCAGGGGCCGGACGGCCCGCATCGACCCCGGCGTACGGCCGAGCATCTCCTTGGCCGTCCGGCCGGCGGTCACGACCTCGCCGGTGGCAGAGTCGACCGCCACGACCGACGGCTCGTCGAGGACGACGCCTCGGCCCTGCCGGTGGATCAGCGAGTTCGTCGTGCCGAGGTCGAGGGCGAGGTCTCGGCCGGGCAGCCAGCGTCGCAACGGCACCGCGAGGTCAGGCGAGGCGGCTCAGGCGCCGAGCTCGGGGAACCAGATCGCGATCTCACGGTCGGCGGACTCCGGCGAGTCCGAGCCGTGGACGATGTTCTCTTGGACCTTGCGGCCCCAGTCGCGGCCGAGGTCGCCGCGGATCGTGCCGGGCACGGCCTCGGTCGGGTTCGTGGCCCCGGCGAGCGAGCGGAAGCCCTTGATGCAGTCCTGCCCCTCGACGACGACGGCGGTCACCGGGCCCGAGGACATGAACTCGACGAGCGGCTCGTAGAAGGGCTTGCCCTCGTGCTCGACGTAGTGGGCCGCCAGCTGCTCCCGCGAGGCGGTGAGCACGGACAGGGCGGCCAGGGTGTACCCCTTCGCCTCGATCCGGCGGAGGACCTCACCGGTGAGGCCACGGCGGTAGCCGTCGGGCTTGACGAGGACGAGAGAGCGTTCGGTGGTCACGGGCGTCAGCCTAGTCAACCCTGGGCGCGCGCGGCCTCGGCCCCGTCGACCTGGCGGCCGACGCGCAGGCAGAGGACCCACAGCCCGATGAAGATCGCACCGACGAGGAACATCATCGGCACGAGGAAGCCGCACAGCAGGGTGGCGATCTGGACGGCCCACCCGACGATCACCCCGCCCGGCCGGCGGACCAGGCCCGCGGCGAGGATGCTCGCGACGGACAGCGCGCACATGACGACGAAGGGGGTGGACGAGGAGTCGTTGCCGGCGAACCCGCGCGCCACCAGGGCCCCGAAGAAGATGACGATCGCCTGACCGGCGAGGACGGTGGCGAGCATCCGCCACGTGAAGCGGCCCGACGCGATCGCGCCGGGCCGCCGGGGTCCGTCAGGGGTGCTCATGACGGACCAGGGTATTTCACGGTCCTCAGTGGACCGGGACGTGCATCGGCGCCGACTGCTCGTCACCCTCGAGCAGGTGGTGGCTCTCCTCGTGCTTGCGCGGCAGGAAGAGGGACACGACGAGCGTGAGCAGGCAGAGGCCGCCGGCGACCCAGTAGGTGCTGGCGAAGGCCGCAGCCATGTCGGAGCGGACGGCGGCCATGAGGACCTCGGTGGCGCGACCCGGGTCGGTGATGCCGGCGAGGACCTTCGCCACCTCCGGGAAGCGGGTCATCAGCTCACCCGTCGCGCTCGGGTCCGCGGCCTTGGCCGACTCCTCGCCGAAGGCCTGGGCCTGGCCGATGAGCGGCCGCGCGTTGAAGGCGTTGACGAGGAGGACGGAGATCACCGAGACGCCGAAGGAGCTCGCGACCTGCTGGACGATGTTGAGCGTCGTCGAGCCGCGGGCCACCTGGTGGGCAGTGAGCGTCTTGAGCGCCGAGGTCATGAGCGGCATCATCGTCATGCCCATGCCGAGGCCCATGACGAAAAGGACGGGGATGAGGTAGCCCCAGTAGCTCGTGTCGTCGCTGATCTGGGTCAGGGCGAACATGCCGCCGGTGATGATCGCGATGCCGAAGGGGACGATGCGGCCCACCGGGTACTTGTCGGCGAGGTAGCCGGCGATCGGCATGGTCACCATGGCGCCGAGACCCTGCGGGGCGAGCAGCAGACCGGCGTGGAGGGTGTCCTCGCCGCGCACCTGCTGGAGATAGGTCGGCACGAGCAGCAGCCCGCCGAAGAACGCCCCGCCGAAGAGGAACATCGTCAGAGCCGCGACGGTGAAGTTGCGGTTGCCGAAGAGGCGCAGGTCGATCAGCGGGTGAGCCGGGCGGAAGGACCACCACGCGAAGATCGCCATGAGGACCAGGCCGATGGTGCCCGGGACGATGACCTTCGACGCGAAGAAGGTCTGCTCGTCAGCGATCGACGAGACGCCGTAGAGGAAGAGCGCCAGACCGGGCGACATGAGGAGCAGACCGACGACGTCGAGGGACTCGGACGGCTCGGTGTGGTCCTTCGGCAGGACGAGCCACGCGTAGACGAGGCCGATGACGCCGATCGGCAAGTTGATGAGGAAGATCCAGCTCCAGCTCGGGCGGCCGAGCCAGTGGGCGTTGTCGATGAGCCAACCACCGAGGATCGGCCCACCGATCGGGCCGAGGAGCATCGGGATGCCGAGGATCGCCATGAGGCGGCCCATCCGCTCCGGGCCGGCCGCCCGGGTCATGATCGTCATGCCGAGCGGCATGAGCATGCCGCCGCCGAGGCCCTGGACGACGCGGAAGGCGATGAGCGCCTCGATTGACGTCGCGAAGGCGCAGAGCACGGAGCCGAGGACGAAGAGGGCGATCGCCGTGAGGTAGAGGCGTTTCGTGCCGAAGCGATCGGCGGCCCACCCGGTGAGCGGGATGACCGTGGCGAGCGCGAGCGTGTAGGCCGTGACGGTCCACGCGACGGTGGAGTAGTCGAGCGGCGGCTGACCGGCAGGCGCGAGGTCGGTCTGGAAGTGCGGCAGGGCGACGTTGACGACGGTGATGTCGAGGATCGACATGATCGCGCCCAGGACGACGACGCCGGCGACCTTGAGGACCGCGGCGTCGATCTTCTCCGGCGTCTGCGCCGGAGCAGCGGTGGCTGAGGACATGCGGGGGTGACTCCGTCTGCGAAGGGGTGCGCGCGTCGGGTGCGACGTGGCGGGGGTGGGTCCGCGAGGG
>JBHWMJ010000225.1:0-3566 GCA_043423105.1 Marihabitans sp.
GGGCACCATCACCACGTGGCTGAAGGAAGTCGGCGACGAGGTCGAGGTTGACGAGCCGCTGCTCGAGGTCTCCACCGACAAGGTCGACACCGAGATCCCCTCCCCCGGGGCCGGCACGCTCCTCGAGATCAAGGTCCAGGAGGACGAGACCGTCGAGGTCGGCGCCGACCTGGCCGTCATCGGTGACGGCGAGGGCGGCGAGAGCTCGGGTGGCTCCGACGAGGAGTCCTCCGACGACTCCGACGAGAAGGCTGAGCAGACCTCGGACGACTCGTCCGACGAGACGTCCGACAGTGACGAGGACGGCGGCTCCGAGCCCGAGGCCGACTCCGAGGAGGAGCAGGCCGAGGCCGAGGAGGAGGCCACCGCGCCGAGCACCTCCGAGGACGCCCCGGCCGAGAAGCCGAAGGCAGAGACCTCCGACGCGGGCGGCGAGGGCCAGAAGGTCCAGATGCCGGCGCTCGGCGAGTCCGTCACCGAGGGCACCGTGACCCGCTGGCTCAAGGCCGAGGGCGACGAGGTCGAGGTCGACGAGCCGCTGCTCGAGGTCTCTACCGACAAGGTCGACACCGAGATCCCCTCGCCCGTCGCGGGCACGCTGACGAAGATCCTCGTCGAGGAGGACGAGACGGTCGAGGTCGGTGCTGACCTGGCGGTCATCGGTGGCTCGGGCGGTTCTGACGGTGGCTCGGACGATGACTCCTCCGCCGACGAGGCGAAGGACTCCGCGAAGGACGAGAAGGCCGAGGCCGACGACTCCACCGAGACCGAGGCCAAGGCGGAGTCGGAGGACTCCGACAACAGCGAGCAGACCGACACGTCGCTCCCGGCCGACGGCGAGGGCGGCGACGTGGAGGACCAGCCCGCCGGCGGCGCAGACACCAGCGACGAGACGGCCAAGGACGCGAAGACCTCGCAGGACTCGAAGAAGTCCGAGGGCTCCAAGGACTCGAAGGACGACGAGTCCCCGACCGACAAGGCCGAGCCGACCGAGGCGGACGCCCCGGTCACTGCCAAGGCCCCGACGGCCGAGGATGCGACGAGCGGGGCCCCGCAGGACGCCTCGAAGTACGTCACCCCGCTCGTGCGCAAGCTCGCGGCCGACAACGGCATCGACCTCTCCACCGTGCAGGGCTCGGGCATCGGCGGACGCATCCGCAAGGAGGACGTCCTCGAGGCGGCCCGCGCCAAGAACGCTCCTGCCGAGCAGCCTGCTGCGTCGTCGGACGCGGCGACCTCTGCCCCGAGCGCCCCGCCGGCCGCGATGCAGAGCTCGGTCTCGCCGAGCAAGCGCGGCACCCGCGAGAAGATGACGCGTCTGCGCAAGGTCATCGCGCAGCGCATGGTCGAGTCGCTCCAGGTCTCGGCGCAGCTGACGACCGTGGTCGAGGTCGACATGACGAAGGTGGCGCGCGTGCGCGACCGGAGCAAGGCCGACTTCGAGCGTCGCGAGGGCACGAAGCTGTCCTTCCTGCCCTTCATCGCGCTCGCGACCGCCGAGGCGCTCAAGCAGCACCCGGTGATCAACGCCAGCGTCGAGGGCGAGGAGATCGTCTACCACGGCTCCGAGAACCTCTCGATCGCCGTCGACACCGAGCGCGGCCTGCTCACCCCCGTGGTGAAGAACGCCGGTGACCTCAACGTCGCCGGTCTGGCGCGGGCGATCGCAGACGTCGCCGACCGGACCCGCAACAACAAGATCACCCCGGACGACCTGTCCGGCGGCACCTTCACGATCACGAACACCGGCAGCCGGGGTGCGCTCTTCGACACCCCGATCCTCAACCAGCCGCAGGTGGCGATGCTCGGCACGGGTGCCATCGTCAAGCGTCCGGTCGTCGTCACCGACGCCGACGGCGGCGAGACGATCGCGATCCGCTCGATGATGTACCTCGCGCTCTCCTACGACCACCGGGTCGTCGACGGCGCCGACGCCGCCCGCTTCCTCGGGACGGTCAAGGCCCGCCTCGAGCAGGGCTCGTTCGAGGCCTGAGTCGCATGAACCGCCGAGAGCGCGTTGCCGTCGCCGGGTCCTCCGGCCTCATCGGCAGCGCGCTCTCGGCGTCTCTGCGGGCGCGGGGCTCCGAGGTCGTCCGCCTCGTGCGCCACGACCCGACGTCGCCCGACGAGCGTCGCTGGGACCCGGCGAAGGGGGAGCTCGACCCGGCCGTCCTCGACGGGGTCGACGCGGTGATCAACCTCGCGGGCGCGGGGGTGGGCGACCGACGTTGGTCGCCGGACTACAAGCAGGAGATCCTCGCCTCGCGCGTCGACTCGACACGCACGCTCGCCCGGGCGGCAGCCGAGGCCGGCGTGCGGCGGATGGTCGCCGGGTCCGCGATCGGCATCTACGGCGACCGGGGCGAGGAGGTGCTCACCGAGTCGTCCGCGCCAGGCACCGGCTTCCTCGTCGAGGTCGTCCGCGCCTGGGAGGAGGCCGCCGGTCCGGCGTGTGAGGCAGGGATCCCGGTGGCGCACGCACGTACCGGGCTCGTCGCCGCCCGCGAGGGCGGGGCGATGGAGCCGGTGCTGCGGCTGGCCCGGCTGGGTCTCGGCGGTCCGCTCGGGAGCGGCCGGCAGTGGTGGCCGCTCATCTCCCTCGACGACGAGGTCGCGGCGCTCATCTGGCTCATCGACAACGACCTCACCGGCCCGGTCAACCTCGCCCCGCCTCAGCCCGTGCGGCAGCGGGAGCTTGCCCGCGAGATCGGGCGGCAGCTGCACCGCCCCGCGATCCTGCCTGCGCCTGGGCTAGCGATGCGGGTCGCCGTCGGGGAGTTCGCCGGCGAGGTGCTCGCCTCGACGCGGGTCATCCCGCAGGTGCTGCTCGACCACGGGTTCACCTGGCAGCACCCCGACCTGCCCTCGCTGGTCCGCTGGCTCCTGGCCTGACCCCGCTCAGGGGGTGCTGATCTGCGCGATCCGCCAGCGCCCGTCGGCGTAGACGACGCGGACATCGACGAGCTCGGCAACGCTCGCAGGATGCCTCTCCTGCGTGCCGTCGCCCTCGTCGACGACCGTGTAGGCGCTCGTCGCGATCCGACCCCGCAGCACGACAGACTCGCCCGCCCCCGGGGCCGGACCGGTCGAGCTGACCCGGTAGCTGAGCCCGGCGTAGCGGTACCCGCCGTCCCTCAGCTCGTCGATGAGCTCGGCGTCGGCGGCCGCGGCCGGGGACCCCTCGAGGGTGAGCTCGCGCAGGCCCTCCTCGTCCTGCCCGACGAGGACGAGTGCCCGCGCGTCGGCGAGAGCGGTGAGCAGCTCGCCCGGCCGCTCGTCGGCCGCCTTGGGGTCGAGCAGCGCGGGACGCTCCGACGTTGCCGGTGCTACGGCCGGTGCCGGCGCCGATCCGGACGACACCTCAGGGGCCGTCGTCACGTCCGAGGCCGCGGTCTCGGAGGGATCCGCCGCGGCAAGACGCTCCCACGGCACGAGCACGGTGAGCAGCACACCGACGAGGAGCGCGGCAGCACCGAGCAGCCACGGTCGCGCACCCGAGCGATCGACCCCGGCGCCGTGCGCCCCGCCCCGGGCCTCCTGCTGGCCCGGCCGACGGCGAGGACCCG
>JBHWMJ010000226.1:0-4430 GCA_043423105.1 Marihabitans sp.
ATGTCCTGCTCAAGGAGATGCGGGACACCATGGGTTTCCTGCTCAAGATGGTCGAGGCCGACCCGGAGGACTTCTCCGACGACGAGTGGGGCCAGGCGATCGAGCGGTTGGAGCAGTCCGTGGCCGACGGTCAGATCCGTCGTTTCACCGGCAACGACTACGTCGACGACCTCAACAAGGGCGACATCGTCGCGTGCGAGGCGTGGTCGGGCGACGTCATCGCGATGCAGTACGACAACCCCGACATCAAGTGGGTCGTGCCGGAGGAGGGCCTCTCGCTGTGGTCGGACAACATGCTGGTGCCCAACCGCGCCGACCACAAGGCCAACGCCGAGGCACTGATGAACCACTACTACGACCCTGAGATCGCCGCGACCCTGGCCGCCTGGGTGAACTACATCTGCCCGGTGGAAGGTGCCCGTGAGGCGATGGAGAAGATCGACCCGAGCCTGGTCGACCAGCCGTTGATCTTCCCCACCGAGGACTTCATGGCCAACGCCTTCGCCTTCATGGCGCTGGACGACGACACCGCGAAGCAGTACGACACCGACTTCTCCCAGGCCATCGGCTGACATGACGCTCGACAGCACGTCCAGCGCCAACGGGGGAGGCACGCTCGAGCTACAGGGACTCACCAAGCGCTTCGGTGACTTCGTCGCGGTCGACGACCTGGACCTGACGGTCCCGCAGGGCGCCTTCTTCGCGCTCTTGGGCGCTTCCGGCTGCGGCAAGACCACGACGCTGCGTATGGTTGCCGGTCTCGAGCAGCCCACCGCCGGACACATCCTGCTGGACGGCGAGGACATCACCGAGGTCAAGACCCACCGTCGTCCGGTCAACACCGTCTTCCAGAGCTACGCGCTGTTCCCGCATCTGAGCATCTTCGAGAACATCGCCTTCGGTCTGCGCCGCACCAAGACCAAGGACATCAAGACCCGCGTCGGGGAGATGCTCGAGCTGGTCCAGCTGCAGCAGTACGCCGACCGCAAGCCCACGCAGCTCTCTGGCGGCCAGCAGCAGCGAGTCGCACTGGCTCGGGCGCTGATCAACCGCCCCAAGGTGCTGCTCCTCGATGAGCCGCTGGGGGCGTTGGACCTGAAGCTGCGCCGGGCGATGCAGCTGGAGCTCAAGCGGATCCAGACCGACGTCGGCATCACCTTCGTGCACGTGACGCACGACCAGGAGGAGGCCATGACGATGGCCGACACCATCGCAGTCATGAACGCCGGAGTCATCGAGCAGATGGGCTCGCCGGCCGACCTCTACGAGCACCCTCGCACCACGTTCGTCGCGAACTTCCTCGGTCAGTCCAACTTGATCGAGGGCAAAGTCCTGCAGAAGTCGGGCGACGAGTTCACCACGGAGGTGCAGGGCCAACGCGTCCTCGCCAGCAACGTGACCTCGGCGCACCTGGACGACAAGGTCTGGATCGGCGTACGACCGGAGAAGATCCGCCTCCAGCGAACCGGTGCGGAGCCAGGCAACGCAATTTCGGTCAACCGACTGCCGGGCGGCCGCATCACCGATGTGAGCTTCGTCGGCGTCAGCACGCAGTACCTCGTCGCGATGCCGTGGGGGCAGGAGCTCATGGTCTTCGAGCAGAACTCCGGGGAGGGGGAGCGCTTCGCCCAGGGCGACGAGGCGGACCTGACATGGTCGCCGGAGTTCACGTTCTTGCTCGACTCCGCGCAGGACGCCTTCGCCGGGGCCGAGGAGGAGTGAGGCCGCGATGACGACTGCGCTCGGACACCTGGGTGCGGGTGGTGGCGGCGAGGCACCTCACGAGGAGCCGGCCCGGCGCGGCTTCGTCGGCTACCTCCTGCTCCTGCCGGGTGGCCTGTGGCTGCTGCTGTTCTTCATCGTCCCGATCGTCGCGCTCATCGGCAGCTCCTTGTACGACCCGACCGGGTCGCTCTTCGAGGGCTACCGGATGGCGTGGCACTGGCAGAACTACACCGACGCCTGGAGCGAGTACGGCCCGACGCTGCTGCGCTCGTTCGGATATGCCCTGACAGCCACCGTGGCGTGCGTGCTGCTGGGGTTCCCTTTGGCGTACGCCATCGCGTTCAAGGCGGGCCGGTGGAAGAACCTGATGCTGGTCGCGGTCATCGCGCCGTTCTTCACCAGCTTCCTCGTGCGCACGCTGTCGTGGAAGTTCCTGCTCGGTGACAACAGCTTCATCGTCAACGCTCTGAACGCCTTGCCGTTCGTGCCGGAGGACACTCGACTGCTGGCGACGCCGTTCGCCGTGATCACCGGCCTGACCTACAACTTCCTGCCGTTCATGGTGCTCCCGCTCTATGCCAGTCTGGAGAAGGTCGACCTCCGGCTGCTCGAGGCAGGCTCAGACCTCTACGCGTCGCCGTTCACAACGTTCCGGCTCGTGACCCTGCCGCTCGCGCTCCCCGGTCTGGTCGCCGGCACGCTCCTGACCTTCATCCCGGCTTCGGGCGACTACATCAACGCCGAGCTCCTCGGGAACCCCAACACCCGCATGATCGGCAACGACATCCAGGCGCTGTTCAACGCCCAAGCCCTTCCCGCGGCCGCGTCGCTCTCGGTGACCTTGATGGCCGCCATCGTCGTCATCGTGCTGCTCTACGTGCGCCGCGCAGGCACAAAGGACCTCGTATGAAGGCCGCGAAGAGGTGGTTCGGCAGCCACGTCGTGTTGCTGCTCGCGCTGCTGGCGCTGCTCTACATGTTCACGCCGATCTTCGTGGTCGTGCTGATGTCCTTCAATGACCCGGTCGGTCGGCTGGGGTACGACTTCGACGGCTTCACCTTGGCGAACTGGACGAGCGTCTGCGACCCCTACCAACTCTGTGAGGCAGTCGGGAACTCGGTACAGATCGCCTTGCTGGCCACGGGGCTGGCTACTCTGCTCGGCACGTTGATGGCGTTCGCGATGGTCCGGCACCGCTTCCGTGGCCGGGGCACGGCGAACCTGCTGATCTTCCTGCCGATGGCCTCACCGGAGATCGTACTCGGCTCCTCGCTGCTCGCGCTCTTCGTCAACGCGGGGTTCGCGGGGCGGCTCGGCTTCTGGACCATCTTCGTCGCGCACGTGATGTTCTGCCTGTCGTTCGTCGTGATCACGGTCAAGGCGCGGCTGTCCGGGCTGGATCCCAATCTCGAGCAGGCAGCAGCCGACCTCTACGCGAACGAATGGCAGACCTTCTGGCGGGTGACGTTCCCGCTGGTGCTCCCCGGCATCATCTCCGCCGCCTTGCTGAGCTTCTCGCTGTCGTTCGACGACTTCATCATCACCAACCTGAACTCCGGTCAGACCGTCACGTTCCCGATGTACGTCTGGGGAGCGGCTCAGCGCGGCATTCCCATGCAGGTCAACGTGATCGGCACGATCATGTTCCTGCTCGCGCTCGCCCTCGTGGTCGGTAGCACCGTCGGCTCCCGGTTGCGCAACCGCCCGCCTGCGGCGGCCGAAGTGCTCAGCCCAGTGAGCAGGCCATGAGGACGTCGTCGACCGGCTGACCGCCGAGGACGAACTCTCCCACGAGCACTCCTTCGACGACGAAGCCGCAGGACTCGTAGAGCCGGCGCGCCGCGCGATTGCCGGCCAGAACCCGCAACGTGAGTCGGGTGGCACCGCGCCGTCGGGCCTCGGTCTTGGCCGCCTCCGCCAGCATCCGACCCACGCCCTGCCCTTGTGCAGTCGGCGAGACCGCGAACCCGTTGAGGGTGAGCACATGACATGAGACGGCAGGTCGATCACCTGCTGGAGCCGCGCGTAGGCGACGACTACTCGATCCAATGTCGCGACCAGGACCTCGTCAGCGGGATGGGTGTCGTCGAAGAACAGCGGCGGCGGCGTACGACGCGGGGCGGGTGTGACCGTCGGGCTCCAGGTGGCCTCGTCGATCGCCTGCAGCACCGGCTCGTCTGTGGACTCGGCGACGCGGATCTCGATCACCCTGGGACTCTAATCCGCCGGTCGGCTCTCCCCGCTCCACGAGAATGCCGAAAGGCACGTCAGCAGGGCCGATGGGGTGCTTCTCGGCATTCTCGTGCAGGGATGGTCTACCTCTGGCGCTCGTCGCTGTCTTCGGTGACGATCGAGACATGGCCGAGGAGCAGCACGGCGTCGTCTTCCCCTCCGACTCCGCGGGGTCGCGCAGCACGAGCGCCGTGGGTCGCAACGCTGTCGCGGACGCTCTGCGGGCAGTCGACCCGGTCGGGGCGCAGGCGGCGGAGCGGGAGACGGCGTGGCGCTCGGACTACCTGCTCCACTTCCGTCGTCTCGTCGAGGCCGGACTGGGCTCGGCGGACGACGCCGTGGGCATCGCTCGCCAAGGACTGGACTCGCTTCACCGGCAGATGCGGGTGAGCGGCGACGGTGACGAAGGGAGCTTGGCCGAATGGCCGGGCGGGGTGGCGGGGTTCGGAGAAGTCGAGGTGGTCGGCAAGTAT
>JBHWMJ010000005.1:0-12302 GCA_043423105.1 Marihabitans sp.
CAACGGGTGTTGCCGAGGTCGCCGTAGATGCTCATCTCGCGCGGGTAGAGGTGCACGAGGTGGATCTCACCCTTGCCCTCCTGCCCTGGGTCAGCGGGCAGACCGGACTTCGCCGGCTCGCCGAGGATCGTGACGTCGCGCGTGGTCATGCCTTCGCCTCCTCGGGCGCGTCGGTGCCCATCTCCGGCAGGTCGTAGCGCTGCGAGAGCAGCCGCCGCAGGGTGAGCATCGCCGTGTACGACGTGAAGATCCGCTTCGGCTCGTCGCGATGGTCGGCGACGAAGGTCGTCAGCGCCTGCTCGAGATCGGTCTCGGTGGCCCCGACGGGCACGTCGTCGTACTGGAGTCGCAGCGCCATGTCCCAGCCACGCACGCCAGAGGCCAGCGCGACTCCCTTGTCCCGCAAGGAGGAGAAGTCGACGTCGTAGAGCCACGAGACGTCGCGTCCGTCGGCGTAGTCGTCGTTGATCGCGATCATCGTCGCGCTCGGCGTGCCGCCGTAGGTGCTCAGCGCGACGGTGAAGCCCGCCGGGTTCTTCACGAGGACGAGCTCGAGCGGCTGGCCGTCGGCGTCGATCACCTCGCCCCGGCCGAAGGGGGGGCGCACGGTCCGCAGCGCCTGCTCGGCGGCGTCGGGGCGGAATCCCTCGCCGAGGAGCATCCGCGCCGTGGTCGTGGCAGCCGTCGCGTTGATCATCGCGGCGAGGCCGCGCTGGAGGAGGGTCACCGGGCCGACGGCACCCCCTTGGCCCTGGCGGCCGAAAAGGATCTCGAGCTGGCTCTCGTCGACCGGACGGAGGAAACCGTCGGTGCTCCCGGCGGCCGGCGGGGTGTACTCGGCCTGCTCGCGGACGTCCTGCTCCTGGAGCTCGCCGAGCCGGTCGGCGATGGACTCGTCGAGCCCGAACCAGCGCACCTCGACGCCTGGCGCGAGGTCGGCGGCGATGCGGTTGACGTAGGGGTCGTCGACGTTGAGCACGACACCGGTCGTCGTCTGGCCGGCGAGCGTGCTGAGCAGCCGTGCGGTGTGGTCGATCTCGGCGAAACGGTCGAGCTGGTCGCGGGCGACGTTGAGCAGCAGCGCGTGGGTGGGCGCGACCGCCTTCGCGAAGTGGAGCGCATGCGCCTCGTCGAGCTCGAGGACCGCGAGGTCGGCCTGGAGCCGGCCACGCAGGGGCAGCTCGGCGAGCATCGCGGAGATCACGCCGCGGGTGAAGTTTGACCCGGTCGGGTTGGTGAAGACGGTCTTGCCGTGGGCGCGGAGCAGCGCGACGAGCATCTTCGTCGTCGTCGTCTTGCCGTTCGTGCCGGACACGACGACCACCTGCGGGACATCACGCAGCGCGTGGGCGAGGAAGCCGGGGTCGACCCGCTCGGCGACGAGCCCGGGGAGCGCCGAGCCTCCGCTCCCGCCCCCCTTGAGCCGTGCGGCGGTGCGCGCGGCCTTGCCGGCGATGACGGCGGCGGTGGTTCTCAGCACCGCCACAGCCTAACGAGCGGCGAACTCGGCAGCCCGCACCTGCGGCGAGCGTCGGGCGATCGCGTCCATCGTCGCGTCGGTGATGGCCCGGTACAGGCGGCTCTTGACGTACTGCCGCGACAACCCGGCGACGTCGACCGGGGGCGCGAAGCGCACCGTGACCTTGCGGGGGCGCAACCCCTTCGCCCCGACGGGCTGGACCTCGTCGGTGCCGATGAGCGCGCACGGGACCACGGGTGCGCCGGTCGCCACGGCGAGCCGGCCGACCCCGGGCTTGCCCTTGTAGAGCCGGCCGTCGCGCGAACGGGTCCCCTCGGGGTAGATGCCGAAGGCTCCCCCGCCCCGCAGGTGCTCCTCGGCGAGCTCGAGGGAGCGTGCGGCGGCGCGCGGGTCGTCGCGGTCGACCGGGATCATCCCGCCGAACTCGCCGAACCAGAGCCGGTTGGCCCACCCCTTCGCCCCGGTGCCCGTGACGTACTCGGCCTTGCCGAGGAAGCCGACCTTGCGGCTCGCGGCGAGCGGGATGACCATCGAGTCGATGAAGCTCAGGTGGTTGCTCGCGATGATCACCGGTCCCGTGGCGGGGACGTGCTCGCGGCCCTCGACGGTGAGCCGGAGGTAGGCGCGAATGGGCGGCCCCACCGCCACCCGACGGAGGAACCACTCGGCGGCGACGGTCCCCGGTGAGCTCACGACCTCACTCCCACTCGATGGTGCCCGGCGGCTTGCTCGTGACGTCGAGGACGACGCGGTTGATCTCCGGGACCTCGTTGGTGATCCGGGTGGAGATCTGCGCGAGGACGTCGTAGGGGACGCGGGTCCAGTCGGCGGTCATCGCGTCCTCGGACGAGACCGGGCGCAGCACGACCGGGTGGCCGTAGGTGCGGCCGTCGCCCTGGACGCCGACCGAGCGGACATCGGCGAGCAGGACGACCGGGCACTGCCAGATCTCCTTGTCCAGGCCGGCCTCGGTGAGCTCGTGCCGGGCGATCGCGTCGGCGCGGCGCAGGATGTCGAGGTTGTGCTCGGTGACCTCGCCGATGATCCGGATGCCCAGACCCGGGCCGGGGAAGGGCTGGCGGTCGACGATCGCGTCCGGCACGCCGAGCTCACGGCCGACCTGGCGCACCTCGTCCTTGAAGAGCGCCCGCAGCGGCTCGACGAGGCTGAACTGCAGGTCGTCGGGCAGACCTCCGACGTTGTGGTGGCTCTTGATGTTCGCCGTGCCGGAGCCGCCGCCGGACTCGACGACGTCGGGGTAGAGGGTGCCCTGGACGAGCCACTTCACCGGGTGCTCCGCGTCCCCCCGGTCCTCGACGACGTCGCGGGCCGCCTGCTCGAAGACCCGGATGAACTCGCGTCCGATGATCTTGCGCTTCGTCTCGGGCT
This sequence comes from Marihabitans sp., assembly GCA_043423105.1. Classification (GTDB taxonomy): domain Bacteria; phylum Actinomycetota; class Actinomycetes; order Actinomycetales; family Dermatophilaceae; genus Marihabitans. Next base: position 2,870 of record JBHWMJ010000005.1, read on the forward strand.
CGGTGACCCCGGCGAGAGCGGTGAGGAACTGCTCCTTCGCGTCGACGACGACGAGGTCGACCCCGGTGGCCGCGACGAACTCTTGCTCGACCTGCTCGGCCTCGCCCTCGCGGAGCAGGCCGTGATCGACGAAGACGCAGGTCAGCTGGTCACCGACGGCGCGCTGCACGAGCGCTGCCGCGACGGAGGAGTCGACGCCGCCGGAGAGCGCGCAGAGCACGCGGTCGTCGCCGACCTGCTCGCGGATCGCAGCGACCTGGTCGTCGACGACGTTGCTCGCCGTCCAGTCGCCCGGCAGGCCGGCGCCGCGGTGGAGGAAGTTCTCGAGCACCCGCTGGCCGAAGGTGGAGTGCATGACCTCGGGGTGCCACTGCACGCCGTAGAGCCTGCGCTCGTCGTCCTCGAACGCCGCAACGGGCGCGCCCGAGGTCGTCGCGGTGACCCGCATCCCGTCGGGCGCCTCGGTGACGGAGTCGCCGTGGCTCATCCACACGGACTGGTCCTCGGGCTGGCCGTTGAAGAGCGTGGACTCGCGGTCGGCGACCTTCGCGCGGGTGCTGCCGTACTCGCGCAGGCCGGTCTTGGCGACCGTGCCGCCGAGCGCCTGGGCCATCGACTGGAAGCCGTAGCACATGCCGAAGACCGGGACACCGGCCTCGAGCAGCGCAGGGTCGAGGCTCGGGGCGCCCTCCTCGTAGACCGAGCTCGGGCCGCCGGAGAGGACGATCGCCGCCGGCTCCTTCGCGAGCATCTCGGCGGCGCTCATCTCGTGCGGGACGACCTCGCTGTAGACGTTGGCCTCGCGGACGCGGCGGGCGATGAGCTGGGCGTACTGGGCACCGAAGTCGACGACGAGGACCGGGTGCTGCTTGAGCGATTCCGTCACGGCCTCAGGCTACCCGGCACCTGTTGGTGGTCGAGATGCGAGGAACGAGCCTCGAGACCCCCTTCGCCTACCGGGTCAGCGGCGCCACCTCGCGGACCACGCGCCGCTCCTCGACGAAGGCGAGGAAGGGGATGCACGCGAGCAGGAGGATGAGGACCATCCGGCCGACGGTCCAGCCGACCTTGAAGCCGAGGTTGGCCGTGGCGGCCGCGAAGACCATGAAGATCAGGCCGTGCACCGGGCTCCACCACGTGAGCACGTCGTTGTCGAAGGCGTACTTCAGCACCATCTCGACGATGAGGACGAACATCGCCAGACCGGCGATGATCGCGGTGACCCGGAAGAAGGACAGCGCGGTGCGCAGCGCCTCGGGCGTGGCCTTGGAGCTCGGCTCGGTCATGACTCTCCTGGGTTCTTCTCTGCGGTCTCGGGCGAAGGGGGGTCCGCGGGGTCGTCGGTGGCGTGGCGGGCGGCTCGGGCCTCCTGGCGCATCATCCGCCACCACATCCACAGGACGAAGGCGGCGACGACGTACCACTGGGCGGCGTAGCTGGCGTTGCGCCAGTCGATCGAGGTGTCCGGCAGCGGCGGCGGGACGCGCTCGAGACCGACCGGGGCGACGTCTGCGCCGCCCGTACGCTCCTCCATGGCGAAGCCGAAGCCGTTGTAGAGCTCGCCCGGCCAGGCGTTGACGAGCCGGCCGAGGTCGATCGTCGAGGCTCGCCCCTCCGGCAGGTCGATACGGGTGTCCGGGGCCTCTCCCGGTGCCAGCGAGGCAACGATCTCGAGCTCGCCGGTCGGCGGCTCCGGCGGCTCCTGGTCGGGCGGCAGCCAGCCCCGGACCACCGGCAGGTTGGCCCCGGTCTCCGCGACGACGAAGCGCTCGACCGCCCAGCCCCCGTGACGCCCGTCGAGCAGCCGGTCGACGACCACGAAACCGCCCTCGGCGACGTACTCCCCCTTCGCCCGCACCCGTTGGCCGGACCCGTCGTCGGGGAAGGACTCGAGCGGCTTGATCGCCTCGGTGATCGGCTCGACGGGACGCTCCTGGACCTCCCGGACGGCGTCCTCGCGCGCCTTGTCGTGCGCGGCGGCCCACTGCCACCTCCCGAGGAAGACGGCGAGGGCGGCAAGCACGAGCGCTAGGACGAGCAGACCCAGCCACCGGGGTCGGGTCGCGGTCCTCAGCACCCGGCCAGGCTACGTGGTCGACCTGGGCGGCCCATCAGGACCCGACGATCACCAGACCGGCCTGCCCGGCCTTGTCGAAGTCGTCGTCGATCACGACGACCTGGCGCCCACGGGCGGCGAGGATCGACGCGGCGACAGAGGCGCGGTACCCGCTCGCGCAGTGGACCCAGACCTCACCGTCGGGGACCTCGGCCACCCGGTCGACGAGCTGCCCGAGCGGGATGCTCACGGCGCCGTCGAGGTGCTCCTGCCCGTGCTCCTTGGGGTTGCGGACATCGAGGACCACGACCGGCCGGTGGTGCCGCACCTGCAGGAGATCGCCGAAGTCCGCGCGCTGCAGGGTCGCGAGGTCGCCGTCGGTCCACTCCTGCGGTCCCCCGGTCGCGCTGGCCGCAGTGTTGTCGTAGCCGATCCGGGCGAGCTCACGGACGGCCTCGGCGACCTCGTCCTCGCTCTCCCCGAGGAGGGTGACGGGGGCACCCCACGGGACCACCCAGCCCACCCACGTCGACATCTGACCGTCGAGCCCGACGTTGTACGTGCCCGGCACATGACCGGCGGCGAAGGCCCTGCGGGTGCGCAGGTCGACGACCCACTCCCCGGCGTCGATCCGCCTCGCGAGCTCGACCTTGTCCGCGCGGACCGGGACCGTGAGGTCGGCCTCCGGGGGGCCGGAGGCGTTCGCGGGGCCCATGTGCGCGTAGTAGGCGGGATAGAGGTCGAGCCCGTCGAGGGTCTCTCGGACGTAGGTCTCCACGTCCTGGGTCAGGGCGGGGTTCGCGGTCCGCTCTCGGCCGATCGTCGACTCGTCGGCGTCGCTCTGGGTCGCGGAGCAGAAGGAGCCGAAGCCGTGGGTGGGCATGACCGCGGCGGAGTCAGGGACCTCGTCGACGAGCCGGTGGGCAGAGGCGTGCTGGTGCCGGGCGAGCTCCTCGGCGTGGGCCTGGCCGAGGAGATCCGGCCGACCGGTCGTGCCGAAGAGGAGCGAACCGCCGGTGAAGGCCACCGCGTCACCCTCGGCCGTCGCCTCGAGGACGTAGCTGAGGTGGGTGAAGGTGTGGCCGGGCGTGTGGACCACCCGGACCCGCAACGACGGGGACACCTCGATGACGTCACCGTCGCGCACGCCGACCCGCTCGAAGGAGACCTCGTCGTCGGCGTTGACGTGATAGGCCGCGCCGGTGCGCTCGGCGAGCACGAGCCCGCCCGTGACGTAGTCGTTGTGGATGTGGGTCTCCAGGACGTGTGTGATCCGCACCCCCTCCTCCTCCGCGAGCCGGAGGACCCGGTCGACGTCGCGCTGCGGGTCGACGACAAAGGCGACCTCTCCGTCGTGCGCGAGATAGCTCCGGTCCCCGAGCGAGCTCGTCTCGATCGTGCGGACGGTTGCCATGGTCGACCTCCTGAGATACGGATGGGGGTATCCATGCTCTCAGGGTGGGGCATCGTCCGCAAACCGCAGAGGACGGGCGAAGGGGGTCCGTCAGGTGGTCGCCCGGCGCCAGCTCTCATCCGGGCCGACGAGGTCGACCTCCTCCGGCGGCGGCGCGACGCTGGGCATCCCGAGGTCGACCTGGCGCGACGCCTCGTGGGTGAAGGCCCGCACCGCGGGGGTGCGCGCCGGGACCGGGTCGAGCCGTGCGTACGCCTCGCCCTGCGCGGGTCGCTGGTCGGCCTCGCCCTTGTTGGGCCACAGCGAGAAGGCCCGCTCGGCCTGCGCGGTGATCGTCAGCGACGGGTTGACCCCGAGGTTGGCGCTCACGGCGGTGCCGTCGACGACGCTGATCCCGGGGTAGCCCCAGAGTCGTTGGTAGGGGTCGATGACGCCGGCCTCCGGGGAGTCACCGATCGGCGCCCCACCGAGGAAGTGCGCCGTCATCGGGATGTCGAAGGCCTCGCCCCACGTGCCGCCGGGGTAGAAGGGGATGCCGATCCGCTCGGTGAGCCGGGCCGCGAGCGCGCGGATCCCGTCGTGCCCGACCTTGATGTACGTCGGGTTGGGCTCGCCGTGCCCCTGCCTGGAGGTCAGGCGACGACGCCCGGCGACCGTCGTCAGCGAGGTCGTCAGCGAGTTGTCGAGCGACTGCATGACGAGCCCGATGACGGTGCTGTCGGCGAAGTGGACGCCCGGCGGGAACCACGCCTTGAGCGCTCGCGGGTGTCGTGGCAGGTCGGCGAGGAGCTTGAGCACGCGCGGTGCACGACCCGTGCGCGGCGGCGCGAGCAGGGTCGTGAGCATGCCCATGGCGTCGGAGCCCTTGCCGTACCGGACGTTCTCGATGTGGGTGCTCGCGTCCGGGTAGAAGGAGGAGGTGATGGCCACCCCCTTCGTGAGGTCGGCCTCGCCCGACGGCGGGCTGGCGGCGAGCGCGCCGACGAGGGCCTCGGAGTTCGTCCGGGTGAGCTCGCCCATCCGCTCGCTCATGCGCGGGAGCTCGCCGTCGGCCTTCATCTCGTGGAGCAGGTGCTGGGTGCCCCAGGTGCCGGCGGCGAGGACGACGTGGCGGGCGGTGATCACACGCGCGCTGCGGTCGCCCCGGTCGTCGGTCGCCTCGTGGCGGACGCGGTAGACGGGCGCGTCCTCGGTGCCCGGGATGATGCCGAGCCGGGTCGCCGTGCGCATCGGACGCACCTCGGCACCGAGCCGCTCGGCCAGACCGAGGTAGTTCTTCACGAGCGTGTTCTTGGCACCCACGCGGCAGCCGACCATGCAGTTGCCGCACTCGGTGCAGGTCGTGCGCTCCGGCCCGGCTCCCCCGAAGTACGGGTCGGGCACGGTGCGGCCCTGCTCCTGCGGCGCGTTGCCCTCGCCGAAGAGGATGCCCACCGGCGTCTTGCGGAAGGTGTCGGCGACGCCCATGTCCGCGGCGGTGTCGCGCATCGCCTGCTCGACCGGGCCCTCGCACGGGTTGGTCACGACGCCGAGCATCGACTGGCCCATGGCGTAGTGCGGCCCCAGCTCCTCCTGCCAGTCGGTGATGTGACCCCACTGCCGGTCCCGGAAGAAGTCCTCCGGCGGGACGTAGAGGGTGCACGCGTAGTTGAGCGATCCGCCACCGACGCCGGCGCCGGCGAGGATCATCGCGTCCTTGAGCAGGTGGATCCGCTGCACGCCGTAGCAGCCGAGCTTGGGAGCCCACAAGAAGTTCTTGAGGTCCCAGCTCGTCTGCGCGAAGTCCTCGTCACGGAAACGACGCCCGGCCTCGAGCACGACGACGGAGTAGCCCTTCTCCGCGAGCCGCAGGGCCGCGACGGACCCGCCGAAGCCGGACCCGACGACGACGACGTCGGTGTCGACGGTCGCGTCGGTCCGCCCCTGCGTGGTCATGAGAGGCCCGCGGCCTTCATGAGCCGCACCCCGAGGGTCATGACCTTCGCGTAGCGCTCGTCGGACAGGCCCATCGACGGCGCGATCGGCATGAGGTGCTGGACGGTGACGTTCTGGCTCTCGGTGTACTTGAGGATGCCCTCGGCGCCGTGGCGTCTGCCCACCCCGGAGTCCTTCATGCCCCCCATCGGGGCACCCATGGACCCCCAGGCGGCGGCGTAGGCCTCGTTGACGTTGACCGTGCCCGTCTTGATCCGGGCCGCGATCCGGCGTCCGCGGGCGGTGTCCTTGGTCCAGACCGAGGAGTTGAGGCCGTACTCGGTGTCGTTGGCGAGCGCGACAGCCGCGTCGTCGCCGGCGACCCGGTAGATGGAGACGACCGGGCCGAAGGTCTCCTCGTCGCGACAGAGCATCGCCGAGGTGACCCCGGTGAGGACGGTCGGCTCGTAGACGAAGGGGCCGAGGTCGGGTCGTGCGTTGCCGCCGGTCAGCAGGGTGGCGCCCTTGGCGACGGCGTCCGCGACGTGCCGGGTCACGGTGTCGAGCTGGTCCTGGGAGACGAGGCTGCCCATGTCGTACCCGTACTCGAGGGCGGTCCCGAGGCGCAGGGCCTTGACCCGCTCGACGAAGGCGGGGACGAAGCGGTCGTAGATGCCCTCGTGGACGAGGAGCCGCTCGGTCGAGATGCACAGCTGGCCGGCGGAGGCGAAGCACGAGCGGACGGCGCCGTCGACGGCGCGGCCGAGGTCTGCGTCGTCGGCGACGTAGACGGAGTTCTTGCCCCCGAGCTCGAGGCTGTAGCCGACGAGCCGCTTCGAGGCGGACTCGGCGACGCTGCGGCCGGTGGGGGTCGAGCCGGTGAAGCAGACGTAGTCGCCGCTGTCGACGACCGCCTGACCGGTGCTGCGGCCGGGGCCGAGCACGACCTGGAAGACGCCCTCGGGCAGGCCGGCCTCGTGGAGCAGCTCGATCCCGGCGAGGGCGCTCAGCGAGCCCTGCTGGTCGGGGCGCAGGACGACGGCGTTGCCGGCGAGGAGCGCGGGGATGGCGTCGGTGATCGCCAGGCTCAGCGGGTAGTTCCACGGCGAGACGATGCCGACGACGCCCTTGGGGTGGCGCAGCATCCGGGCCTGGGAGAGCACCGGCACGGCGCCGAGGTGCTTGGTGGTGCGCAGGTAGCTCTCCGCCTTGGCCGCGTAGTGACGCGAGGCGATGGCGCAGTCGAGGACCTCCTCGAAGGCGTGCAGCCGGGCCTTGCCGGCCTCGATCTGGACGAGGTCGAGCAGCTCGACCTGGTGCTCGAGGACGAGGTCGTGGAAGCGGCGGAAGATCCGGCGCCGCTGCTCGTGCGAGGTCGCTGCCCACCGGGGCTGGGCCGCGCGGGCCGAGGCGAAAGCGCGCTGCACGTCGGCCTCGGTCGAGACCGGCAGGGACGCGATGGGGGTACCGGTCATCGGCGACGTGCGGGTGAACGTCTCCGCCCTGGGCGAGGCCACGACGCGGGCGGCGAGCTGGCGGGCCCGCTTCGGGTCGACGACATAGGTCGCGGTCGGGTCGAGCTCAGGATCGGCGATGATCTCGGACGTCATTACCCCACTGTAAGCCTGCGGCTCCTACGGCACCAGGGGTATGCCCTTCGCTGAGACCTACGTCCCTTTGCGTCCGGCACGTCGCCCCGCTGAGGGCAACCTGCCGACGTCACGCGCGAAGGCCGCTCAGCTGGGCCGGTGGGGGGAGACGACGACGTCGATGCGCTGGAGCTCCTTGACGTCGGTGTAGCCCGTCGTCGCCATGGCCCGGCGCAGCGCGCCCATGAGGTTGGTCGTGCCGTCGGGCTGGCGGCTGGGGCCGAAGAGGACCTCCTCGAGGCTGGCGACGGAGCCGACCTCGACGCGAGCACCGCGCGGCAGCTCGCCGTGGTGGGCCTCAGCACCCCAGTGGTAGCCCCGGCCGGGGGCGTCGGTCGCCCGCGCGAGCGCCGCACCGAGCATGACCGCGTCCGCGCCGACGGCGACCGCCTTGACGATGTCGCCGCTCGTGCCGAGACCGCCGTCGGCGATGACGTGGACGTAGCGCCCGCCGGACTCGTCGAGGTAGTCGCGGCGGGCGGCGGCGACGTCGGCGATGGCGCTGGCCATCGGCGCGTGGATGCCGAGGGTCTGCCGGGTGGTGTGCGCGGCACCGCCGCCGAAGCCGACGAGCACGCCGGCCGCGCCGGTGCGCATGAGGTGCAGCGCGGCGGTGTAGCTCGCTGCCCCGCCGACGATGACGGGGACATCGAGCTCGTAGATGAAGCGCTTGAGGTTGAGCGGCTCGGCGCGGCTGCTCACGTGCTCGGCCGAGACGGTCGTGCCGCGGATGACGAAGAGGTCCACACCCGCGTCGACGACGGTCTTCCAGTGCTGCTGGGTGCGTTGGGGGCTGAGCGCGCCGGCGACCGTGACGCCGGCCGCGCGGATCTCGCGCAGCCGCTCGGCGATGAGCTCGGGGACGATCTCGGCAGAGTAGATCTCCTGCATCCGCGCGGTCGCGACGGCCGGGTCGAGGGTGGCGATCTCGGCGAGCACGGGCTCGGGGTCCTCGTAGCGGGTCCAGACCCCTTCGAGGTCGAGGACGGGCAGCCCGCCGTGCTGACCGAAGGCGATGGCGGTCTTCGGCGACATCACCGAGTCCATCGGGGCGGCGATGACCGGCATGTCGAAGTGGTACGCGTCGATCTGCCAGTCGAGCGAGACCTCCTCGGGGTCGCGCGTGCGCCGTGAGGGGGTCACCGCGATGTCGTCGAATGAGTAGGCCCGACGGCCCCGCTTGCCACGCCCGATCTCGATCTCGTTCACCCGGCCAGCCTACGGCCCCAGACCGTCACGGTCGCCGTGCTCCCCCCGGGCGCCGATTGAGGTGTGCCTCCGGGATGGAACCGGGCCTGCGCTGTGTTGTGCTGGACGTAGCACGCCGACAATAAGGAGAGAAGCGATGGCGAAGCTCGGGAAGATCACGGTCCTCGCGACGGCGGCCGAGGCCGCGCGTCAGTGGGCGAAGAACAACCCTGACAAGGCCCAGGCCTACATCGACAAGGCGGGCTCCGTCGTCGACAAGCAGACGAAGGGCAAGTACTCGCAGAAGATCACCAAGGCCTCGACGAAGGCCAAGGAGGCCGTGGCGAAGGGGTCCTCCGGCGGTGGAGCCTCCGTCCCGCCGCCCGCCCCGCAGGGTGGCAGCGTCGGCGGTGGCACCACGCCCCCGCCTCCCCCGCCCACCAGCTGACCTCGAGATTGACCTGACACGCGCCGGGCTGACGCCCGCAGCGCGTGTCAGGTCAATCTCGGCGGGTCAGGCCTCGGTGTCGCGCAGCACCCGCAGGACGTTCCCGTGGGCGAGCGCCTCGAGGTCGGCCCTGGACCATCCCTGCTCGGCGAGCGCGCCCAGCAGCGTCGGGTAGGTCGAGACGTCCTCGAGCCCGGCAGGGGTCTCGTCCACCCCGTCGTAGTCCGCGCCGATGCCGACGTGCTCGACGCCGGCGACCTCACGCAGGTGCGTGAGGTGGGCGACGACGTCGGCGACGGTGGCGACAGGGTCGGGGACGACATCGGTGCGCCCGAGGACCTCGTCGGCCCGGGCCTGGTTGACGAACTTCGGCACGACGTTTGCCATGACGACGCCACCGTTGCCGGGGATCCGCTCGAGCACGTCGTCGGGCACGTTGCGCGGGTGCGGGTTCACGCCCGCCGCGCTGGAATGGGAAAAGATCACCGGCGCCCTGGACGCCGCGATCGCATCGCGCATCGTCGCGGGGGCGACGTGGCTCAGGTCCACCAGCATGCCGAGGCGGTTCATTTCCTTCACCACCTCGACCCCGAACGGCGACAGACCGTCATATTTGGGCTGGTCGGTGCCGGCATCGGCCCATTCGGTGGTCTGGTTGTGGGTCAGCGTCATGTAGCGCGCGCCAAGATCGTAAAAGCGACGCAGCGCCGCCATCGAGCCGCCGATCTGCCGCCCGCCCTCGATCCCCAGCATCGACCCACATT
>JBHWMJ010000238.1:0-2755 GCA_043423105.1 Marihabitans sp.
ATACTTGAGCGGGTCCTGGCCGAGGCCGAGCCCGGCAGCAGCCGGGCGCTCCACGCCGCGCGGCTCGTCGCACGGACGACCGACGACGTCGAGGGGCGGCTGCGGCCGTGGGCGGACGGGCATGACCTGCCCGAGGGCCTCGCGGGTGACTCGGACTTCCGGTGGATCGTGCTGGGGCAGCTGGCCCGGCGGGGCCTGCTCGACGCGGTCGGCATCGAGGCGGCCCGTGCGGAGGACCAGACGATGTCGGGCAACCTCGGGGCGCTCACCGCGACGGCAGCGATCCCGACCCCAGAGGCGAAGGCCGCCGCGTGGGCCGACCTCACGACGAGCACGGAGCGCAGCAACTACGAGCTCGTCGCGATCGCAGCCGGCTTCTGGGGCCCGGAGGACCGCAGCCTCGTGACGCCGTACATCCCGCGGTACTTCGAGGACGTGCCGGCGATGGCCGGCCGGATCGGCGACAGCGCCCTCGGTCGGGTCGCGACGATGGCCTACCCGGGGCGCTTCGCGACGCCGGAGACGCTCGCGCTCTCGCAGGAGTGCCTCGCCCGCCCCGACCTCGACCCGGCCGTCCGCCGCGCGATCGTCGACGAGCAGTCCAAGCTCGAGGAGGTCCTCCGCTCGCGGTCGACGTTCGCCTAGAGGATGGGTCGGCCGCCGGAGCGGCTCACCCCGTCGGGGGCGAAGGGAGGTCAGAGCAGGACGACGAGGCGTCCGACCGTCCGGCCGCCGGCGAGGCGCTCCAAGGCGTCGGGCACGTCCTCGAGCGCGACCTCGCCGCCGACGAGGGGGCTGATCTCGCCGGCGTCGGCGAGCCGGACGAGCTCGTCGTGGCAGTGCCGGACGAGCTCCGGCTCGTGCTCGAGGTAGAGGCTCCAGTGGACGCCGAGGATCGAGTAGTTCTTCACCAGCGCATGGTTGAGCCGGGCCTCCTGACGCTTCCCTGACGCGAAGCCGATGACGAGGATCCGCCCCTCGAAGGCGATGCACTTCGTGCTCGCCTCGTACGCCGGACCGCCGACCGGGTCGTAGACGACGTCCGCGCCGTGGCCATCCGTGATCTCCTTGACCGTCGCGGCGATGTCCTGCTCGCGCCGGTCGATGACGTGGTCACAGCCCAGCTCGCGCGCCAGCTCCATCTTATCGGCGCCGCCGACCACCCCGATGACCCGCGCACCGGCCGCCTGGCCGAGCTGGACCGCCGAGCTGCCGACGCCACCGCTCGCGGCATGGACGAGCAGCCACTCACCGGGCTGGATCGCCGCCCGTCGGTGCAGCGCGAACCACGTCGTCTGGTAGCCGATGTAGAGCGCCGCCGCGTGCGCGTCGTCCAGCCCCGCCGGAGCCGGGAAGGTCTGCGCGACGTCCATGAGGGCCTCCTGCGCGAACCCTCCGTGGGGCAGCGCGACCGACCCGAGGACCCGGTCGCCGACGGCGAGCTGGCTGGCCCCCTTCGCCTCGTCGACGGGCCCGACCGCGGTGACCTCGCCGCACACCTCGAGCCCCGGGGTGAAGGGCAGCTCGGGCCGCACCTGGTACTCGCCCGAGCAGAGCAGGCTGTCGGCGAAGTTCATCGCGCTCGCGAGCACCCGCACCCGCACCTGGCCGGGTCCGGGCTCGGGCACCTCGACGTCGACGAGACGTAGCGCCTCGCGCGGGGTGCCGTGCTGGGTGACCTGCCACGCGCGCATGCTCATGGTGGGGAGGCTAGCCGCCGCGATCTCACACATCCGGCCTGCGCGACGTCCTAGGGGCATGATTCGCGTCATGGCGAGCACCCCCTTCGAGTCGGTCGTGCGCGAGCACGGCGCGCACGTGCTGCGCGTCTGCATGGCCACGGTCGGCAGCAACGAGGCCGAGGACGCGTGGAGCGAGACCTTCGTCGCCGCCCTGCGCGCCTGGCCCGACCTGCCCGACGACCTCGACCCGCGTGCCTGGCTCACCGTCGTCGCCCGTCGCAAGTGCATCGACCAGCTGCGGGCCAAGGCTCGCCGGGCCGACCCCTTCGCCGAGCTGCCGGAGGTCGTCGTCGAGCCCGCCGACCATGACGACGAAGGGGTGTGGCGTCACGTGGCCGAGCTGCCGACGAAGCAGCGCCAGGTCGTCACCTATCGCTACCTCGGCGGGCTGAGCTTCGCCCAGATCGCCACCCTCACCGGCGGCACCGAGGCCGCCGCCCGCCGGGCCGCCTCCGATGGCCTGAAGTCGCTGCGCCGCAAGGAGATCCGATGAGCACCGATACACCACAGGCGCTGCCCGAGATGCACGGCGAACGCCTCGAGCGGCTCCACGCGCGCCTCGTGACGAAGGCCGCCGTGGCCGGCGACCTCGACGTCGCCTACCGGACCATCGACAGCCCGCTCGGCCCGCTCGTCCTCGCCGCGACCCCTGCGGGGCTCGTGCGCATCGGGTTCGTCGGGACCGAGGGAGAGGAGGGGATCCTCGCCGACATCTCCCGCCGGGTCAGCCCGCGCGTCCTGCGCAGCCCCGGCCGGCTCGACAAGGCCGCGCAGCAGGTCGAGGAATTCCTCGCCGGGCGGCGTGCCGGCTTCGAGCTCGCACTCGATCTCAGCCTCGCCACCGGCTTCCGGGGCGAGGTCGTCCGGGCGCTGAACCGGATCGGCTATGGCACCACCGCGACCTACGGGGAGGTAGCCGCGTGGCTCGACAACCCAGGCGCGGTCCGTGCGGTCGGCACGGCCTGTGCGACGAACCCGCTGCCCCTCGTGCTGCCCTGCCATCGGGTCGTCCG
>JBHWMJ010000210.1:0-9513 GCA_043423105.1 Marihabitans sp.
GATCTCGGCCAGCGCGCCGAGTATCAGGACGTGCTCCAGCAGGAAGCCGATCTGACCGCCGGCCACGGCGTCCTGCGCTACACGGGCCTGATCTCGGTGTCCGCGCCCACCGTCGCCGAGCTCGATGCCGCGATCGCCGCGATCGAGCAGGCCGCCGTCCAGTCCTCCTGCGAGACCCGCCGCCTCGTCGGCCAGCAAGCCCAGGCCTTCACCGCCGCTGCGCTGCCGCTGTGCCGGCCGGTCTGACCCGGCGCACCTGCCCACCAACCATCCGACGCTTCTGTGAGGAACAACGCTCATGCCTACCTTCGATAACCCCGTCGCGGACGCCACGGAGGCGTCCGCCGCGTTGCGGGGCCTGGCCCACGCAACCCGCCAGTTCACCGACCCGGCCGACACCTACCCAGTGATCGGTGACCTGCTGTCCGGAGTCCGGTCGCTGCGGCAGGTACTGGATCAGCTCGCCGCCGCCCATATCGCTCCCCGTGCCCGCGCGCACGACGACGCCGGGAACCAGGCCACCGGCGCGACCTCGGCCCTCGCGGCCGCGGACGAGCTGCACCAGGCCGGCACACTCCTGGACTCCGTGGCCTGGCGGCTCGACGCCGCCTCCCAGCACTCCGGGCGTATCGCCTGGCACCCCGCACCCGACCCCGCAGACGCGGGGGCGGGGCGTACGAGCGTGCAGGCCGGGACGCTCACGCTGACGGTGTGGCCGGACGAGCCGCTGGGCCAGCACCAGCGCTACGCCTACCTCATCGAGCACCGGGACAGCGGGCAGAGCATCCAAGGGCGGGATCTGTTTACCGGGGCCGGCGCGCCTGTCTCACCGGAGCGGGCGCTGCGTGACCTCGCCGCCTACCTGACCGCAGCAGGCGATGCGCACCAACACGCCACCGACAACGGCACGGCGTATGAGGGGCCGTTCGATGAGTGGACCGCCGACGTCGCCCGGCAGAACTCCGACGCCCTGACCGAGCTGGCCGACCGCGGCCCGCAGGGCCCTGCGCCCACCGTTGGGGAGGCGGCGGGCGTGCGGTGGATCAGCGTCGTGTTCCTCCAAGGCTCCGAGGCCTACGAGGTGCTGGACCTCATCGACCGGGAGGGCACGGACGCGGCGATCGAGCACCTGGCCGGGTTCGACTACGGCGAGGAGACCGTACAGACAGCGCTCGAGAACGGCTACGTCTACGACGAGCCCCCGACCGGTGCCCTCGACAAGGTAGCGACCCGAGACGTCTACACCCTCACCTACAACCCGTTCCTCGGCCACGTCTCGCTACTGCGCGAGCACGGCGCCCTGCCCGACCCGGCACTCCTCGGCATCGACACCCCGATTCCCGCGCCCGCGTCGACCGCGGCGTCGGCGCGCGTCGCACACCAGCCTGCACGCGCGAACACCCAGGCGGCGAACCGCGAGCGCGGCGCGGGCGACTGGTTCACTCGACGCCCCGGTGCCGCCACGGCGCAGGGCCGGGGGCTCGCGCTGTGACCGCGCAGGACGAGGGCCGCCTGCACACGGCCGTGCTCGTCGGCCCCGAAGGCGAACGACGCCGGGCCCGTAAGGACCGCCGGCAGGCTGCGACCCGAATCGAGACCACCGCCCGCAAGGCACGGAAGGCCGAGGCGAAGGCCCTGTGGGAGGCGGAGCAGGCCGAGCGGCGCGCGACGACCTACCTGCCCGCCGCTGGCGAGCCGGGGCCTGCGGCGTTGCGCACGCCGGGCCGGTTCCGTCTCCCCAAGCACCAGGACACGAGTGCGACGTTGGCTGGGCAGTACCCGTTCCTGGCCGAAGGCGGCCTCGGATCGGAGGGGATCTTCGTCGGGCAGGACCTCTACTCCGGCGGGTCGTTCGTCTACGACCCGTGGGTGCTCTACCGGCGCGGGATCATCACCGCCCCCAACGTCGTCCTGGCCGGCATCGTCGGCTCCGGCAAGTCGAGCCTGGCAAAGTCGCTCTACACGCGCTCGCTCCCGTTCGGACGACGCGTCTACGTCCCCGGCGACCCGAAGGGCGAGCACACCGCCGTCGCCGAAGCCGTCGGTGGACGCGCAATCATCCTCGGCCACGGCCTCTCCAACCGCCTCAACCCTCTCGATGAGGGCCATAGGCCATCCGCGGTGTCCGACAGCGAGTGGGCGATGCAGGTCGCCTCCCGCCGCCGCGACCTTATCGGCGCCCTCGCAGAGACCGTGCTGGACCGGGCGCTGACGCCGTTGGAGCACACCGCGATCGACCTCGCCCTCCAAGACGCGGTACGGAGCGCGGAGGTTCCGATCCTGCCGATGGTCGTCGACCGCATCCTTACCCCAACCTCGGCCGACGACGCGGATGGACGGCTCGCGGAAGACGGTCGGCTCGTCGGCCACGCCCTGCGCCGACTCGTCGCGGGCGACCTCCAAGGACTGTTCGACGGCCCGTCCACGGTCAGGTTCGACCCGTCCCTGCCAATGGTGTCCCTCGACCTGTCCCGGGTCGCGGAGAACAGCACCTTGATCTCGGTGCTGATGACGTGCTCGTCGGCGTGGATGGAGTCGGCCCTGTCCGACCCGGCAGGCGGGCAACGCTGGGTGATCTACGACGAAGCCTGGCGCCTGATGGCCTACCCGTCCCTCCTGCGGCGTATGGACGCCCAGTGGCGGCTCGCCCGGCACTTCGGAATCGCGAACATGCTGATCTTCCACAAGCTCTCCGACCTCGACAACGTCGGCGACCAGGGCTCCGCCATGCGCGCCCTCGCATCGTCGCTGCTGGCGAACGCGGAGACCAGGATCGTCTACCGGCAGGAAGCCGACCAGCTCGGCTCCACCGCAACAGCGCTCGGCCTCACGGGCACTGAGCAGAAGCTGCTTCCCGGCCTGGGGACCGGGCAGGGGCTGTGGCGCATCAAGGACCGCTCCTTCGTCGTGCAGCACCAACTCCACCCCGCCGAGTTCGCCGCCTTCGACACCACGAGCCGCATGATCGCAGAAACCGGGAAGTTCACCGTTGAGAATGACGAACCGTCGGCCTCGCTGACGGTTCCCGCCGCGGGCGGTGCGGCGTGATGGCCCGGCCCCGCTATAAGCGCACGATCATGCCCGCGTCTGTTCACCGTGACGAGGTCGAGGCTGTGCCGGTCGTTCTCCCGCTCGTGGTCATCACGATCACCGACGACGGACGCATGACGGTCACCGTCGACGGCGTGCCGTTCGAGCCGGAGCCGTTCGCGCCTCCGTGGCGACGAGAGGACTTCGCCGCCGTCCTCGACCAGCTCACCGAACAGCGCCGCTCGCCGGTGCGGGTCGAGGTGCGCGAAGCGGACGGAAGCACGTTCACCGACATCATCACTCCGACCAGACGCCGCCGCACCGAACCAAAACCCGCCCCCGCACCTGAGCCACCGGTCGCGAGTGCTCCGCCCGAACTCGTGGCGCTCCACGGCGAGGGGTTCGTGCCGGGCGAGGACGTGGCGATCGCCGTCGTCATCGCCCACGGCGATGCCGCCCCGGACGGCGCGATGCGCGGCCTGCTCACCGCCGACCAGCTCGCCGTGAGCCCGACCCGAGAGGTGATCCTGCTCGGCCGCGTCTCCGGGACGCTCACGATCGGGCACCCCGAATGACCACCCCGAGGCCGACGGGATCGCTCGGGGACGAGCTGAGCAACCTCGGCATCGGCCTCCTCATCGGCGCCGCGATCCTCGCCGCCATCCTCCGCGGCGCCGGCTCGGTCGCCGCGTGGATCACCGGGACCGGGCAACCCGCCGGCGGAGTCGAGGCCGGGTTGGGCGTGCTGCTCAACCCCGGCGACCCGGCGGCCGCGCTCGGCGCACCCGGTCTGAACGTCGTGGCGTACTGGATCACCGCCGCCGTCCTCATCCTCGCCGCCGCTGGCGCAGGGTGCTGGGGGTGGCGGTTCTTCCGCGAGCACGGCCGACAGGTCAAGAACGACCCCTACCGCATCCCCGGTATCGCCACCCGCACCGAGGTCACCAAGGCCGCCTCCGAGACCGCGCTGCTGCGCCGGGCCGGGCACCTGCGACCCTCGCTCCACAAGCCGACACCGGAGGACGTCGGCTACCGGATCGGCCAGTCGCGCGGCAAGAGCGTGTGGGCATCGGTGGAGGACAGCATCCTGCTGATCGGCCCGCCCCGGTCCGGGAAGGGCGCCCACATCGTCATCAACACCATCCTCGACGCACCCGGCGCAGTCGTCACCACCTCGACCCGGCCGGACAACCTCACCGCGACTCTCCGCGCCCGCGAGCGCATCGGCCCGGTCGCCGTGTTCGACCCACAGCACCTCGCCGAAGGCATCCCCGCAGGCCTCAGATGGTCACCCATCCGCGGGTGCGAGGACCCGCTGACCGCGATGATCCGCGCCACCGGACTCGCCGCCGGCACCGGCCTGTCCGCAGGCGGAGTCGAAGGCGGCGGGTTCTGGGAAGGCAAGACCCGCACCGCCCTCCAAGCCCTGCTCCACGCCGCTGCCCTCGACCGTCGCCCACCGGGTGAACTGTTCCGGTGGACCCTCGACCCATCCGCCGCCGCGGACGCAGTCGCGATCCTGACAGCGAACCCACGAGCGGCTGTCGGGTGGGCGGAGTCGCTACAGGCGATGATCGACTCCGACCCGAGAACCCGCGACTCCATCTGGCAAGGCGTCTCCCTCGCCCTCGCCGCCCTGGCGGACCCGCGCGTGCTCGACGCCGTGTCGCCGCGCGAAGGCGAGAACTTCGACCCCGAAGCCTTTCTCCGTGCCCGCGGAACGCTCTACCTGCTGGCGACCGGCGCCGGCGCCAACAACAGCGCGGCGTTGGTGGCGGCGTTCGTGGAAGACGTCGTGGAAGCCGCCCGCCGCATCGCCGCCGGAAGCCCCGGCGCGAGGCTCGACCCGCCCTTGCTGCTCGCCCTCGATGAGGTCGGCAACCTCGCCCCCTTACCGTCACTGCCCACGCTCATGGCCGAAGGCGGCGGCACCGGGATCACGACCATGCCCGTACTCCAAAGCCTCGCTCAGGCGCGGGAGAAATGGTCGGAGAACGCCGCCGGCGCGATCTGGGACGCCTCCATCGTCAAGATCATCCTCGGCGGCGCTTCCAACAGCCGCGACCTGCACGACCTGACCACGCTCATCGGCGAGCGCGACGAGGTGACCGACTCCACCACGGTCGGAGACCACGGCTCCCGCTCCGCGCAACGCTCCATCCGGCGCGTCCCGATCATGCCGCCCGACACGATCAGGACGTTGCCGTTCGGGACTGCGCTCGTGCTGCTGCGCTCCGCGCCGCCCATAGTCACGAGGATGCGGACCTGGCTCGACCGGCCGGATGCGAAGGAACTGCGGGCCGACCGGGCCGGCATCGAGGCGCTGCTGCAACGCCGTCCGCTGGAGGAGCCGGGCGCACCTGCCTGACACAAGGGCGGCCCCGGCTGTGGGGCCGCCCGTCGATGTCAGAAATGAGGACAGTCCGATGGCTCTCCACACGCAGGAATCCCTCTCCGGGTTTATCGCCTCCGACCCGCAGCTCACCTACACCGAGCGCGGCGACGCGCGCCTGTACGTCAAGATCGGCCAGGAACACTACCGCCGTGAGGAGGACGGGTCGTTCACGCAGACCGAGACGACCTTCCACGACCTCGTCGCGTTCAAGAAGACCGCCGAACGCGCGCACGACCGCCTCGCCAAGGGCGACAAGTTCGTCGCAGAGGGCTACGTCCGCGAGTACGACCACACCACGCCGGACGGCGAAGTCGTCAAAGCCGAGGAGTTCGTGGCGAAGAAGCTCGGCCACGACCTCGCCCGCACCCGCTACGAGGTCAAGCGGACCCGCCGCCAGCCCGCCGTCACGCGAGAAGCCGCGGGGCAGTCCGTCGATGCCGAGGCGCGCCGCGAGGCCCGCAACGCCGCACCGGCGCTCGGACTCTGACCGGCGGTGACCATGATGAACGAGAACGACAGCGACGCGCCGGACCTGGGTGACGAGCCCGACCTCGATGAGGCGCCCGAGGAGTTTGAGGGGTCGTTGCTGCCCGAGCCGCCGCACCCTATCAACTGGAACCTCCTGACGAGCGAGGAAGCCGAGGCCGAGTGGCTGGAGCTGAATAAGTGGGTCAACTGGCTCCGCACGACATATGGTCTGCCCGCATCGGTGGTGCCGCCGTTCTGGCACCGCCACCCCGAGCTCGTCTGGGAGCTCTCGGCCCTGCACCTGCACTGGCTGGCCGCCTACGACAGCGAGCAGAACGCCTCCGCGCCGCTGGGCTGGCACCGCGACTTCGCCGACGCCAGACAGCGGCTCAGGGATTGGGTCGCCGCCTGCGGCACCCGCCTCGACCGAGACCGCCCCACCCGGCAGACCGTCTGGCCCGGCGAGGACCCGGCAGAGCCCGTCGAGGACCGGATCATCGCCAACCGCGACGAGGACTTCGTGCAGTTCGTCCTCGATGACGTCGCCGCCCGCAAGCAGGCCGAGGACGAGTTCTACGCCGGCCTCGACCCTGCCACTGGGGAGTTGCGCGACTGATGGGCACCTACGTCAAGAAGACCGACCGGCGCCGCTATGAGGACCGTTCATTCTCCGTACGCGCGGTACATCGCGAGGACGCCGACTTGCACAAGCTCGCCGAGGTTCTGATCCGGCTGACCTTGCAGGAGACCGGCCGATCGCGCGCCGAGCGTCGCGCCGCCGCAATACCGGAGACCTACCGTCCGGCAATGGTCGCCGACCAGGCATCCGGGTAGAATCGAGCACAAGCAAGCCTCGCGTCGACGTGGTGTTGTGGTCCCAAACCCCGCTCCGGCGGGCAACGTTTACGTGGCCGTTCCGGCCTAGTCCTAGAGCTTTCGGGCTTCCTCTCACGATCAGCACCCCTCGGGCGTTCAGCCCGAGCGCGAGGGCCGAGATTTCGTGAGAGCAGGCCCCCATGAGTACCACGTCCGCGCGCACTCCAGACCCGGTGCGCAGTCTCATCGAACCGCCCCAGGGCACCGCACTCGCGGTGTCCTACCTGCGCGTCTCCACCAAGGAGCAAGCCGAGAAGGGCGGCACCGATGAAGGCTTCTCCATTCCCGCCCAGCGCGAGGCCAACCGCCGCAAGGCCGAACAGCTCGGCGCGGTCATCGTGAAGGAGTTCATCGACGCGGGCGAGTCCGCCCGCAAGGCCGACCGGCCCGAGCTGATGCGGATGATCCAGTACGTCAAGCGCAACCGTGTCGCGTACTGCATCGTCCACAAGGTCGACCGGCTCGCCCGCAACCGCGCCGACGACGTAACGATCCACCTCGCCTTGCAGGAGGCCGGGGTCATGCTCGTCTCCGCGACCGAGAACATTGACGAGACCCCCAGCGGGATGCTGCTGCACGGCATCATGTCCACGATCGCGGAGTTCTACTCCCGCAATCTCGCCACCGAGGTCATCAAGGGCATGACGCAGAAAGCCGCCACCGGCGGCACGGTCGGCAAGGCACCGATCGGCTACCTCAACATCCGTTCCCGCGACGAGCTCGGCCGCGAAGTTCGCACGGTGCAGCTCGACCCCGACCGGGCACCGCTGATTGAGTGGGCATACAAGGCATACGCCTCCGGGAACTGGACCGTCAGCCAGATCCACGACGAGCTGACGTCGCGAGGGCTGGTCAGTCTTCCCACCCCGAAGCGGCCCTCGAAACCGCTCGCTGTGTCCTCGGTACACCGAATGCTGACGAACCCGTACTACAAGGGCGACGTGATCTACCGCGGCGTCGCCTACAAGGGTGCGCACCAGCCGCTCGTCCCGGCCGAGGTCTGGTACCAGGTGCAGTCCGTCCTCACCGCGCACAAGAGCGCATCCGAGGCAACCCAGGTGCACGACCACTACCTGAAAGGCACCGTCTACTGCGGGGCCTGCGGGTCCCGCCTCATCGTGTCAAACGCGAAGAACCGACACGGCAACGTCTACCCCTACTTCGTCTGCTCAGGGCGGCACTCCAAGCGGACCGACTGCACGAGGCAGGCCATCCTCATCGAGGACGTCGAGCACTTGATCGAGAACTACTACCAGCGCGTGCAACTCACCCCCGCCCGACGCGAAGCTCTGGCCGGGATGCTGCACCACGAGTTCGACCGGCTGATGTCCGCCGAAGCCGACGAACTCGCCCAGCTCACCGCGAACCGCGACCGCCTGGAGCACGAGCAAGACCGGCTCATGCAGGCCCACTACGCCGACGCGATCCCGCTCGCCGTCCTCAAACGGGAACAAGACCGCATCGCCGGAGAACTCGACCAGGTGAACCGCCGCCTCGACGCCCACCACGGCGAGTACACCGACGCCCGCGCGCACCTGGACGACGCCCTGAACCTGTTGGAGAACTGCGCCGACATCTACGCCCGCTGCGACGACGCCAACCGGCGCCTGTGCAACCAGGCCTTCTTCACCAAGGTCTACATCGAGGAGGACGACGAACTGCGCGTCGAGAACAACCGGCCCTTCGAGATGCTGCTCGACCCCGAGGTCAACGCCGACGCGCTCACCTGGGCAGAGAACGCCGACAAGGCCCGAACCCCAGCCCTTGATTCCTCGGGCCAAGGTTCGAGCCTTGTGCGTTGGGTGCCCCCGACGGGAGTCGAACCCGCACCGTTGAGCCTTTTAAGGGCCCGGCCTCTGCCAGTTGGGCTACGGGGGCCCGCCCAGGGTACGTGGGCCACCCCCCTTCGTAACGTCCGCAGAGTTCCGCCTCATCGGAGCAACCCTGCGAACGCAAGGCGAAGGGGGAGCCGCGGTGCCCCCTGCAGCGCGCGGCTCCCCCTTCGGGTCGGGTGGGTCAGTCGGACGGCGAGGCCGTCGACCGGGGCGAGGCCGTGGGCTTCGGCGAGGACTCGGCCCTCTCCCTCTTCGTCGTGGACCCCGAGCTGCTGCTCGACGAGCTCGACGACGTGGGGCCCGACGTCGACGTGGACGTCTCGGTGGAGATCGCACCGGGCGCCGCGGGAAGGGTCAACGGAGGGGTCCACAGCTGACCGTCGACATACCCTTCGTCGGGCGAGAACGTCTGGTCCCACGAGCGCCAAGGGAAGGCGTCGGTCTGGAACCCCTCGTGCGTGTACACCGTGAGGGGGCGGCCGGACTGGTCGAAGACCCGAAGCCCGTCGACCCGGCGACCCTCCCCGTCGAACCCGTAGAGCTCGGTGACCTGCTCACCCTGGTTCATGAGCTCCTGCGGGACGTAGGTCTCAGCGCCGAAGTCTTGGACGCCACGGGGGTTGGAAGCGGAGGCGAGGACGAAGCCGACCCAGAGCGCCAGAATGGTGCAGACCGCTGACGCGAGCCGCCACCCCGACCCGGCACCCGCGCGCAGGTGCCGGCCGAGCCACACCGAGACCGCGGCCCCCAGACCGGCGGTGAGGATCGCCAAGGGGTTCTTCAACCCGAGGCCGAGCAGACCCCAGGAGACGACCAGACCGCCCAGACCGCCGCGGATCACCCACCACGCGGGGGCGAGGTCGTGAGCTTCTCGCTGGACGCGGCCCGCGACCGGGTGCGTCGAGTATA
>JBHWMJ010000245.1:0-3272 GCA_043423105.1 Marihabitans sp.
GACGAGATTCAGGCCGTCGCCATGGCGCTCAACGGACGACCCCGCAAGAGCCTTGGCTGGAAGACTCCCGCCGAGGCCTTCGAGGAGCATCTACAGTCGATGCAAACAGCCGGTGGTGCGACGATCGATTGAATCTGGTCAGTTCCGGTCGCGGAAGTACCTGGCCGCGCTGCGCCGCCACCACCTGGTCGGATCCATGGGCCAGGTCGGCACGAGCGCCGATAACGCCGCGATGGAGTCGTTCTTCGCTCTCCTGCAGAAGAACGTCCTGGACCGCCGCCGTTGGGCCACCCGCCAGGACCTACGCATCAGCATCGTCACCTGGCTCGAGCGCACCTACCACCGCCGCCGGCGCCAGGACCGACTCGGTCGGTTGACGCCCATCGAGTACGAGGCCACCATAGCCACAGCCGCCACTCAGGCGGCCTGACCCAACCTGTCACCTACCCGTGCAGCAGTCCCATCCACGAGATCAATCGGCTGGATTCTCATCGTGCAATCGTACCAACGAGCATCCTTGGCTCCAGCAAGGAAAAGCCGTCGCACCAGCAGTTCCGCTGCAGGGGCCGGCTTCTGCGGCACTCAATAACGGCTAAGCGCCAGAGCTTTGGCAGTGTTACTCTTTGGGCATGGTGGTACGCCGTTTGGAAAGCCTTGGTCTGATTATCGGACCCTTGCTGTTCGCCCTGTCACCGCTCTTCTGGATCGACGGACACTATGGAGTGACCGGCGGGCTTCTCATTGCCATAGCCGCCGTGCCCTGGGTGTACGGACTCATTGGGGAATACAACGCCCTCCGCCCCCGGTTTCCCCTTCTGTCGGGGCTATGGATGCTTCTGGTGCTGATCGGCATGTTCGGCACCGTCGCGTTCGGGCTGCAAGGCGTGTTTGAGAGTGTGTTCGGTATCACCGAGTTTCGCTCGCTAGCTACTTTCGACATCTACCCACTCCCGGTGGCTATTGTGCTGATTCTGGCCGGACCGCTCTTTCCGGTCGCGCTTTTGTCCTTGGGCGCAATGCATTGGTGGACCGGGCTCACGCCCCGCTGGAGCGCTGTGTTGTTGGTATTTGCGGCGGCTGCGTTCCCGGTTGCGCGGATATCTCGATCTGTCCCAGTTGCGTTCATCGCTGACCTCGTCATGCTCGCAGCCTTCTGTGTGGTCGCCTGGTTTGCCTGGCATCGAAGGGACGAGGAATCCATATAACTTGCGGCTTGCGCTCAATGATGCAGAACTCTGACCCTGATTTCCAGAACATCGCAAGAAAGGTGCGCTCCCATGACCACCCACTTCTATACTGCTTCAAGCCTCGACGGGTTCATCGCCACCCCCGAGCATTCCCTTGAGTGGCTGTTCAAGCAGGACTTCGATTTCGAAGGCCCCATGGCATACCCAGAGTTCGTGAAAGGAATTGGCGCTCTCTTCATGGGTGCTTCCACGTATGAGTGGCTACTGAGCAACCAAGATGAGTGGGGCTACGAGCAGCCGGTCTGGGTATTCACTCATCGCGACCTGCCCGTTCCAGAAGGCGCAGATATCCGCTTTGTTCAGGGTTCAGTGACGCAGGCTCACGCAGAGGCCGTCCTAGCTGCGCAGGGAAAAGGGCTCTTCACCGTTGAGTGTGGGTCATAGGTTGAGTCCGCCTCCGATGAGGAGCATGCGTAGGCGGTAGTTGTCGCGGTTGCGGAAGCCGCGGGCGACGCGACGGTGGAGCTCGATCAGACCGTTCATGGCTTCGGTGCCGCCGTTGCTGGAGCCACCGGTGTCGAAGTAGCCGAGTAACTCGGTGCGCCACTGCCGCAGCGTCCTGCCCAGGCGGGCGACCTCGGGAATCGGGCAGGTGGGGAAGGTGTCCAGGATCTTCTCGGCGATGACGCGTCCAGCGGCATGGGTGTCTTGGTGGTAGGCGGAGCGAACCTGCTGCGCGCACGACCAGGCGACCTCGACCTCGACGTGTCGTTCGTCAGCAGCCCATGCCGATGCCAGGCGCGCCTTCTGCCGTTCGGTCAGATTCTCTTGCCCGGCTCGCAAGATGTTCCGGATCCGGTACAGCGGGTCGTTCTTGCGTCCACGGTGGCCGTGGATCTCCTGCTGGAGGCGGCGACGAACCTCGTCGGTGGCTGCGGTGGCGAGCTTGACGACGTGGAACGCATCCAGGACGGCGCGGGCATCCTCGAGCTGGTCATCGATGGCGTTCTTGTACCCGTGGAACGGGTCCAACGTCGCCACCTGCACCCCGGCCCGAAACGTCTCCCCGCGGTCGGTCAGCCAGTTGCTGTATGCCGCGCCGGAGCGGCCAGGGACCAGGTCGAGTAGCCGAGCCTTGGTGCGCCCGTGGGCATCCCGAGTCAGATCGACCATCCCGGTCAACTCTTTGGGGCCTCGCCCTCCATCCTCGACGGGCTTGGTCGACACGTGATGCCATACGTGTTCATCAACCCCGAGGATGGTCACGCCCTCGAAGCGGGAGGCATCGACGTCGGCGGCCTGCAACAGGGGCCGGATCGAGTCCCACACGGTGCGCCACCCCGTTCCCAGCTGGCGACGGATGCCGTTGACCGACGCGTTCTCGCGGCGGATCTGCTCGATCGCCCACCAGCACGCCCGCGCCGTCAACAGCGCACGAGCAGAGGCGACCCGTTCGTCCTGCTCGACGAAGGAGCCAACATCACACGCCGGTTCCGGGCAGAGCCAGCGGCGCTTACGCCACACGAGCCGCACCGGTCGGCCGAAGGCCGGAGCGTCGACCAGACCTACCTCGACACGACCGTGACCGCGAGCAATGACACCGCACGAGTAGCAACCCATCGGTCCGGCCGCCGACTCGATCGTCACCACCAGCCGGTCACGAGCGTCATGCTCGACCGCGATCACGTGAAAGCCGTCTAGGCCCACCAACAAGTCGCAACGGTCGCAGTAGCCGCCACCGGTACGGCAGCACAACGTAGGCTCGGGCATCGTCGAGGTCCTTGAGATCAGGAGAGGTAAGAGTCCTCTGATCTTCGAGGGCCTCGACCCTGCTCACCCCTCAACACACGCCCGGCGTGTCGCGCTCACCCACACTCAACGGTGAAGAGCCCCGAATCCCGAGATTGGCTCCACCATCCGCTCACCGCAAGGTGTGCCCACCGCTCGTCGGACACCACACCTAACGCCGGGTAGGTCCCCGCCTCGTCCGGAGAGAACCCCACGGCGAAACTCACGGGCTCGTCCTCCAAGCCAAGCCAGTCGACCTGGAGGTGACTCAGTGGTTGGACGGACGTCAGGACCCCG
>JBHWMJ010000212.1:0-14754 GCA_043423105.1 Marihabitans sp.
GTCTGCGCCGACCTGGGCGCCAAGCAGAAGTTCATCAAACCCCACTGCCCCTGGCAGAACGGCAAGGTCGAGCGCCTCAACCGCACCCTGGCCACCGAGTGGGCCTACCGCCAGACCTTCACCAGCAACGCCGAACGGGCAGAGGCCCTTGCACCGTGGCTCGAGCACTACAACACTGTCCGCCGTCACAGCTCACTCCGAGGCAAGCCCCCAATCAGCCGCCTGCGACCAACGTGGTGACCGGGTACAGCTAGATCCGAACTTCCTTCAGCTTGTGTCACCCGCTCACGAACGTTCGTGAGCGGGTTGTCACAAACCTCAGCGGATCACGAGGCGCTCGCCGGCGGCACGGGGCAGGCGTCGAGGTCGAAGGGGAGGACGTCGGCCGACAGCGCCGCGGCCTGGGCCGCGCGTGAGCTCATCCGGCGCATGTGGTGGCGTCGGCAGAGCACCTCGTACTCGACCTCTGACTCCCCTGTCGCCACGTCACCGACGACGACCTGGTCGCCCTCGACGACCATGACGCCGTCGACGACGCGAGCGTTGTGCGTCGCACGGGCCCCGCACCAGCACAGAGCGGCGACCTGGAGCACCTGGGTGCGATCGGCCAGCTCCACGAGCCGCTGCGAGCCCGGGAAGAGCTGGGTGCGGAAGTCCGCCATGATCCCGAAGGCGTAGACCTCGATGTCGAGCTCGTCGACGATGCGGGCGAGCTGCTCGACCTGCGCCGGCGTGTAGAACTGCGCCTCGTCGCAGATCAGGAAGTCGACCTTGCCGCCCGCGGTGAGCTGGGCGACGACGACCTCCCAGAGGTCGAGGTCCTCGGCGACCTCGACAGCGCTCGTCGCCAGCCCGAGGCGTGAGGACAGGACCGACTCCCCTGCCCGGTCCAGCCGGGTGAAGATCAGCCCCTGACGCCCCCGTGCCCGGTGGTTGTGGTCCATCTGGAGCGCGAGCGTTGACTTGCCGCAGTCCATGGTCCCGGAGAAGAAGACGAGCTCAGCCACGGGCAGACACCCTATGCGCGCTCGGCCGGCAGGGTGAGCCACGGGATTGCGACCTCGTCGACGGTCAACGATCCGTGCAGGCCGAGGAGCGCGATGAGCTCCGGTCGGTGCCGGCGGGAGTCGACGACGGCAACAGGGCCGGTCATCGTCGCGACGACGTCCCCGATGCGCGGGGCGACCCGGTCCTCGACGACCGAGCCGAACCAGCCTGCCGCGACCGCCTCCGCCCGGGTCGCGACGACGGCTTCGTCACCGAGACGCTCCCGCCACGCTGCAACGACGTCGGTCACCGCGCCCGGCGTGCAGTGGAGCTGGACGGAGCGCGGCTCCCCCGCGACCTCGACGACCCCCGCAGCGAGGTCTGCCTCGACAGCGAGGTCGAGCCGGCGCTCGTGGGGGACGTCGACCATCCCGTGGTCGGCCGTGACGTGCAGCGCGCAGTCCGCGGGCGCGGAGGCCGCCAGACGGCGCAGCTCGGCGTCGATGCTCTCGAGCTCGTCGCCCCACTGCCACGACTCGCAGCCGTGCACGTGGCCGACCTTGTCGAGGTCCCCCCAGTACAGGTACACCAGCGCCCGGGGGTGCTCCCTCACCGCGGCGAGGGCGGCATCGACGCGCTGGGCCAGGGACGCGGCCGCGACGAAGCGCCCACCCCTGAGGGCAGCCTCGGTCAGGCCCGACCCGTCGAAGAACCCGGGGCCGATCCGCACCGGCTCGACGCCCTGCGAGCCGGCCGCCTCGAAGACGGTGCCGTGCGGCTGCCAGGTGCGCGGCGCCGGCCCCTGCTCCCACGAGAGCTCGTTGAAGGCGCGCCCGGTCGCCGGGTCGTAGGCCTCGTACCCGACGAGCCCGTGCTCGCCCGCGAGCCGGCCGGTGCCGAAGGTGGCCATGGACGTCGCCGTCGTCGACGGGAAGCCGCACCCGAGCGTGATCGAGCCCTGGCGCCCGAGGAGGCTGCGCAGGAAGGGGGCGTGGCCACCGCGCCGCCTCAGCAGCTCGGCGCCGAGCCCGTCGACGAGGACGACGACCGCTCGCCGGGCCGGGTCGAGGTCGCGATCACCGGGGCGGTTGAGACCGGTGACCCCGAGGCTCGTCGCCACCGTGGGGAGCAGCCGGTCGAGCAGGCCCTCCCCAAGGGCGGGCAGGGCCGGGGCTGGCTGCACCATCAGCCGCCGACGCGCGCGGAGAGGTCGCGGGCGAAGGCCGTGGCGGTCTCGAGCGCGCCGCTCCCCTCGGCCTCGGCGCTGATCCGCAGCGCGATGTCGTCTGCGGTGACGGTGCCCTCGTAGCCGTGGTCGCCGTCGCACGTCGGGTCGGCGCAGACAGCGGGAAGCAGGTCGACGCGGCTGACCGTGCCCCACCCGATGGTGAGCGTCAGCTCGCGGCCGAGCGAGCCGGCGACGTAGCTCGAGGGGCTGGGGACGACGTGCGTGAGCATGACACCTCGGACGGAGCGAAGGGGGATGCACTCGGTCGTCGCGGTGGCGACGTCCTGACGTCCGGCCGGGTCGTCGGGGAAGTCGTCGGCGTGGGCGATGACGAGGCGCGTCGCTGTCGTCACGAGCACCGTGATGTGGCGCCGGACCGACTCCTGGTCGAAGGTCGTCTCCTGGTGCACGAGGTGGCTGACGATCTCCTCGACGCCCACCGCGGCGCGGATGACGTCCGCGACGAGGTCGGGGTAGTAGCCCGCGTGCGCGACGGCGTCGACGAGCGGCTGCGGGAGCGAGACCTGGGTCAGATCGATCGGCGCCTGGGACATGAGCCCATTGTGCCGCAGGTCAGGACATCGCCCGGCGGCCTGGGTCCTTGCGCTGCTGCGGCGGGGCGATCTTGATCTCCGCCCCGAGGACGGTCGCCCCGCGGGCGTGCGCCATGACCGGGTTGAGCACGACCGAGGACAGCTCGAGGAAGTCGTCGGACATGAGCGACAGCCGTCCGAGGATGTCCTCGAGAGCCCCCCGGTCGACCGGGGTCGCACCACGGTGCCCGTCGAGCAGCGGCGCGAGCTTGATGTCGTCGATGATCTCGCGGGCGTCGACGTCCGTCAGCGGCGGGATCCGGTAGGCGATGTCACCGATGAGCTCGGTCGGCGAGCCGGCGAGGCTGAAGGAGATCACCGGGCCGAAGAGCGGGTCCTCGACCGTGCCGAGGACGCAGGACACGCCCCTCTCGGCCATCCGCTGGACGACGAAGTAGTTCGCGTCGAGCGGTGCGAGGTTCTGGTCCATCGTCTCGAAGGCGACGGCCACGGACTCGGCGTCACGCAGGTCGACCCGGACGCCGTCGAGGAGAGACTGACCCCGCACGAGCGGCGAGAGCGACTTGAGGACGACCGGGTAGCCCAGCTCCTCGGCCGCGGCGACCGCCTCGTCGGCGCTGTCGACCTCGACCCGACGCCAGAGGTCGATGCCGTAGGCGGCGAGCAGGTCATGCGACTCGTCGTCGGTGAGCGCCCGCCCCTCGGGGTACTCGGAGAGCACGTGGTCGATGATCTCGCGGGCGGCGCTGCGGCGGATGCCGTCGCGCACCACCGGCTCGCCCTTGTCCTTGTCCCGCCAGCGGCCGTACCGGGTCGCCAGGCCGAGCGCCCTGATCGCGTCCTCGGGCATGCCGTAGAGCGGCACCGCCTGCCGCGGACCGTCCGCGGGGTCGCTGCTCGGGTCCTCCGGGACGAGGTTCCCCCGCGCCTCGTCCACCCCGCGCATCCCCAGGAGCGTCGCCACGCAGGGCTTCTCCGAGTGGCGGGCGGCGTAGCGGACCGCCTCGACGACGTCGTCGTCCAGCGCTCCCACCGGAGGGATGAAGCAGACGATGACGCTGTCGACCTCGTCGTCGGCGAAGGCGGCGTCGACCGCGACGCGGAACTCCTTGGCGGCCGCCTCGGTCCCCACGGAGACCGGCCCGTGCGTCACCTCGAGCCCCCAGGCACCGGCGTTGCCGGCGCTGATCGTGCCGAGCTGGTGCGAGTTCGTGACGATGGCGACGCGGTTGCCGCGCGGCAGCGGCTGGTGGAGGAGCAGCTGGGCCGCGTCGAACATCTGGTGGACGTTCTCGACGTGGATGACGCCGGCCTGCGCGAGCATCGACCGGAAGGCGTGCGGCCGGACGTTCGCCGAGCGCACCGCGTGCCCCGGGACCGTCCCGACGAAGGACTTCACGACGATGACCGGCTTGTTGGCGGCGAGCGCCCGGGCGATCCGAGAGAACTTGCGGGGGTTGCCCATCGACTCGAGGTAGAGACCGACGGCCTTGGTGCGGTCGTCGTCGATCCAGTACTGCATGACGTCGTTGCCGGACACGTCGACCCGGTTGCCGGCGGAGACGAACTCCGAGACCCCGAGGTTGCGCCGGGTCGCGGAGTCGAGGTTGGCCACGGCCAGCGCCCCGGACTGGGAGTAGAGGCCGAGGTGACCCGCGGGAGGGATGCTGGGGCTCAGGCTGGCGTTGAGCCGGACGGAGTCGTCGTTGTTGACGATCCCGAAGGAGTTCGGGCCGATGACCCGCATGCCGTTGTCGCGGGCGATCCGCAGCACCTGCTGCTGGAGCGCTGCCCCTTGCTCCCCCACCTCGGCGAAGCCCGAGGAGATGACGAGGACGCCGTGCACCCCCTTCGCCGCGCACTCCTCGACGACCCCCGGGACCGCGGCGGCCGGGACGGCGACGACCGCCAGGTCGACGGGGCCGGGGAGGTCGCTGACGCTGGCGTACGCCTGCGTGCCGAGGAGCGTCCCGGCCTCGGGGTTGACCGGGTAGACCTCGCCGGTGAAGCCGCCGTCGAGGATGTGGCGCATCACCTGGTGGCCGATGGCGCGCTCGCGGCGGCTCACCCCGACCACGGCGATGCTCTGCGGGTGGAGCAGCGAGGCAACGCTCACGGCCTCGGCGCGGTGCTCACGGGCGAAGCGCACCGAGAGCGACTGAGCGGTCGGCTCGATGTCGAAGTGGAGCACGACCACGCCGTCCTCGTACCGCTTGCTCACCTCGTAGCCGGCGTCGGCGAAGACCGAGAGCATCTTGCGGTTCTGCGGCAGCACCTCGGCATCGAAGCGGCCGATGCCGTGCTCCTGCGCGATCGCGGCAAGGTGCTCGAGGAGCACCGAGCCGATCCCCTTGCCCTGGTAGTGGTCGCTGATGTTGAAGGCGACCTCGGCGCTGTCCGGGGTCACCCGGTCGTAGCGGCCGATGCCGATGATGTCGTCGCGGATCGTCGCGACGAGCGCCATCCGGTCCACGTAGTCGACGGTGGTGAAGCGCTCGACGTCCCTCGCGCTGAGCTCCCGGATGGGGGCGAAGAAGCGCAGGTAGATCGACTCCTCGGACTGACCTGCGTGGAACCGGTGGATCGCCTCGGCGTCGCTCGGTCGGATCGGGCGCAGGCGCGCCACGGTCCCGTCACGCAGGACGACGTCAGCCTCGGCCAGCCGGGGGTAGCCCTCAGGGAGCGCCTCGCTCATGAGGTCGATCCTGCCACCATCCACCTCGAGCGCGCAGGACCCCTCCCGCGGCCTGCGCCGTCATCGGGGTGTCGGCCCGATCTCGCCCCGCAGATCGGTGAGGATGGCGGTGCACTCTGCACGACGAACGGAGCACCACCCGTATGGCCCGCCGCACCACCACGACCGCGAAGCCCTCGAGGACCACGCCCGAGCGGATCGTCGACATCGATGTCGCGGACGAGATGCGTGGTGCCTTCCTCGAGTACGCCGTCTCGGTCATCCACGCCCGGGCCCTGCCCGACGCACGGGACGGTCTCAAGCCCGTCCACCGCCGGATCCTTTACTCGATGAGCGAGATGGGCCTGCGACCCGACCGGGGGCACGTGAAGTCCAGCCGCGTCGTCGGCGAGGTCATGGGCAAGTACCACCCGCACGGCGACACCGCGATCTACGACGCGCTCGTCCGGATGGCCCAGCCCTTCGCCATGCGCCTGCCCCTCGTCGACGGGCACGGCAACTTCGGCTCGCTCGACGACGGCCCGGCCGCGTCCCGGTACACCGAGGCCCGGATGGCACCGGCCGCCCTGCTCATGGTGGGCAGCCTCGACGAGGACACCGTCCCCTTCGTCCCGAACTACGACGACCAGCTGCTCCAGCCCGAGGTGCTGCCGGCCGCCTACCCCAACCTCCTCGTCAACGGCACGACCGGTATCGCCGTCGGCATGGCCACGCAGATGCCGCCGCACAACCTCGTCGAGGTCATCGGGGCGGCCCGCCACCTGCTGACGCACCCCCAGTGCTCGCTCGACGACCTCATGCGCTTCGTCCCCGGACCCGACCTGCCCGGTGGGGGCCGGATCGTCGGGCTCGACGGGATCCGCGACGCCTACCTCACCGGCAAGGGCACCTTCCGCACACGGGCGACGACCCGGGTGGAGAAGGTCTCGCCGCGCCGTCAGGGGATCATCGTCACCGAGCTGCCCTACCTCGTCGGCCCCGAGAAGGTCATCGAGAAGATCAAGGACGCCGTCCAGGCGAAGCGGCTCGAGGGCATCGCCGACGTCAAGGACCTCTCGGACCGGACCAACGGGCTCCAGCTCGTCATCGAGATCAAGAACGGCTTCAACCCCGAGGCCGTCCTCGAGAAGCTCTACCGGCTCACCCCGATGGAGGAGTCCTTCTCGATCAACAACGTGGCGCTCGTCGACGGGACGCCTCGCACGATGGGGCTCAAGGAGCTGCTCCAGGTCTACGTCGACTTCCGGGTCGACGTCGTGCGCCGGCGCACCGAGCACCGTCTCGCGAAGCGACGCGACCGGCTGCACCTCGTCGACGGCCTGCTCATCGCGATCCTCGACATCGACGAGGTCATCCAGGTCATCCGCAGCAGCGACGACGCGGCGACGGCCCGGCAGCGGCTGCAGGACGTCTTCGATCTCTCGGAGGCCCAGGCGACCTACATCCTCGACCTCCAGCTGCGCCGGCTGACGAAGTTCTCCAAGCTCGAGCTCGAGCAGGAGCAGGAGGAGCTGCGCCGCCAGATCGCCGAGCTCGAGGAGATCCTCGGCGACGAGAAGGTGCTGATCAAGCTCGTGAGCACCGAGCTCGGCGAGGTCGCGAAGAAGCACGGCACGCCTCGACGCACGGTGCTGCTCGAGTCCGCCGGCACCCCGGCCGCCACGAGCACCCCGATGGAGATCGCCGACGACCCGTGCTGGGTCCTGCTCTCGACGACCGGGCTGATGGCGCGGACCACGACCGAGGACGAGCCGTCACGCTCCGGTGGCCGCGCCAAGCACGACGGGGTCGTCGCCGCGATCCGCACGACTGCCCGCGGCGAGGTCGGCATCGTCACCAGCGCGGGCCGGGTCGCCCGGGTCGGCGCCCTCGAGCTGCCGACGCTCCCCCCGACGAACGACGCGCCCTCGCTCTCCGGCGGCGCCCCCGTCGGCGCGTACCTCGACCTCGGCACGGACGAGCGGGTCCTCACCCTGACCTCGCTCTCCCCCGACTCCCCCGGCCTGGCCCTCGGCACCGCCCAGGGCGTCGTCAAGCGGGTCACGCCGGACGCGCCGAAGGCGTCGACCTGGGACGTCATCGCGCTCAAGGACGGCGACGAGGTCGTCGGCGCGGTCGAGCTGCGCACCGGCGAGGAGGAGCTGGTCTTCGTCACCTCCGACGCCCAGCTGCTCCACTTCAACGCCTCCGTCGTGCGGCCGCAGGGCCGCGGCGCCGGCGGGATGGCCGGCATCCGGGTCGCGGCCGGTCAGCGGGTCCGCTTCTTCGGAGCGCTCGACCCTGCCCGCGACGGGGTCGTCGTCACCGTGAGCGGCTCGGCCGACGCGCTCCCGGGCACCGACCCCGGGGCGATCAAGGTCACCCCCTTCGCAGAGTACCCCGGCAAGGGCCGCGGGACGGCGGGCGTGCGCGCGCACCGCTTCCTCAAGGGCGAGGACACCCTCCTCCTCGCGTGGGTCGGGCCGGCCGACGGCCGGGCCAGCGCCGCGAACGGCGTCTCGATCGACCTCCCGCCCGCCCAGGGTCGGCGTGACGGGTCGGGCACCCCGGCCCAGCGCGCCATCGGCGGGATCGGCGGCTGGTAGTCCGCGTACCGACCACCTCGCAAGAGCCTTGGCTGGTGCGAGGGGACGACGAAGGGGGAGCCAGCCGGCTCCTCCTTCGCGCTCTCCCTCGGTCAGTGGCGCACGTGCTCCGGGTCCTCGATCTCCTCCGGATCACGCAGGAAGGTGCGCTTGCCGAAGACCGCCCGGTTGACGATCCAGGTGAGCACCCACAGGACGATGCCAAGAGCCAGCAGCCCGCCGGCGATCGGGTACTGCCCCTGCTGCTCCTCGCTGCGGGCCCACGGCCCCGCGAGGAACGCGCAGGTCAGCGCCCCGAGGACCGGGAGCACGGTCGGTGCGTGGAAGTGCTCGCGCCCGACGTCGTCCTTGCGCAGCACGAGGACCGCGATGTTGACCACGGTGAAGACGCAGAGCAGCAGCAGCGAGGTCGTGCCGCCGAGCAGCGCGACGATGTCGCTCTCGGAGTCGAGCGTCACGTACGTGATGAGCGCGAAGGCGATCGCCGTCGTGAAGAGGATGGCCAGCCACGGCGTGCGACGGGTCTTGTGCACCGCGCCGAGCGGCCGCGGCAGCACCTCCTGGCGGGCCATGCCGTAGAGCAGGCGACTCGCCATGAGCATGTTGATCAGCGCCGAGTTCGCGACCGCGAACATCGCGATGAACGGGAAGATCTTGTCGAAGGGGAGGTTCGGCGCACCGGCCGCGACGACCTGCGTCAGCGCCGAGGCCTCGTTGGGGTCGGCGAGCTTACCCACGGGCACGAGCGCGACCGCGGTGATCGAGACGAGCACGTAGATCAGGCCGGTGATCCCCAGGCCGGTGAGCATGACCTTCGGGAAGATGCGGACCGGGTCCTTGGTCTCCTCGGCCATGTTCACCGAGTCCTCGAAGCCGACCATGGCGAAGAAGGCCAGCGAGGTCGCCATGGTGATCGCGAAGAAGGTGCCCTTGTCCTCGGAGGACTCGAAGACCATCGCGCGGGAGAAGTCGGCCTTGCCCTGGGTCACGGCGTAGAGGCCGACGAAGATGATGAGGAGCAGACCGGAGAGCTCGACCAGCGTGAGCACGACGTTGGCCTTGACGCTCTCGCCGACCCCTCGGAGGTTGACGAGCATGACGACCACCATGAAGCCGAGCGCGCCGAGGAGCAGCGGCGTCGACCCCTTCGCCCAGTCCAGCCCGAGCCCGTCGCTCATGAAGCCGGCGAAGGCGTTGGCCGCCGTCGACGCCGAGGTGATGCCCGAGCACATCACCGCGAAGGCCACGATGAAGGTCAGGAAGTGGATGCCGAAGGCCTTGTGGATGAAGGTGGCGGCACCACCGGCCTGCGGGTACTTCGTCACGAGCTCCAGGTAGGAGAAGGCCGTGATCGTCGCGACCGCGAAGGCGGCGAGGAAGGGGGCCCACGCGGCACCACCGACCTCTGCGGCGACCTTGCCGGTCAGGGCGTAGACACCCGTCCCGAGGATGTCTCCGACGATGAAGAGCAGGAGGAGCTTGGGTCCCATGACCCTCTTGAGCTCACCGTGCTCCTCACCGGCGACGCGGTCCGTCGTGGCGGTCTCGGACATGGGCCCTCCCAGCTCGGCTTGCCCGCGCGCCGTCGCGCGGGATCGTCATACCGTGACTCAGATCACCGCCGGTGGCAACTGCGACGAACCCGGCGTGTCGCATCCGTTACGCGTCGATGCGTTCGCGGTCCAGCTGCGAGGCCGAGCCGACGATGAACTCGCGGCGTGGGTCGACGTCCTTGCCCATGAGCAGCTCGAAGACCTCGGCCACCGCGTCGACGTCGTCGAGGGTGACCCGCCGCAGGGTGCGGTGCGCCGGATCCATCGTCGTCTCCGCGAGCTGGTCGGCGTCCATCTCGCCGAGGCCCTTGTACCGCTGGATGGGCTGCTTGATCGTCTTGCCCCGCTTGTTGAGGCTCGCGAGCGTCGTGCGCATCTCGGCCTCGGAGTAGGTGTAGATGAGCTCGTTCTTCTTCGAACCGGGGTTGACCACCTCGATCCGGTGCAGCGGCGGCACGGCCGCGTAGACCCGCCCGGCCTCGACGAGGGGGCGCATGTGGTTGAAGAAGAGGGTGAGCAGCAGGGTGCGGATGTGAGCGCCGTCGACGTCGGCGTCGGTCATGATGACGACCTTGCCGTAGCGGGCCGCGTCGAGGTCGAAGGACCGTCCGGACCCGGCCCCGACGACCTGGATGATCGAGGCGCACTCGGCGTTCTTCAGCATGTCGCCGATCGCGGCCTTCTGGACGTTGAGGATCTTGCCGCGGATCGGCAGCAGCGCCTGGAACTCGCTGTTGCGTGCCTCCTTGGCGGTGCCCATCGCGGAGTCGCCCTCGACGATGAAGAGCTCCGTGGCCTCGATGTCGTTGCTCCGGCAGTCGCGCAGCTTCGGCGGCAGCGTCGAGCTCTCGAGCGCGTTCTTGCGACGCTGGGTCTCCTTGTGCACCCGCGCGCTGATCCGCGACTTCATCTCGGCGACGACCTTCTCGAGCAGCTGGGTCGCCTGCTGCTTCTCGCCGCGCTTGGCGCTCTTGAGCCGCGCGGTCAGCTCGGCCTCGACGACCTTGCTGACGATCGAGCGGACCGCGGAGGTCCCGAGGACCTCCTTGGTCTGCCCCTCGAACTGCGGCTCGGCCAGCCGCACCGTGACCACCGCGGTCAGACCGGCCAGCACGTCGTCCTTCTCGACCTTGTCGCTGCCTACCTTGAGCTTGCGGGCATTGGCCTCGAGCTGCTTGCGGAAGACCTTGAGCAGCGACTGCTCGAAGCCGGCGAGGTGGGTGCCACCCTTCGGCGTCGCGATGATGTTGACGAAGGAGCTGACCTTCGTGTCGTACCCGGTCCCCCAGCGCAGCGCGACGTCGACGGCGCACTCGCGCTCGACCTCGGTCGGCGTCATGTGCCCGGCGTCGTCGAGCACCGGCACCGTCTC
Source organism: Marihabitans sp. (assembly GCA_043423105.1). Lineage (GTDB taxonomy): Bacteria > Actinomycetota > Actinomycetes > Actinomycetales > Dermatophilaceae > Marihabitans. Next base: position 10,975 of record JBHWMJ010000212.1, read on the forward strand.
GGTGAAGGTGCCGCTGCCCTGGAGACGCCACACGTCGGTGACGCTCTGGTCAGGGGCGAGGAACTCGACGTACTCGGTGATCCCGCCGTCGTGGAGGAAGACCTCCTCGACCGGACCGTCCTCCCCCTTCGTCCCCGGCAGGCGCCGCTCGTCACGGATGACGAGGGTCAGCCCCGGCACGAGGAAGGAGGTCTGGCGCGCCCGCCCGACGAGCGCCTCGTAGTCGAAGCCGGACTCGGTCGGGAAGATGTGCGGGTCGGCCCAGTAGCGGATCCGGGTGCCGGTCGCGCCACGCTTCGGCTTGCCGACGACCGCGAGCTCGGAGCCCTTCTCGTACGGGGTGAAGTCGTGGTCGGGGTTCTTGACTCCTTCGGACCCGGCGACGTCGGAGAAGACCCCGGGCTCCCCCCGCCGGAAGGACATCGCGTAGGTCTTGCCGGCCCGGTCGACCTCGACATCGAGTCGTGAGGAGAGCGCGTTGACGACCGAGGCTCCGACGCCGTGCAACCCGCCGGACGCGGTGTAGCTGCCGCCGCCGAACTTGCCGCCGGCGTGGAGCTTGGTGAAGACGACCTCGACCCCGGTCAGGCCGGTGCGCGGCTCGATGTCGACCGGGATGCCGCGGGCCTGGTCGCGGACCTCGACAGAGCCGTCCTCGTGGAGGATCACCTCGATGCGGTCACCGTGGCCCCCCAGCGCCTCGTCGACGGCGTTGTCGATGATCTCCCAGAGGCAGTGCATGAGACCGCGGCTGTCGGTGCTGCCGATGTACATGCCGGGGCGCTTGCGGACCGCCTCAAGCCCCTCGAGCACCTGGAGGTGATGGGCGGTGTAGTCCTGCGCGGTCTTGCTCGTGGCCTTCTTCGCCGCGGTCTTCGTCGCTGCTGGCACGGGGGTGGCTCGTCCTTCGTCTCGGTGCGGCGGAAGCTCTCGGGAGCACGTGGACCCCCGCACCCGGCAGGGTAGTCCGGGGGCACCGACAGCCCACGGAGGCGCGCGGCCCCGCCCGACCAGGGCTCGCCAGGGGTTTCTCGTGCGGTCGGGAAGGGTTCGGCGTGTCTCACTGTTAGTCACGTCGAGTCCCGACAGACTCGACGCTGTGATCACCGAAAGAAGGAACGACGTGAACGCAACCCTGGCCACGCCCCTGACCGCGGCCGACCGCTGCGACCGCTGCGGTGCCCAGGCATACGTCCGCGCCCGGCTCCACGCGGGCGGTGAGCTCTTCTTCTGCGCCCACCACGGGCGGGAGCACCTGCCCAAGCTGCGCGACCTGGCCGACATCGACGACCAGAGCGAGCGCCTCCAGGAGGCCTCGGCCGCCACCCCGGCCGACGAGATGTGACGGTGCCCGGCCTGCTGGGCGGGCTTGCCGACCTCGCGACGGCGGTCCCGGACGCCACCCCCACGAGCCTGTGGGTCCTCGTCCTCATCTTCGCCGTCGGCCTCATGGGGATCGTCTTCCCCGTCCTGCCCGGCCTGCTCATCTGCCTCGGGGCGGTCCTCGTCTGGGCCATCGACGTCGGCGGCACCCGCGCGTGGGTGGCCTTCGGCGTCGCCGCCCTGATCTACGCCGTCGGCGTCGTGCTCCAGCTGACGATCCCCGGCCGCAAGATGAAGGCCGAAGGGGTGGGCGGCTGGACGATCCTGCTCGGCCTGGTCGCCGCGGGGGTCGGCTTCTTCGTCGTCCCGGTCGTCGGGGCGCCCCTCTTCTTCGTCCTGGGCGTCTTCCTCGTCGAGTACTCCCGCTACCGCGAGCGGGACCGTGCCTGGGCCGCCACGAAGTCAGCCGTCCGCGGCGTGCTGCGGTCGATCGGAGTCGAGCTGGCGACAGCGATGGCGATCGCCGTGACCTGGACGATCGGCATCCTCAGCCACTCCGTCTAGACGGCGAAGGGGGCGTCGCACCCTCGTCGGGGCGGGCTCAGTAGCCCTGGTGCCGGCGGTCGTCCCAGCGGCGCTCGAGACGCTCCATGAAGGAGCCCGAGGGCCGCGGTGACTTCGGGGCGCGACGAGCCTGGAGCGGCTTGCCTGTCCGTCCGGCCCCCGGCTTCGGCGGCACGAGCGAACCGTCCTCGCTGACGACCTGGAGGCCGGGCTCGCGCGGTGGCGCGAGGGCGAGCGCCAGCGAGGCGACGATCACGGCGAAACCGGCGACCCCGACCCACATGTACGTCGAGACGCCGAGGATGACCAGACCCAGGCCGACGGCCGCTCCGATCCCGCCGATGATCCGGCGGCGTCGTTGCTCGGCGGTGGCCCGGCCACCCTTCATGCTCGTCGCGAAGCGCGGGTCCTCGGCATAGAGCGCCTGCTCCATCTCGTCGAGCATCTGCTGCTCGCGCTCTGACAGCGCCACGATGCCTCCTGCACGTCGTCGGACCCCCGGCACCTGGCCGGCAGGTGATCAGTCTAGGTCGCGAGCGGGCCGTTCGGAAGATCGGGAGCCCCCCTCGAGCAGGCTGGCCGGCCGCACGCTGCCGGCCCCGAACCGTGCCGAGGCCCGGTCGACGGCGCGATCGGCGTCTCGCCACCCGTGCTCGGGCTCGTCGAGGGCCACCTGGACCGGGGTGGACCCGGCATCGGTGAGACCCTCGACGCGGACCCCGACGAGCCGGATCCGGGCGCGCTGCAGGCCGAGCGCCTCGTAGAGCTCGCGGGCCACGGCGTAGATGTCGCGGCTGACGTCTGTGGCGTCGCGCAGCGACCGCGACCGGGTGATCGTCGTGAAGTCCGCGAAGCGGATCTTGATGCTCACCGTGCGGCCGACGAGCTTGTGGGAGCGCAGGCGTGCGGCCGCCTGGTCGGAGAGGCCGAGGAGCACCCGGCGGATGACCTCGGGGTCGTCGACGTCGGCGGAGAAGGTCCGCTCGTGACCGATGCTGCGCTCCCGGTGCACGGGCTCGACACGGCGCGGGTCACGACCCCAGGCGAGGTCGTGCAGGTGCGCACCCGTCGCCTCGCCGAGCGCGCGCGTCAGGGTGGTCCGCGGCGTGTGGGCGATGTCGGCGACGGTCTTGAGGCCCAGCCGGGCCAGCGCCTCCTCCGTCCGGTCCCCCACCCCCCACAGCGCACCCACCGGCAGCTGCTGGACGAAGCTCACCGCCTCGTCGGCGGGGACGAGGAGCATGCCGTCGGGCTTGGCCAGCCCCGAGGCGAGCTTGGCGACGAACTTCGTGCTGGCGATCCCGACCGAGCAGGTGATGCCCTGCTCGTCGGCGACCCGGTCACGGATCGTCTGGGCGATGACGGTCGGCGCCCCCATGAGGCGCACCGCGCCGGCGACGTCGAGGAATGCCTCGTCGAGGCTGATCGGCTCGACGAAGGGGGTGATCCCCTCGAAGACCCGCATGACGCCCTGGGAGACCTCGGAGTAGAGCGCGTGGTCCGGGGGGATGACCGTGGCCTGCGGGCAGAGCCGGCGAGCGCGGCCCATGGGCATCGCAGAGGTGACCCCGAAGGCGCGCGCCTCGTAGGTGGCGGAGAGGACGACGGAACGGCCGCCTGCTCCGCCGATGATGACGGGCTTGCCCCGGAGGTCGGGCCGGGAGATCAGCGACGCCGATGCGTAGAACGCATCCATGTCGACGTGGAGCACGGTGCATCCCGTCTCGTCGAGCGGACGATCTCCGGGACGCTCCGGGACGCGGAACTGGCGGCGGCTCACGCCGGGGCCTCGGGGTGCACGGGATCAGTCGCGGCGCGCGAGGGCGTGCAGCTGGGTGCCGAGGTGGCTGAGGACCGACCGCTCCGGGTCGTCGACGCTCGCCGCCTCGAGAG
>JBHWMJ010000264.1:0-5184 GCA_043423105.1 Marihabitans sp.
ATACTCGGCGCCGGGCGGGTGGTCGCTGTCGTCTCGACGGAGGCGAAGGGGGAGGTCGCAAGGGCCGCCGGGGCTGACGAGGTGGTCCTCGCCGACGGTTTCCGTGAGTCCGTCGGCAAGACGATCGACATCGTCGTCGACCCGGTGGGCGGCGACCGCTTCACCGACTCCCTGCGCACCCTGCGTGAGCACGGGAGGCTGCTCGTCATCGGGTTCACGGCGGGACAGATCCCGGAGGTCAAGGTCAACCGCCTCCTCCTCAACAACGTATCCGTCGTCGGCGTCGGCTGGGGCGCCTACGCGATGCCTCGTCCTGGGCACGTCGGGTCCGAGTGGGAGGCGATGCTGCCGCATCTGCGTAGCGGTGCGCTTCGCCCGGTCGTCGGTGCCTCCTACCCGCTCGAGGACGCCGTAGCGGCACTGACCTCGCTCGAGGGCCGGACCGTCACCGGCAAGGTGGTGCTCCAGCCGTGAGCGTCGTCAGCGACCTGCCCGGCGTGGACGACGTGCTGGCCCTGCCCACGCTGCTCCTCGAGACCGCGCCGCGTGAGTGGGAGGACGGCAACGGGCACGTCAACGTCCGTCACTTCTACGACCTGCACATGCGGGCGGCGCACTCGGCGATGACGGCGATAGGTCTCGACAACGAGTATCGGGAGACGACGGGTCAGAGCGTCTTCAGCGTGGAGCAGCACATCCGGTTCCTCGGAGAGGTGCACGTCGGGGACGAGGTCAGCGTGCACATGCGCTGGGTCGAGCGCGGCGACAAGGTGCTCCACGCGGTCTCCTTCATCGTCAACCGATCGACGAGGCGCCTCGTCAACACCTTGGAGGCGCTGGAGGCGCACGTCGACCTCCGGACCCGCCGGGCATGCTCGTGGGCCCCCGCCGTCGCCGATCGGATCGACGAGGTGACGGAGGCCCACGGGCGCCTTCCCTGGGTGGCCCCGGTCGGCGGGGCCATCATCGTCAGACGCTGAAGCGGCCGATCGAGTCAGCGACGAGGATCGGCTTCTCGATGCCGTCGGCCTCGACGGTCAGCCTGGTGACGACGTTGACCTGGCCGGGGGAGGTCTCCTCGACCTTGGTCAGCTCGGCGCGCAGGCGTATGCGCGAGTCGACGGGCAGCGGGTGGATGAAGCGCACCCGGTCGTAGCCGTAGTTGAGGCTGTGCGCGAAACCGTCGAAGGCCATGAGCTCCTCGAGGAAAGCAGGAGTGCGGGACAGGCTGTAGAGCCCGTGGGCAATCGTCGAGCCGAAGGCAGAGTCCGCGGCCCGCTCGGGGTCGACGTGGATCCACTGATGGTCCCCGGTGAGGTCTGCGAAGGCGTCGATCTTGGCCTGGTCGACGACGTGCCACTCGGTCGGGCCGAGCTCAACGCCGAGGAGGTCCTTGAGGTCCTGCACGGATGCCGGCCGGCGCTGTGTGGTCTGGGTCATGTCGAGCTCCCTGTGTGTCGAGGAACGAAGAAGTTCGTGCAGATTACTTGAACATGAAGACGGGTTCAAGTACGTTGCGAGTCATCCGAACGGTAGGTGACCACGCAAGGAGAGAGCATGGGTACGAACCAGCGCACGGCGATCGTCACGGGCGGGGCCCGGGGGATCGGCGCCGGGATCAGCAAGCGACTGGCCGAGGACGGGATGGCGGTCGCGGTCCTCGACCTCGATGAGTCGGCCTGCCAGGCCGTCGTCGACGAGATCGTTGCCGCCGGCGGTCAGGCTCTGGCGGTCGGCGCCGATGTGTCCGATCCGGAGCAGGTCGAGGCTGCTGTGCGTCGCGTCGCGGACGAGCTCGGGGCTCCCACGGTCCTGGTCAACAACGCGGGCATCATCCGCGACAACCTCATCTTCAAGATGAGCGTCGAGGACTGGGACTCGGTCATCGGTGTTCACCTTCGGGGGTCCTTCCTCATGACGAAGGCCTGCCAGGGCTTCATGACCCAGGAGAAGTTCGGGCGCATCGTCAACCTGTCCTCCACCTCCGCCCAGGGGAACCGCGGGCAGGTCAACTACTCGGCCGCGAAGGCGGGCGTGCAGGGCTTCACCAAGACCCTGGCCATCGAGCTCGGCAAGTTCGGGGTGACGGCCAACGCGATCGCCCCCGGCTTCATCGAGACCGAGATGACCGCGGAGACGGCCGCGCGGATCGGGATCAGCTTCGACGAGCTCAAGAAGATGGCCACGGACCAGGCGCCTGTCGCCAGGACCGGGAAGCCGGAAGACATCGCCCACGCCGTGTCCTTCTTCGCCAGCGAGGGCGCCGGGTTCACCACCGGTCAGGTCCTCTACGTCGCCGGCGGACCGTGCGACTGATGGGGGCGGGCATGCAGATCGCAGGGAAGACCGCAGTCGTGACGGGGGCCGCCGGCGGCATTGGTGCGGCACTCGCCGAGGCCCTCCTCGAAGGGGGTGCGCGAGTTGTCGTCTCTGACCTCGACGGCGACCGGCTCACGTCGACCGCGCAGCGGCTTGCCTCGGTCGCGGGTCCGGAATCCGTCGTCGCCGTCGCAGGCGACGCCTCGAGCGAGGGTGACATCGCGAGGATGATCGAGGCGGCCCAGGAGCACCACGGGCCGGTCGACCTCTTCTTCGCCAACGCGGGCGTCGGGGACGCGTCGGGGCTCGGGGCCACCGAGGACCAGTGGCGCCTCGCCATCGACGTCAACCTCCTGGCTCACGTGCGGGCTGCGCGCCGCCTCGTCCCGGAATGGCTCGAGCGGGGCTCCGGGTACTTCGTCTCCACGGCCTCCGCGGCCGGTCTGCTCACCCAGATCGGCTCTGCCACCTACTCCGTGAGCAAGCATGGCGCGGTCGCGTTCGCCGAGTGGCTCGCTGTCACCTACGGGGACCAGGGCGTCGGTGTGAGCTGCCTGTGCCCCATGGGCGTCGACACCGACATGCTCCGCGTCGGGATGAATGCCGACGGGGCCGAGGGCGGCTTGGTGGCGGCCGCGGCAGTGACCGAGGCAGGGGAGGTCCTCTCGCCGCGCTCGGTCGCGGACGAGGTGCTCGCGGCCGTCGAGGCGGGGAGCTTCCTCGTGACGCCCCATGCCGACGTACGGGAGTTCCAGCGGCGCAAGGTGGACGACCACGACCGCTGGATCCGCGGCATGCAGCGGTACTCGAAGACCCTGGGCTAGACCACTCTGAATCTGAATTCATGTTTGACAACTGTTGCGGGCCGGGTCCACACTCGGGCCAGATCCCGAGCGCCACCCCCCTCAGACGTGGAGAGAGGGCAATAGCGAATCTGCGCCACCGCAGAGATGGTGCCCGCCCAGTTGCCCAGGTCGGCGAGGGGGCCGACGGTGAGCCGCATGCCGAGTACTCACGCGCCTGCTGTCCGCGGTCGGTGCTCGGTGGTGGAGGTAGACGGCACGGCACAGTGAAAGGTGAAGACTGATGCACAACGCAGCCCAGCTGGTCTGGGGTCACGCCGACTCGGGACCTGAGCGCCTCGCACTTCGTGTGGGAGACGAGTCCTGGTCCTTCGACGAGCTCCGCCGCTCGATCGCCTGGGCCATGGCCGAGCTGGAGGGCCGTGGCATCGGTCGAGGGGACCGGGTGCTGGTCGTCGTGCCAACGAGCGCTGAGTTCGTCATCGCCTATCACGCGATCCTGGCACTGGGGGCGACGGCAGTGACCGTCAACACCTTGTGCACGGAGCCGGAGCTGGCGTACTTCATCGAGGATGCCGAGTGCAGCTACGCGATCGGCTGGCACGAGACCGAGGACGCGGTCAAGGCAGCGGCCTCGGCGGCGCGTCTGGGGTTGTGGATCCTCAGCGCGGGGTGCATGGACACGGCGGACGAGATCCCCGAGCTTGCTGATGTCGCAGGCGACGACGCGTCTGTCCTCCTGTACACCTCGGGCACCACCGGCCGGCCGAAGGGAGCCGTGCTCACCCACGACAACCTCACCAGCTGCGGCGCTGCCTTCAACGAGGCGCTGGACCTGTCCTCGGACGAACGCATGGGCACTGCTCTCCCGCTCTTCCACGTCTTCGGCCAGGCGGCCGTGATGTTCTCGACCTATCACGCCGGTGGATGCCTCTCGCTGCTGCGACCCTTCGACGCAGCAGCGCTGCTCGAGATGGCTGCTGAGCACCGATTGACTGCCATGTCCGGGGTGCCGACGATGTGGAACGCAATGCTGCACGCGGAGACCGACGTGACTGCGGACGACCTGGCGGACCTGCGTCTCGCCAGCTCCGGTGGAGCAGCCCTCCCGCTCGAGGTCGCGCTGGCCTTCGAGCGACGGTTCGGCGCGATGGTGCTGGACGGTTACGGGCTCAGCGAGACCACAGGCGCGGCGACCTTCAACCAGGCGGACCGCCCGCGCAAGGACATGAGTGTCGGCCGGGCGCTTCCCGGCATGGAGATCACGGTTCTCGACGAGGCGCGGGAGCCGGTACCGGTCGGCGAGACCGGAGAGGTCGCCATCGCCGGCCCGGTCGTCATGCGTGAATACTGGAACCGGCCGGACGCCACGAGCGATGCGCGGCACGGTCGCTGGCTCCTCACCGGCGACATCGGACGCATGGATGAGGACGGCGACCTGTGGATCGTCGACCGTAAGAAGGACCTTGTCATCCGGGGCGGCTACAACGTCTACCCCCGCGAGGTGGAGGAGGTCCTCTACGCCCACCCGGACATCCTTGAGGCAGCGGTCATCGGTGTCCCTGACGAGCACCTGGGCGAGGAGATCGCGGCCGTGGTAACCCCTCGGCCGGGCGCGAGCCTCGATCCTGCGGAGCTGCGGGACTGGCTCGGTGAGCGGCTGGCCGCCTACAAGGTGCCGCGGATCTACAAGCTTGTCGAGGAGCTCCCCAAGGGCGCCACCGGCAAGATCCTCAAGCGTGCCCTGAACCGGTCCGAGGTCTCCACCACCGGCGCCCGCCCGGCACGCAGCTCCAAGACCCCTTAGCCGACTCATCTCGTCGGCCACCACGTACGAAGGAGAGCGTCATGCACTTCGCCTATGACGAGAAGACGAAAGACCTGAGCGCCCGGTTGACGGCGTTCATGGACGAGCACATTTACCCGGCCGAGTCCACGTACTGGGAGCAGGTGGAGGCGGCCCCCGACGTATGGGCACCCCCGCCGGTGATCGACGGGCTCAAGGAGGCAGCCCGTTCCGCAGGTCTGTGGAACCTCTTCCTCCCGGGTGAGGACGGACAAC
>JBHWMJ010000265.1:0-6949 GCA_043423105.1 Marihabitans sp.
AGTCCGGCGGGAACTGGTCCATCAACACCGGCAACGGCTACTACGGCGGCCTGCAGTTCCACCCGCAGACCTGGACCGGCTTCGGCGGTGGGCGATACGCGGCATACGCCCACCAGGCCACGCGCGGTCAGCAGATCGAGATCGCCCAGAAGGTCCTCCGGGTCCAGGGCCCCGGCGCCTGGCCGGTGTGCTCGCGCCGCGCCGGCCTGACGACGGCCAACGGGCTCGCGGTCAACCCCTACGCCGGGGGGGACCGCTCGTCGCGGACGACGACGCCGCGGCCTGCGACGACGTCCACTGGCGGCAAGCTCGTCGTCGACGGCGTCATCGGCCCGAAGACCAACGCGGGCATCGAGACCTGGGTCGGCGGCTCGGTCAACGGGTGGCTCGACCGCAGCGACAAGATGAAGATGCAGGGCAAGCTCGGTGTCGCCCAGGACGGGGCCGTCGGCCCGATCACGACCAAGGCGCTCCAGCGACGCGTCGGTGCCGACGTCGACGGGGCCTGGGGCCCGCAGACCACCTCGCGGCTGCAGGCCTGGCTCAACAACAACGTCCTGCGCTGACCTGGGCGTCTGCCCAGGTCAGGGGTCTGCCAAAGCGTCCCACCGCTGGGTCGCGCCCGTAGCGTGAGAGCTCCCCGACGAAGGAGCTCGACATGGCACGGTCCACGGTGGCCCGCCGCGCGGCGGCGATGGTTCGCGACGACAGCAAGGGCGGCTTCCCGAAGCAGCAGCAGAGCCCGCCCGGCCGCACCGAGGTGATGAAGCCGGTCCCCGACCACGGCGAGGAGACCTGGGTCGGGCACGACCGCCTCAAGGGGCTCAAGGCCCTCATCACCGGCGGTGACTCTGGGATCGGCCGGGCGGTCGCGATCGCGTACGCGCGCGAGGGGGCCGATGTCGCGATCGGCTACCTGCCCGCAGAGCAGGAGGACGCCGAGGTGACGGCTGCCCTCGTCGAGGAGGCCGGCCGCACCGCGGTCCTCGTCCCCGGCGACCTGGTCGAGCGGGAGACCTGCGAGCAGGTCGTCGCCGACGCCGCTGACGGCCTCGGTGGCCTCAACATCCTCGTGAACAACGCCGGCTACCACTGGGCGAAGGGCAAGGAGGGGCTGGCGGGCCTCGACCCCGAGCAGGTCGACCGGGTCATCCGGACCAACCTCTACGCGACGATCTGGTTGAGCCAGGCGGCGCTGAAGCACCTCCGCAAGGGGGACTGCATCATCAACACGAGCTCGGTCCAGGCCTACGACCCCTCCACCCAGCTCATCGATTACGCCGCGACCAAGGCGGCGATCAACAACCTCACGGTCAGCCTCGCCGAGGACCTCGGACCGCGGGGGATCCGGGTCAACGCGGTGGCCCCGGGTCCCATCTGGACCCCGCTCCAGCCGGCCACCCGGCCGAACAGCAAGATCGAGACCTTCGGGGCCGACACCCCGCTGGGGCGTGCCGGGCAGCCAGCCGAGCTGGCCGGTGCCTATGTCTTCCTCGCCGCGCCGGAGGAGGCGAGCTATGTCTCCGGGACGATCCTCGGGGTGACCGGGGGCCGCGGGGTCTTCTAATCACCCGGCACGGGGCGCGGAGAGTTCGCGCAGGAAGCTCGGACCTCCACGGTGCTCTTCGGGTGGGGGCCCGCGGGGACGCCGGACGGCCGATGTCGTCGGGAGTGTGCACGATCCGTTGTCGTGAGGTCGTTGGCACGTGTATGCGTGCCAACGACCCCTGGGCAGCGGTTTATGCACGAATCCGACCCCGGAGCTGGAGAAGGGACTCGAACCCTCAACCACCTGTTTACAAGACAGGTGCGCTACCAATTGCGCCACTCCAGCACGCGCGGCGAGCCGCGCACCCCGTGATCCTACGAGACCGGGCGGTCCACCCCTTCGCCGGCGACGATGCGGCGACGGTCCCGCTGGAAGCCGTGGTCGATGCCCCACAGGACGGCCTGGCTGCGTGAAGTCACGCCCATCGTCCGGTAGGCGGCTCGGATGTAGGACTTCACGGAGTTGATGCTCAGGTAGGTCCGGCGGGCGATCTCCTGGTTGGACAGGCCCTCCGTGATGAGGGCGACGACCTCGGACTGGCGGGGGGTCAGCCCTTCGGCCTTCCCAGGCCATCCGCCGTCGTGCTCGGCGTCCTCCTCCGCGGGCATTGGCTCGAAGATCCGCTCGCCGGCATGTACGCGCTCGAGCGAGCGGACGAGGTCCTCGGCGCCCAGGCTCTTCGGCAGCACCGCCGCGAACCCTCGCCGGCTCGCGGCCTCGAGGACCTCGGGCGTCACCGACCACACGTAGAGGACGGCACGGTGGACGTTGGGGTCGTTGGCGACGTCCGCGATGTGCTCCTCCACGGGGCCGGCGAGGGAGAAGGTGTCGTAGAGACCGACGTCGACGCGTTGCCCCACCGGCAGGTTGCTGTCCAGCTCGACGACGGCAACCCGGTCGGCGAAGGGCTCGAGCATGCTGGCGAGCCCTCGGACGATGAGCTCGTAGTCGTTGAGGACCGCCACCCGGATCGGGGAGGTCGGACCGGGGGTGGTCTGCATATCGGCCGAGACTACCCCTCCCTACGGCGCTCCTCGGAGCCGCGGATACACCCCAAGGGGCGGGTCCGTTACACCGCTGACCTGGGCGTTCGCGTGCTTGGCTCGGAACTGTTCGTCGGCGCACACCCACCGGAAGGACCCCCGTGGCCACGCAGAAGAAGACCTCGAAGGCAGCGACTAGGGGTGCCTCCGGCACCACCGGGCCAGGGGGTGAGCTGCACCAGGTCGCAGGCGGCGACTCCGCCCCGATGACCACGGCCCAGGGCCAGCCGGTCCAGGACAACCAGAACTCCCTGCGGGCCGGGGACCGTGGCCCGACGCTCATGAACGACATGGCGTTCCGGGAGAAGATCTTCCACTTCGACCACGAGCGCATCCCGGAGCGGGTGGTCCACGCCCGCGGGTACGGCGCCCACGGCGTCTTCGAGTCCTCGGGCGACCACAGCGACATCACCCGGGCGTCCCTCTTCGCGGCGAAGGGGAAGCAGACCGAGGTCTTCGTCCGCTTCAGCACCGTCGCCGGGAACCTCGGCTCCTTCGACCTCGCCCGTGACGTCCGCGGCTTCGCGACGAAGTTCTACACCGACGAGGGCAACTGGGACCTCGTGGGCAACAACATCCCGGTGTTCTTCATCCAGGACGCGATCAAGTTCCCCGACCTCGTGCACGCGGTCAAGGAGGAGCAGGACCGCGGCTTCCCGCAGGCGCAGAGCGCGCACGACACCTTCTGGGACTTCGTCGGCCTCATGCCCGAGTCGACCCACATGACCCTGTGGCAGATGTCGGACCGGGCGATCCCGCGCTCGTTCCGGATGATGGAGGGCTTCGGCGTCCACACCTTCCGTTTCCTCACCGCTGACGGCACGAGCTCCTTCGTCAAGCTCCACTGGAAGCCGGTGCTCGGCATGCAGTCCGTGGTGTGGAACGAAGCGGTGAAGATCAACGGGGCCGACCCCGACTTCCACCGCCGGGACCTCTACGAGGCGATCGAGGCCGGCGACTTCCCGCAGTGGGAGCTCGGCGTCCAGGTCTTCGACGAGGCCTTCGCCGACGAGTTCGACTTCGACGTCCTCGACCCGACGAAGATCATCCCGGAAGAGATCGTTCCGGTGCGGGTCCTCGGGACGATGACGCTCAACCGCACGGTCGACAACGTCTTCAGCGAGACGGAGCAGGTCGCCTTCATGACCCAGAACGTCCCGCCGGGCATCGACTTCAGCAACGACCCACTCCTCCAGGGCCGCAACTTCTCCTACCTCGACACCCAGCTCAAGCGTCTCGGCAGCACGAACTTCACCCAGCTCGAGATCAACGCCCCGCGTTGCCCGGTCGCGCACTTCCAGCGGGACGGGCACATGCAGACCGCCCACCAGCAGGGTCGGGCCAACTACGAGCCAAACTCCTTCACCGGAGCCGACCGCGGCCCGCGCGAGGTCGGCGAGGCCGGCCACGTCCCCTTCGCCCAGCCGGTCGAGGGCGACACCCGGCGCATCCGCGCCGAGTCCTTCGCCGACCACTACAGCCAGGCCCGGCAGTTCTGGGTCAGCCAGACCCCGGTCGAGCAGGACCACATCGTCGCGGCGTACGTCTTCGAGCTCGGCAAGTGCGAGATCCCCGAGATCCGCAGCCGGGTCATGGCCAACCTCCGCAACGTCGACGAGGACCTGGCCCAGCGCATCGCCGACGGCCTCGGGATGGAGCTGCCGGCCGCCAGCGAGCCCGCGGTCGCGCCCGTCGACCTCGAGCCGTCCCCGGCGACGAGCATCCTCGGCAACGCCAAGGAGACCTTCGAGGGCCGCAAGCTCGGCCTGCTTGTCGGTCGTGGCGCGGACGGCGCCGTGGTTGAGCGGCTGCGCAAGGCGGTCAAGGCCGCAGGCGGGATGACCGACGTCGTCGCCGTCGCTGTCGGGGGCGAGGCCCTCGCGGACGGGTCGACGCTCGAGGCGGACCACGCCGTCGCCGGTGGCCCCTCGGTCCTCTTCGACGCGGTCGCCGTCGTCGTCGGGGACGAAGGGGGGCAGCAGCTCGCCGACGAGCCCGCGGCCCGTGACTTCATCACCGATGCCTTCACCCACTTCAAGGTCATCGGGCTCGCCGGCCCCGTCGAGCCGTTGCTCACCGCGGCGGGTCTGGCGGGGAAGACCGACGGCGACGAGGCCGTCCACGAGCTCGCCGCCGCCGCGAGCGTCAAGAGCTTCGTCACCCGGTGCGCTGCCGGACGCGCCTGGGACCGCGACCTCACCGCCTGACCGTCCAACCGAAGGAGAACATCATGCGAGCACTCACCTGGCAGGGCCCCCGCGACGTCCGCGTCGAGGACGTCCCCGACCCGGTCATCCAGGAGCCGACCGACGCGATCATCCGGGTCACCTCGACCGCGATCTGCGGGTCGGACCTCCACCTCTACGAGCCGCTCGGTCCCTTCCTCTCGAAGGGGGACGTCCTCGGGCACGAGACGATGGGTGTCGTCGAGGAGGTCGGGTCCGAGGTCAGCCACATCGCTGTCGGCGACCGCGTGGTTGTCCCCTTCAACATCTCCTGCGGCCGCTGCTGGATGTGCGAGCGGGGGTACACCGCCCAGTGCGAGACCACCCAGGTGCGCTCGCAGGACAAGGGCGCCGCGCTCTTCGGGTACACCGAGCTGTACGGCTCGGTCCCGGGTGGGCAGGCGGAGTACCTCCGTGTGCCGCAGGCGCACTTCGGCCCGGTCAAGGTGCCTGAGGGTGTCCCCGACGAGCGCTGGCTCTATCTCTCCGACATCCTCCCCACGGCCTGGCAGGGCGTCGACTGGGCCGAGGTCGAGGAGGGTGGCACGCTGGCCGTCTTCGGGCTTGGTCCGGTCGGCCAGCTCGCGACCCGGATCGGCCTGCACCGCGGGCTGCGGGTCATCGGGGTCGACGGGGTGACCGAACGCCTCGCCGCGGCCCGCGAGCGCGGGGTCGAGGTGCTGAGCACGGCCGAGGTCGACGACATCCCTGCGGCGATCAAGGAGCTCACCGACGGCCGAGGCGCCGACGGCACCCTCGACGCCGTCGGCATGGAGGCCCACGGCAGCCCTGTCGCCCAGACGGTGATCAAGGGGGTCGGTCTCATCCCGGATGCCGTCGCCAAGCCGATGATGAAGACGATGGGCATCGACCGCCTCGCCGCGCTGCGCTCCGCGATCAGCTCGGTGCGCCGGGGTGGCACGGTGTCGGTCAGCGGGGTCTACGGCGGCATGGCCGACCCGATGCCGATGATGGAGATGTTCGACCGCGGCATCGCGCTGCGCATGGGGCAGTGCCACGTCCGCCGGTGGGTCGACGACATCGTCCCTGTGCTCAAGGAGGATGCCGACATCTTCGGTCTGGAGACCCTGGCCACGCACCGGCTGCCGCTCGAGCAGGCGCCGCACGGTTACGAGATCTTCCAGAAGAAGCAGGACGGCTGTATCAAGGTCGTGCTCCAGCCGTGACCGAGACGCCCCCGCCCGCGTCCGCCGGCGTCGCGCTCGTCGCCGGAGCCTCCCGGGGCCTGGGCCTGCTCATCAGCACCGAGCTGGCCCGCCGCGGCTACCGGGTCCACGGCTGCAGCCGGTCGGCCGAGTCGCTCGACCGCGCCGCGGCGATCGTCGCCACCCGCTCCGGCCACGACGAAGGGGTGACACCTCACCCCTTCGTCCCGGCCGTCTGCGACGTCCGCGACGCGGACGCCGTCGAGTCGTGGGTCGAGCGCGTACGCGCCGAGGAGGGTCGGATCGACGTGGCGATCCACGTCGCCGGGATCATCCAGGTGGGGCCGGTGGGGTCGGCGACCCTCGGGCACTTCCGGGACGCCGTCGAGACGATGCTCATGGGGCCGGTGCACCTCGCGCTCGCCGTGCTGCCGACGATGCGGGCCGCCGACCGCGGCCGGATCGGCATCGTCAGCTCCGTCGGAGGGCTCGTGAGCGTGCCGCACCTCCTGCCGTACTCCGTCGCGAAGTTCGGTGCCGTCGGGCTCTCCGAGGGTCTTCAGGCCGAGCTGGCGGGCACCGGCGTCACGGCGACCACCGTCGTGCCGGGCCTGATGCGCACCGGGGGGCACCTGGCCGCCCGCTTCGTCGGTGATGCCGAGAAGGACTATGCGTGGTTCGCCCCCGGTGCTTCGATGCCGCTGCTCTCGGTCGGCGGTGAGCGGGCCGCGCGTCGCATCGTCGACGGCGTCCTCGCCGGGCGCACGCAGGTCGAGCTCACGCCGCTGACGATGCTCGGCCGGCGCGTGCACGGGGTCGCACCGGCAGCGACGGTCCGGCTCATGGGGGTCGTGTCGCGAGTCCTCCCGGCGGGGCCGGACCGCGGACCGAGCACGTCGTCGGCCCGCCCGGGGGTGGTCGGTGCGACCGCGCGTGACCGTCTCGGCTCGCGTGTCGTCAACGCCC
>JBHWMJ010000217.1:0-16736 GCA_043423105.1 Marihabitans sp.
CCTGTGGCGCCGGCCGCCGCTGCCCCCACGCGGGGCGCTCATGCCTGACCCTGGGCTGCGAGCTCGTCGATCATGTCTGCCTCCGGCAGGTAGGGAGCGATGGGCGCCAGGTCGTCGAGCGACTCCAGGCCCATCCGCTCGAGGAAGAGGTCGGTCGTGCCGTAGAGGATCGCCCCGGACTCGCCGTCGTGGCTGATCTCGGTGATGAGGCCGCGGGTGAGCAGAGTCCGGACGACGCCGTCGACGTTGACCCCGCGCACCGCGCCCACCCGGGCCCGCGAGATGGGCTGCCGGTAGGCGATGACAGCAAGGGTCTCCAACGACGCCTGGGTCAGCCGCGCCTGCTGACCGTGGAGGATGAATCGCTCCACGACCGGCGCGTACGCCGAGTGCGAGTAGAAGCGCCAGCCACCGGCGACCGAGCGGACGGTATAGCCGTGCCGGCCGTCGGCGAGATCGGCCTCGATCTCGCGCAGCGCCTCCTGGACCGCCTCGACGGTCACCTCGAGAGCGGTCGCCAGCGCAACCTCGCTCACCGGCTCCTCGACGACCATGAGGACGGCCTCGACGGCTCCCCTGACCCCGCCGGGCAGCTCGTCGACGTCGAGGGCCAGCTGTCCCCCCTCGTCCTCCGGCTGCGGCGGCTCCGGCTGCGGCTCCTCGGCCTGAGGGCGCTCGTCGGTCTCACTCATCGTCGTCTCCCTCGCTCGGGTCTGGCTCGTCTGCGGGCTCGTCGCCCTCGTCGAACTCGTCGAACTCGTCGCTCACCTGGATCTCCCCGTCGTCCGAGCCCACCCAGCGCACCGTGAGCTCGCCGAGCGCGACGGCCTGCTCGAAGACGACCGCCTTCTCGCGGAAGAGCTCGAGCAGCGCGAGGAACCGGGCGACGATGACCAGGGTGCTGTCCGCGTCGCGCACGAGCGTGCGGAATGACGCCACGCCGTCACCGCGCAGCCGCTCAGCGATGATCCCCGCCTGCTCCACGACGCTCACGGTCGGGGCGTGCAGGTGGGTCAGGCCGACGGTCGGCTCCTCCTTGGGGGTCAGGGCCCGGGCCGCGATCATCGCGAGCTGCTCGGGGGTGACCGTGATGACCAGCTCGGGCAGCAGCGAGGCGAAGTGCGGCTCGAGACCGGCCTGACGCGGCGTCATCGTGGCGCTGCGCGTCAGCTCCTCCTCGAACCGCCCGGCGACCTCCTTGAAGGCGCGGTACTGCAGGAGACGCGCGAAGAGGATGTCGCGGGCCTCGATGAGCGCGAGGTCGTCCTCGTCGTCCTCGCGGGTCACCGGCAGCAGCCGGGCGGCCTTGAGGTCGAGCAGCGTCGCCGCGACGAGGAGGAACTCCGAGGTCTGCTCGAGGTCCATCTCGGTGTCGGAGGACTGCATGGCCCGCAGGTGAGCCACGAACTCGTCCGTGACCTTGGCCAGCGCGATCTCGGTGATGTCGAGCTTGTGCTTGCTGATGAGCCCGAGGAGCAGGTCGAAGGGGCCCTCGAAGTTGTCGAGGTGGACGGTGAAGGCCTGCTGCGCGGGTCGACGCGTGAGGACGCCGCCGGGGACGACGGCTGGTTCGCTCATCGGATCAGGCGGCCCCGCCGCGGGCGATGAGCTCGCGGGCGAGCTGGCGGTAGGCGTTGGCGCCGTTGTGCCCCGTCGCGTAGGTCGTGATCGGCTCGGCGGCGAGAGTCGCGTCGGGGAACTTCACGGTCCGGGAGATCACCGTGTGGAAGACCCGGTCGCCGAAGTGGTCGACGACGCTGCTCACGACCTCGCGGCTGTGCAGGGTGCGTCCGTCGAACATCGTCGCGAGGATGCCGTCGATCTCCAGGCGCGGGTTGAGCCGGTCCTGGATCTTCTCGATCGTCTCGACGAGCAGGGCGACTCCGCGCATCGCGAAGTACTCGGTCTCGAGCGGGATGATCACACCGTGCGCCGCGGTGAGAGCGTTGACGGTGAGCAGGCCGAGACTGGGCTGGCAGTCGATGAGGATCACGTCGTACTCGTCGAGCACCGGGCGCAGGACCCGGGCCAGGATCTGCTCGCGGGCGACCTCTCCGACGAGCTGGACCTCTGCGGCCGACAGGTCGATGTTCGCGGGGACGACGTCGAGGCCGTCGACGCTCGTGTGCTGGATGACCCCGCGGATGTCGTGGCCACGCTCGACGAGGAGGTTGTAGATCGTCACGTCGAGCTGGTGGGTGGGCACACCCAGCCCGACGGAGAGCGCGCCCTGCGGGTCGAAGTCGACGAGGAGGACCTTGCGGCCGAGCTCGACGAGCGCCGCGCCGAGGTTGATCGTCGTCGTCGTCTTGCCGACGCCGCCCTTCTGGTTGCACATCGCGATGATCCGGGCCGGACCGTGCGAGGACAGCGGGGCGGGCTCCGGGAAGTCGGGAAGGGGACGGCCGGTCGGTCCGACCTGGGCCTGGCCGTGCTCGAGGTCGAGCGGCGGCGTCACCTCGGGTGCCACGTGCTGATCACTCCATCCCGCTATGTCGGTCAGCCTCTCGCTGTCGACAGCGACCCTACCAGCGGGTCGCCGCCCGAACCGTGCCCTGCGGTGGCTCACCGGGCGCGGGGGTGGCTCTGCGAGTAGACCTCGCGCAGCTGCTGGATCGTCACCATCGTGTAGATCTGGGTCGTCGTCACCGACGCGTGCCCGAGGAGCTCCTGGACGACGCGGACATCAGCCCCTCCCTCGAGGAGGTGCGTGGCGAAGGAGTGCCGCAGGGTGTGCGGCGAGACCTCACCGGCGATGCGTGCCCGCTGGGCGGCGGCGGTGATGATCGCCCAGGCGCTCTGCCGGGACAGCCGGGAGCCGCGGAGGTTGAGGAAGAGTGCCGGCCCAGCCTTCCCCTTCGCCGCGAGAGAGGGGCGACCCCGGACGAGCCATGCTTCCACCGCCTCCCGCGCGTAGCCACCGACCGGGACGACGCGCTCCTTGCCGCCCTTGCCGAAGAGCCGGACAGCTCCGCGCTCGAGGTCGATGTCGTCGACGTCGAGACCGACGGCCTCCGAGATGCGCGCGCCGGTGCCGTAGAGGACCTCGAGCAGGGCCCGGTCGCGCAACCGTGCCGGCTGGTCCTCGGCCTCCCCTCCCCCGGCGGCTTCGATGAGCCGGGTCACCTCGTCGACGGTGATCGCCTTGGGCAGGCGCGAAGGGGGCTTCGGCGGGGCGATGTCGGTCGCTGGGTCGTCCCTGGTCACCCCTTCGAGAGCGAGGAAGCGGTGCAGCCCGCGTACGGCGACGAGCGTTCGGGCGGCGGAGGTCGCCGCGAGGGGCGGGTGATCGGTGTCCCCTTGGCGCAGGCGCGCGAGGAAGGCGCTGACGTGCTCGGGGCGGACGTCGCCGGGGGCGGTCACCCCGCTCTCCTCGAGGTGGCTCAGGTAGCGCTCGCTGTCGCGCCGGTAGGCGGCCAGCGTGTTTGGGCTGACCCCGCGCTCGACGTCGAGATGGGTCAGCCAGGTGCGCACGGCCCGCCGCATCTCGCTGGGGCGCTCTGACGAAGGGGTATCGATCACGGGCTCACCCCTCCCCCTTCGTCCGTCAAGAGATCCGGAGGACGCCGTTGTCCTCCGGCGCGGCGCGTGGCCGCAGGGTGGGAGTGTAGGCGCCATGAAGCTCTACGCTGACCTGCCCGCCCGCAGGACTGCCCAGGTGGTCGCCGACCTGTCGATGGTCGCGTGGGTGCTGGTCTGGGCTTGGGCGGCGACCGGGGTGCACGAGGCGACGATGCAGCTCGCCGAGCCGGGTCGCCGGCTGGCCGGGGCAGGCTCCGGCTTCCGGGAGAAGCTCACCACCGCGGGCGACCGCGTCGACGACCTGCCGCTCGTCGAGGACCGGGTGGCCACGCCCTTCCGCGAGGCGGCCGCGGCCGGCACCGAGATCGAGCAGGCCGGCACGGACCTGGTCTCCGCGGTCGAGCGTCTCGCGCTCGTCCTGGCGCTCGTCACCGCGATCGTCCCGATCCTCCTCGCACTCCTCGCGTGGGGGCTGGCGCGCTACCGCTTCGTCCGCAACGCGACCGCCGCGCAGGGGCTCATCGACGCCGACGCCGACCTCGACCTCTTCGCCCTGCGCGCGCTCTCGAACCAGCCGATGACCAGGCTGGCGGCGATCTCCGACGACCCGGCCGGTGCCTGGCGGCGCGGGGAGAGCCAGGTCGTCCGCTCCTTGGCCCTGCTTGAGCTCAAGGACGCCGGGCTACGACCCCCGACGGTTCACTCGTCGCGTCCGCCGCTCGCTGGGGGCGGCTAGGCCGGTAGCGGCTCAGTCCTCGGCAGTCGCGACGACGCGGGGATGGAGATCCTCCGACGGGCAGATCCACGTCGTCGCGTCCGCGTCGAGCTGCTCGCCGGAGCGGATGTCCTTGACCTGGTCGTTGCCGGCGGCACCGGCGCCGGGGAACCACACGAAGGGGATGCCTCGCCGCTCCGCGTAGCGGATCTGCTTGCCGAATCGCGCCGCGGCGGGCGCGATCTCGCAGGCGATGCCGCGGGAGCGCAGCGCCGTCGCCACCGCCACCGAGCGGGCTCGGCTCTCCTCGTCGTTGACGGCGACGAGGACGGCGGCCGGGGTCTTGCGGGTGGCCCGGACGAGGTCCTGAGAGAAGAGAAGCGCGAGCAACCGCGAGAGCCCGATGGAGATCCCGACGCCCGGGTAGGTGGTGCGCCCGTCGCTCGCGAGGGCGTCGTACCGCCCACCAGAGCAGAACGACCCCCACTGCTCGAAGCCGACGAGCTGGGTCTCGTAGACGGTGCCGGTGTAGTAGTCGAGCCCGCGGGCGATCTTGAGGTCGGCGACCATCGCGCCGGGAGCGTTGGCCTGCCCGGTCTCGATGACCGCCTGAAGCGCCTCCAGTCCCTCGTCGAGGACGGGGTGCTCGACGCCGAGGGCTCGCACCCGGTCGACGAAGCTCGCGTCCTCCGTGCGGATCGTCGCCAGGGCGAGCACCTGCTCGGTCTGCTCGGCTGAGAGCCCGGCGTCGGCGAGCAGGCCGGAGACCTTCGCCGGCCCGATCTTGTCGAGCTTGTCGACGATGCGCAGCGTGCCCGCGACGTCCTCGATGCCCAGCCCCCGGTAGAAGCCCTCGGGGATCTTCCGGTTGTTGACCTGGATGACCATCTGACCGATCGGCAGGCGCGCGAAGATCTCGGCCATGACGAGCGGCATCTCGGCCTCGAAGTGCGGGGCCAGCTCACCGACGTCGACGACGTCGATGTCGCACTGGGTGAACTCGCGGAACCGGCCCTCCTGGGGCCGCTCGCCGCGCCACACCTTCTGGATCTGGTGCCGACGGAAGGGGAAGGAGAGCCGGCCGGCGTGCTCGACGACGTACCGGGCGAAGGGGACGGTGAGGTCGAAGTGGAGGCCGAGGTCGGCGTCCCGCTCCCCCGGCTCGGCCGCGAGCCGGCTCAGCCCGTAGATCTCCTTGTCGGCGTCGCCGCCCTTGCCGAGGAGTCGATCCACCGGCTCGACCGCCCGGGTCTCGATGCTCGGGAAGCCGTGGAGCTCGAAGGTGCGGCGGATGACGTCGATGAAGTGCTGCTCGACGATCCGCTGCTCGGGCAGGTACTCCGGGAAGCCGGAGAGCGGGGTGACCTTGGTTGCGCGGGGCGTGGGCTGGTTCATGCGAGGTCCTGCAGGTAGGGGTTGGTGGCCTTCTCCCGGGCGAGCGTCGTCGCCGGGCCATGGCCGGGGAGGACGAGGCTGCTGCCGGCGCGCGGCATGACGGCCTCACGGAGGCTGCGCATCATCGCCTCGTGGCTGCCTCCGGGCAGGTCGGTCCGGCCGATAGACCCGGCGAAGAGGACGTCCCCGGTGATGAGGGTCCGGTCGACCTCGGCCTCGGCCGGGACACCCTCGGGGACCTCGTCGACGGCGAACATCACCGATCCCTCGGTGTGCCCGGGCGCGTGCACGACGTCGAGGTCGATGCCCGCCACCGTGACCCGCTCCGCGTCCCTCACCTCGACGACCCGCTCGGGCTCGCGCCACGTGGCCTTCTTGCCGAACTGCTGCTCGAGCATCCCGACGAGCTGCGGACCCAGCGAGCTGCCCCCGAGGGGGTCGACGAGGCGGTAGCGGTCGTCGCTGTGGATGTACGCGGCGAGCTCGCCACCGCACACCGGGGTCACGGAGTAGACGTGGTCGACGTGCCCGTGCGTCAGCAGCACCGCGGCAGGCTTGAGCCGGTACTCGGTGAGGACGTCCCGCAGGGTCTCCTCCACCCCGATCCCGGGGTCGACGACGATGCACTCCTCGCCCGGGGAGGGAGCGATGACGTAGCAGTTCGTCGCGAAGGCGGCTGCAGGGAAGGAGACGGTCAGCACGGGGAGTCAGCCTACCCAGCCCCTACTGCGGCTAGGCTCGCGTGTCGTGAGCGACGACACCCCCACGCCCGCTGCCCCTTCGCCCGCCGCCCTGGCCCGGATGGCTCCCAAGCGACCGGCCTCGGTGCAGCCCGTCCCCGCGGCGACGACGGACCACTCCGTCTCCGCTGCTTTCGGGCGCGCCGACGAGGAGGGCCGGGTCTTCGTCCGCGACGGCGGCGAGGAGCGCGAGGTCGGCTCCTACCCCGGAGCTGGTCCCGAGGAGGCCCTGCAGTACTTCGCCCGCAAGTACGACGAGCTGCTCGCCTCCGCCGCCCTCCTGCGCCAGCGGCTCGACGCTCCCGAGGTCACCGCCAAGGAGATCGCCGACGGGCTCCGATCGCTGCGTGAGCACATCGGCGACGCGAACGTCGTGGGCGACCTGCCCGCGCTGCGCGCCCTCGTCGACGAGATCGACTCGAACCTGTCCGAGAAGCGCACCCACGAGCAGGCCGAGCGCGCCGCTGCCAAGCAGGCCGCCGCGGTCGAGCGGGAGGCCATCGTCGCGGAGGCCGAGCAGATCGCCGGTCAGCCCGTCGAGCGCATCCAGTGGAAGACCTCCACCGCCCGGATGCGCGAGCTGCTCGACACCTGGAAGGCGCACCAGCGCTCCGGTGTCCGCCTCGACAAGGACGTCGAGTCCGCCCTGTGGCAGCGCTTCTCCAAGGCCCGCAACTCCTTCGACAAGGGGCGGCGGCACCACTTCGCCGAGCTTGATGCCACCCGTGGCGAGGTCAAGGCGACCAAGTCCGCCCTCGTGGCCGAGGCCGAGCGTCTCGCGACGAGCACCGACTGGGCCGCGACCGCCGGTGCCTTCAAGCGCCTCATGGACGACTGGCGCCGGGCCGGCCGCGCCGGCAAGCGTGACGACGATGCCCTGTGGGAGCGCTTCCGCCGCGCCCAGGACGCCTTCTTCGAGGCCAAGGACGCCGAGGCAGCCCGCGAGGACGAGAGCTACCGCGGCAACCTCGAGGTCAAGGAGAAGCTCCTCGCTGAGGCCCAGACGCTGCTGCCCATCACCGACCTCGGGTCCGCGAAGACGACGCTGCGCGGCATCCAGGAGCGGTGGGAGGCCGCGGGCAAGGTGCCACGCGCTGATGTCGACCGCACGGAGAAGGGGCTGCGCAAGGTCGAGCAGGCCGTCCGTGACGCCGAGGACACCCGCTGGAAGAAGAGCAACCCCGAGCTCTCGGCTCGGGCGAACAGCCTCGTCACCCAGCTCGAGGCGAAGATCGCCGACCTCGAGACCCAGATCGCCGCGACCGACGACGCTGCTCGCCGGAAGCGCCTCGAGGGCGACCTGGAGTCCAGCAAGGCCCTCCTGGCGATGGCCAAGGCCGGGGCCGACGAGCTCGGCGGCTGAACCTGCTCCGTGGCTGAACCTGCTCCGTGGCTGACCTGCCGCGCAGCCGCCCGGGTGCTCAGCCGTGCGGGTGCCCGGCCCCCGTGATGCGGTAGGCATCGAAGA
This sequence comes from Marihabitans sp., assembly GCA_043423105.1. Classification (GTDB taxonomy): domain Bacteria; phylum Actinomycetota; class Actinomycetes; order Actinomycetales; family Dermatophilaceae; genus Marihabitans. The sequence goes on from JBHWMJ010000217.1 coordinate 7,841, forward strand.
CGCCGTCGATCCTCTTGACCAGGGAGAGGACGTGGGCGAGGTGGGTCGGGTCGCCCATCTCGAAGGTGAAGCGCAGCTTGGCGAGCCGGTCGCGGCTCGTGTGCACCGTCGCCGAGAGGATGTTGACCGAGGAATCCGACAGCGCCCGGGTGACGTCCGAGAGCAGGCGGTTGCGGTCGAGAGCCTCGACCTGGATCTGCACCAGGAAGAGGTTGTTGCTGCTCGCCGCCCACGACACCTCGATGAGCCGCTCGGACTCCCGCTGCAGCGACGTGGCGTTCGTGCAGTCGGTCCGGTGGACCGAGACGCCGTTGCCGCGGGTGATGAAGCCCATGATCTGGTCGCCGGGGACCGGGGTGCAGCACCGGGCGAGCTTGACCCAGACGTCGTCCATCCCCTTGACGACGACGCCAGGGTCGCCCTTGTGACGCCGCTCGCGGGCCCGGTCCGGCCCGGGCAGCGTCGCCTCGGCGAGGTCCTCGGTCGCACCGTCCTCGCCGCCGGAGAGCGCGATGAGCCGGGCGACGACGTGCTGCGCCGAGATGTGGCCCTCCCCCACCGCCGCGTACAGCCCCTCGACGTCGTGGTGCCGCTGCTCGTCCGCGACGCTGGCGAGGACCTCGTGGGTCAGCAGTCGCTGAAGCGGGAGGTTCTGCTTGCGGATGGCCCGGGCGATCGCCTCCTTGCCCGACTCGGCCATCTCGTCCTTGCGCTCCCGCGAGAACCACTGCTTGATCTTGTTGCGGGCCCGAGGCGAGCGGACGAAGCCGAGCCAGTCGCGTGAGGGTCCCGCGCTCTCGGCCTTGCTCGTCAGCACCTCGACGACGTCACCGGTCTCGAGGGTCGAGTCGAGCGGGACGAGCCGACCGTTGACGCGCCCGCCGATCGTCTTGTGCCCCACCTCGGTGTGCACGGCGTAGGCGAAGTCGACGGGGGTCGCTCCGGCCGGCAGGGCGATGACCTGCCCCTTCGGGGTGAAGACGTAGACCTCGCGGGCGTTGATCTCGTACCGCAGCGAGTCGAGGAACTCACCGGGGTCGGCGGTCTCGCGCTGCCAGTCGAGCAGCTGGCGCAGCCAGGCCATCTCGGAGACGTTGCCGGTGTCCTGCCCCTTGCCTGCGGCGCCCCCCGGGTCGTCCTTGTACTTCCAGTGCGCGGCGACGCCGTACTCGGCGCGGCGGTGCATCGCGTGGGTGCGGATCTGGATCTCGACCGGCTTGCCCTGCGGCCCGATGACCGTCGTGTGCAACGACTGGTACATGTTGAACTTCGGCAGCGAGATGTAGTCCTTGAAGCGGCCGGGCAGCGGGTTCCACCGAGCGTGCAGCGCGCCCAGCGCGGCGTAGCAGTCGCGGACGGAGTCGACGAGCACGCGTACCGCGACGAGGTCGTAGATCTCGCCGAACTCTCGGCCGCCGACGATCATCTTCTGGTACACGGAGTAGTAGTGCTTCGGGCGACCGGTCACGGTGGCGTTGATCCGCGCCTCACGCAGGTCGAGCACGACCTGGGCGCGGACCGTGGCGAGGTACTCCTCGCGCGCCGGCGCTCGCTCCGCGACGAGGCGGACGATCTCGTCGTAGACCTTCGGGTAGAGCGTGGCGAAGGAGAGGTCCTCGAGCTCCCACTTGATGGTGTTCATCCCGAGCCGGTGGGCCAGGGGCGCATAGATCTCGAGCGTCTCCTGGGCCTTGCGCTGCGCGGAGCCCTGCGAGACGTACTTCCACGTCCGGGCGTTGTGCAGCCGGTCGGCGAGCTTGATGACGAGCACCCGGATGTCGCGGGCCATCGCGACGACCATCTTGCGGACCGTCTCGGCCTGGGCCGCGTCGCCGTAGGTCACCTTGTCGAGCTTGGTGACGCCGTCGACGAGCTTGGCGATCTCGGTGCCGAAGTCCTCCTCGAGCTGGTCGAGGGAGTAGTCGGTGTCCTCGACGGTGTCGTGGAGCAGTGCCGCGGCGAGCGTCACCGGGGTCATGCCGAGCTCGGCGAGGATCGTCGCGACGGCAACCGGGTGGGTGATGTAGGGGTCGCCGCTCTTGCGCTGCTGCCCCTCGTGCGCCCGCTCGGCGACCCGGTAGGCCTGCTCGATGAGGCTGAGGTCGGCCTTGGGGTGGGTCTTGCGGACGACCTGGAGCAACGGCTCGAGCTCGGGGACGGTCGTCGCGGCCGGTCGCGAGCCGATCCGCGCGAGGGAGGCCCGGGCGAGCTGGCGTGCCGAGAACCCGCCGGTGGCGGATCCGGTGCCCGGGCGCGGCTCTGTCATGGACGAAGCCTAGACCGTGAGCAGCGCACCAACTTCACGGCCCGCCAAGCGGGATCGCCCGTCGAGCACCGAGATCTCGACGACGACCTCGACGGCGGCGACCTCCGCACCGACCTGCTCGATGAGGTCCACAGCTGCCGCTGCCGTACCGCCCGTGGCCAGCACGTCGTCGATGACGAGCACGCGCTGGCCGGGTCCGACGGCGTCCTCGTGGATCTCGATCCGCGCGGAGCCGTACTCCAGGGCGTAGTCGAGGGCGATCGTGCCGGCCGGGAGCTTGCCCGCCTTGCGGATGGGCACGAAGCCGACGCCGAGCTCGAGCGCGACGGCGGTGCCGAAGATGAAGCCTCGGGCCTCGAGACCCACCACGGCGGTGATGCCGGCCTCCCGGTAGGGGTCGGCCATCGCACGCCCGACCTGGGCCAGAGCGGCGCCGTCCCCGATGAGCGGGGTGATGTCCTTGAAGAGCACCCCCGGCTCCGGGAAGTCCGGGACGTCGCGCAGGAGCGCGTCGACGAGACGCCCCGTCTCGGCGCGCGAGGGACCGCTCATCGCTTCGACCGGGGCTGCTTGCGCGGCTGGTTGCGCGGCCCGGACTGCGCGTACTTGTGGACCGTGCGACCGGTGACGGTCTGCGGCGCGTCCGCGTCCGGGTCGTCCGAGGCCGAAGGGGTGGCTGCCGGCTCGGCCGGGGCCGACCCCTTCGCCGTGGTGCCGGCCGCAGTGGTGGCGGCGGGCGTCGATGCCGCTGCAGCGGGCGTCCCGACCGGCGTACGCTCACGGACCGCTGAGCGCTCGTGGTGCTTCTCGGCGGCCCGGTCGAGCTCGACGACGTCCTCGTCCATCCGACGGAGCTGGACGAGCAGCGGCGTCGCGATGAAGACCGACGAGAAGGCGCCGACGACCATGCCGATGAAGAGGGCGAGCGAGAGGTCGAGGAGGGTGCCCGGACCGACCTTCGCGAAGCCGATGATGAGCACGGCGATGATCGGCAGGACCGCGATGACCGTCGTGTTGATCGAGCGCACCAGGGTCTGGTTGACCGCGAGGTTGGCGGCCTCGGCGAAGGTCTGCCGTCGGGTCTGGAAGGCGTCGGCGACGTTCTCCCGGACCTTGTCGAAGACGACGACGGTGTCGTAGAGGGAGTATCCGAGGACGGTGAGGAAGCCGATGACCGTGGCTGGCGAGACCTCGAAGCCCGACCACGTGTAGATGCCGACGGTGATGACCATGTCGTGGGCGAGGGCGACCATGGCGGCCACGGCCATCTTCCAGTTGCGGTAGTAGAGCGCCATGAGAGCGGTCGTGATCGCGAGGAAGACGACGAGTGCCCGCAGGGCCTGCTTGCTCACCGAGGCGCCCCACGAGGCACCGATGGTGTTCTCGGTGACCTGCTGGGTCTCGACGCCGAAGGAGTCCGCCAGCGACTGGCTGACGTCGGTCATCTGGGCGTCGGTGAGCTTCTCGGTCTGGACCCGGACCTGATTGCCGCCGATGAGGGTGACGTTTGCCGACGCATCGGCGCCGACGACCTCACGCACGGCATCGGTGGCCTGCCCCTGGTAGCCGTCGGCGACCTGCTCCGCGGAGACCCGGAACTCCGAGCCGCCCTCGAACTCGAGGCCGAGGTTGAGGCCGCGCACGCCGAAGCCGGCGAGGGCGATGAGCATGATGACCGCGCTGACGGCGTACCAGGTCTTCGCCTTGCCGACGAAGTCGATCGAGCGGCGACCCGTGTAGAGGTCGTTGCCGAAGTCCGCCATACGGCTCACAGGACCGCACCTCCGTCGCTGGTGACACCCGGGCGCACGGTCTTGCGCTCCTCGGGGACGTCGAACTGACCGCGTCCGCGGTAACGGACACCGGCCTGCTGCAGGGTCTGGACCTCGAAGCCCGACCACGGGTGCCCGGAGGCGAAGAACTTCCGGCGGGCGAGGAGCGTGAGCAGCGGGTGGGTGAACATCCAGAAGACGAGGAGGTCGATGAGGGTGGTCAGACCGAGGGTGAAGGCGAAGCCTCGGACGCCCGAGCTCGCGAGGATGTAGAGGACGAGCGCGGCGATGAAGTTCACGCCGTCCGCGACGAGGATCGTCCGCTTGGCCCGGGCCCATCCGGCCTCGACCGCGGCCCGCAGGTTCCTCCCTTCGCGCAGCTCGTCGCGCACCCGCTCGAAGTAGACGATGAACGAGTCGGCGGTCACGCCGATGGCGATGATGAGGCCGGTGACGCCGGCCATGTCGAGGCGGTAGTTGTACCCCCACGACAGCAGCGCGATGGCGAGGTAGGTGATGCCGAAGGCGACGACCATCGACCCGATGGTCACGACCGCCAGCGCACGGTACTGGAAGACCGAGTAGAGGATGACCGCGATGAGGCCGAAGATCCCGGCGATGATGCCGTAGCGCAGCTGCTCGGAGCCGAGCGTCGGGCTGATCGTCACGGCCTGGTTCGTCTCGAAGGTCATCGGCAGGGCACCGAACTTCAGCGACTGCGCGAGGGCGCGGGCCTCCTCGATGGTGAAGTCGCCGGTGATCGACGCCGTGCCGTTGGGGATCGCCTCGTTGAAGCCGGGCGCCACGAGGACCGTGCCGTCGTAGACCGTCGCGAGGGCGTTGTACGAGCCGGGCGGGTTGACCGGGCTGGTCTGGCTCAGGCCGGGCAGCGCGACGAGCTCGCGGGAGACGTCGGCGTAGCGCTTGACCCCGTCACCGCCGAAGGTCAGCTGGATCTCGACGGTGTTCGTGATCTGACCCTGCTGGGTGGTCTGGTAGCCGGCTGCCGAGTCCTTGATCTCGGAGCCGGGGACGACCTGCGGGCCGAGGATGTACTTCGTCGTCCCGTCGTCCTCGCAGGCGACGATGGCCTGGTCGGGCGTGGTGTTGGGTCGCTGGTCGGTGCGCTCGGCGCAGTCGAGGGCGACGAACTCTTCGTAGAGCTCGGTCGAGATGTTGTTCGGGTCCGTCGCACCTTCGGGCTCGCCGGTGGGGGTCCACGAGTCGCCGGGATCCGTCGCCGGAGTCGGCTCCTCGGCCGGAGCAGGGGTGGACGTCGGCGACTCGCTCGTCGACGACGGCGAAGGGGTGGTCTCGGCCGGAGCGGTGCGCGCCTCGTCACGGGATGCGGGCGTGGACGACCTCGGGCTCGCGGACGGCTGCGTGGTCGACGACGTCGCCGAGCCGGACGGTGCCGGCTCCTCCCTCCCGTCCTGCTCTGTGCCGGTCTCCTCTGTGCCGGTCTCCTCCGGTGCGGGCTGGACCGTGCCGGGCATCGTGGCGAGGACCGGCCGGAACTGCATCTGCGAGGCGCTGGTGATCGCGTTGCGCTGCGCCTCCGTGGGGCGGCCGGCCATGGCGACGACGATGTTCTCGCCGCCGAGCGTGGTGACCTCGGCGCCGCTCGTGCCCTGGGCGTCGATGCGCTGGACGATGATGTCACGCGCCTGCTCGAGCTGCTGGGCGCTGACGCTCTGGCCACCCTCGAGCACCGGCTCGAGGATGAACTGGGTGCCGCCCTGCAGGTCGAGACCCAGGCGAGGTGCCCACGTCGCGTCGGAGCGGGCGACGCCGTAGCCGAGGGCCGCGGTGAGCACGCCGACGGCGACGAAGAGCCATACGAAGGTGCGCTTGGCGACGTCCTTGGCGCGCTTCTCCGCGCCCGTGCGGCTGGCCATCAGGCCCCCGCGGCGGAGCCGTCGTGGCCCGGCAGGTCGGCGGTGCGCACACCCACCGCGCGCTTGTCGATGGTGATCCTCGTGCCGGGCGCGATCTCGAGCTCAGCGGTGGACTCCCCCACCTGCGTGAGACGTCCGTAGATGCCCGAGGTCGTCACGACCTCCTCGCCGACGGCCAGGGAGCTCTGGAACTCGTCCATGGTCCGCTGGCGCCGGCGCGCCGACATCGCCATCCAGACGATGAGCAGGAGCGGCAGCAGGAGGATCAGCAGGGTCCCGAGGGAGGATCCGTCATTCATCGTGCGTCAGGGCCTTCGGTGGGGTGCGTTGCGGACGGCCGCGCCCGGTGCGGGACGGCAACGAGGCCCGGTCACCCGGGCCGACGTCGCAGTCTAGGGCAGGCACCTGGACATCGCCCGACCTCACCCTGACAGCGTGCCGCAGCGGTCGTCGGCGGCGGTCTCAGCCGCCGAACCGGCCACCGTCGTCGATCGGCAGGGCAGCCTGCTCGTTCGCCGGTGCCTCGAGGCCGAGATGGCGCCAGGCCAGCGACGTGGCCACCCGTCCGCGCGGCGTGCGGACGAGGTAGCCGGTGCGCACGAGGTAGGGCTCGGCGACCGTCTCGACGGTGTCGGTCTCCTCCCCCAGCGCGACGGCGAGGGTGGACAGGCCGACCGGTCCGCCGCCGAATCGCTGGCACAGGACCTCGAGCAGCCCACGGTCGAGACGGTCCAGGCCGGCTTCGTCGACGTCGAAGAGCGTGAGGGCCGCTTGGGCAGCCCGCGCGTCGACGACCCCGTCGCCGTGGACCTGGGCCCAGTCGCGGACGCGGCGCAGGAGACGGTTGGCGATGCGGGGCGTGCCGCGGGAGCGACGAGCGATCTCGCCGATGCCAGACGCGTCGGCGCCGACCTGGAGCAGGCCGGCCGATCGCTGCAGGATCGTCTCGAGGTCAGCCGTCTCGTAGTAGTCGAGATGGCCGGTGAAGCCGAATCGGTCGCGCAGCGGGGCGGGCAGGAGCCCGGCCCGCGTCGTCGCCCCGACGACGGTGAAGGGGGGCAGCTCGAGCGGGATGGCGGTCGCGCCCGGGCCCTTGCCGACGATGACGTCGACCCGGTAGTCCTCCATCGCGAGGTAGAGCATCTCCTCGGCCGAGCGGGACATGCGGTGGATCTCGTCGAGGAAGAGGACTTCACCCTCGGCCAAGGAGGAGAGCACCGCCGCGAGGTCACCAGCGTGCTGGATCGCCGGGCCGGAGGTCACCCGGACCGGCTGGCCGAGCTCCGCACCGACGATGAGGGCCAGCGTCGTCTTGCCCAGGCCGGGCGGGCCCGAGAGCAGGATGTGGTCCGGGGGCGCGCTGCGCCGCCGGGCCGCCTCGAGGACGAGCGCGAGCTGGTCACGGACCTTGGTCTGGCCTGGGAACTCCGAGAGCCTGCGCGGCCGCAGGGCCGCCTCGACCGCGCTGTCGTCCTCCGAGGCGGGGTCGACGATCCGCGCGGTCGCCTCGTACGAGCCGTCGCCGTAGGGCTCCTCGGCCTCGCTGATCTCGGAGCTGAAGCCGTCGGGCCGCGCGGAGCCGCTCATCCGGCGAGCTCCCGGAGCGAGGCCCGCAGGGCTACCGAGACGTCCGGGTCGTCCCCGAGGGTCGAAGCCGCGCGCTCGACCGCCGACTCCGCCTGGGCGCTCGAGTAGCCGAGGCCGACGAGCGCCTCGACGACCTGACCCCGCCAGGGCGCCACAGCGGGAGCCACGGTCGGCGCAGCGCCGCCAGCCCCGGGGACGGCGCCGATCTTGTCGCGCAGCTCGAGGACGAGCCGCTCGGCGCCCTTCTTGCCGATGCCGGGGACCTTCGTCAGCGTGCGCACGTCCTCGTCGGCGATCGCCGCCGCGAGCTGCTCCGGGCTGAGCACCGAGACGATGGCCAGCGCCACGCGCGGCCCGACGCCGGAGACCGTCTGGAGCAGCTCGAAGGTGTCGCGGTGCCCGTCCTCGGCGAATCCGTAGAGAGTCATCGAGTCCTCTCGGACGACGAGCGTCGTCGCGAGGCTGACCTCGGTGCCTGTCCGTGCGGCCGCAGCCACGGACGGCGGGGTGTGGACGAGCATGCCGACCCCGCCCACCTCGACGACGACCCGGTCGAGCCCGACGTGGCGGGCGGTCCCGGTGACGGACGCGATCATGCTCGGCCTCCCATGGCAGCGAGTCGGGCGCGCTCGGAGGCGGCCGCCTCGGCGAGCCGGGTGGTGCCGCTCCCCCGCCAGAGGTGGCAGAGGGCGACGGCCAGGGCGTCGGCGGCGTCCGCGGGGCGAGGCGCCTCGCTCAGCCCGAGGACCCGGGTGATCACGCTCGTCAGTTGGGCCTTGTCGGCCCGGCCGGAACCGGTGACCGCGGCCTTGACCTCGGTCGGGGTGTGCTCGTGGACGACGAGCCCCCGTCGGGCCCCGGCGAGGTGGATCAGGCCGCTGGCCATGACCGTCGTCATGACGGTCGGGACGTGCTCGGCCACGTAGACCCTCTCGATCGCGATGACGTCGGGCTCGAAGCGGTCGAGCCAGGCGTCGAGCTCGCCCTGGAGGTAGGCGAGCCGGTCCCCCGTCACCCGGTCGCTCGTCGTCCGGACGACGCCCACGGCGACCATCCGGGGCTTCGCCGCCGAGGGAGCGAGGTCCCCTCGCGGACCCCGGTCGACGACCGAGAGACCGCACCGGGTCAGGCCCGGGTCCACGCCGAGGACTCGCAACGTCGACTCCCTTCGCCCGTGGTGACGCCCACGGGTACCGTCCGAACACCTGTTCGGACCCCAAACTACGCAGCCGCCCCCGTCGTGCCGGTGAGCGACACGCGCGGGGGCGGCTGAGAGGTCTCCGCCGAGAGGGGTCAGTCCTCGGATTCGAGCTGTGCGAGGACCTCGTCGGAGATGTCGCCGTTGGCGTAGACGTCCTGGACGTCATCGCTGT
>JBHWMJ010000279.1:0-2940 GCA_043423105.1 Marihabitans sp.
GAGGAACAGAAACTTTGGAGGTTCACTAGTGACACTTGTAGCAGATCATTGCAGGAGTTGGATGTTGAACCCCAAAAGTACAATAGTCAAAACTACCACTAAGATTCCACACAGCACAAGTTCAGTGTCAGTCCTGCACCCAGTTCTGCTTAGCACCTGCTGAGCGCAACCATGGTGCTGATCAGAGATGACAGAGGGAAGCCAGGTTCTCTTTGTTCTCATTCGGTGGGGGGGGCGGGGGGGGCGACGGCGGGCGAGGACGGCACCCCACCACGGTACGGCGTGACGGCCACCACGCCGGGCGCGGGTCGGCTCAGTCGGACCAGCGGAAGGTGCGGGCGGCGACCGCGGTCGCGGCGCTGGCCCAGAGGCCGAGCACGAGCCAGGGGAGAAGCGGGAGGTCGCCGTGGAGCAGCGGCTCCCGCATGCCGTCGCCCAGGGCGGCGGAGGGGAGCCAGCGCACGACCTGGTCGGCCTGCTCGTGCATCGCCGTCGCCGGGACCACGACACCACCGACGGCGAGCAGCAGCACCCACACGAGGTTTGCCAGCGCGAGCACCGCCTCGGCCCGCAGCGTCCCCGCGAGCGCCAGGGCGAGCGCGACGAAGCACCACGTGCCGAGCAGGAGGGTGACGAGGGCGACCGGGAGCCAGGCCCAGCGAGGCTGCCAGCCCATCGTGAGGGCAACGGCGGCCACGACGGCGAGCTGGAGGACGAGGACGGCCGCGACGGCCACCCCCTTCGCCCCGAGCAGCCCGGTGCGCCCGAGCGGGGTGGTGCCGAGGTATCGGAGCACGCCGTAGCGGCGGTCGAAGCCGGTCTGGATCGCCTGGCCGGTGAAGGCGGTGCTCATGACGACGAGCCCGAGCACGCCTGGCGCGACGACGTCGATGCGCCGGGCGCTCCCGAGGTCGGGGAAGGGCGCGAGGGTCAGCCCGACGAGCGTCATCACGGGCAGGATGATCGAGATGAGCAGCTGCTCGCCGTTGCGCAGGAGGATGCCGGCCTCGAAGCGGGCCTGGGCGAGGACCCTGGTGGCGAAGGGGGCGGCGGTCGCGCTCATCGGTCTACCCCCGTGAGGGCGAAGTAGGTGCGCTCGAGCCCGCCCTCGGCGACGAGCTCGGTGGTGGGCGCGTCGGCGACGACCCGACCCCGGTGCATGATGACGATCCGGCTGGCCAGACGCTCGGCCTCGTCGAAGGAGTGGGTCGTCACGACGACCGCGGCTCCGCGCTCGGCCTCGGCCTCGACGATGCGCCAGACGTCCAGCCGGGCGTGCGGGTCGAGCCCGGCGCTCGGCTCGTCGAGGAAGGCGACGTCGGGGGAGTGGAGGAGCGCGGCCGCCAGGGCGAGGCGCTGACGCTGACCGCCGGAGAGGCGACGCACGGAGGTGCTGTCGAAGGAGCCGATGCCGAGCTCGTCGACGAGAGTGTCGAGACGGTCCCTGCCACCGGTGGTCAGCCGCGCGAGGTGGGCCAGGAGGCGTCGGGGCGTGACGCTCTGGGGCAGGCCGCCGTCCTGGAGCATGACCCCGACGCGGGCCCGGTGGTCGGCGCCGGCGCGAAGGGGGTCGGCGCCGAGGACGCGGACCGTGCCCCCGTCGGGGCGCTGGAGCCCCTCGAGGCACTCGATGGTCGTCGTCTTGCCCGCACCGTTGGGGCCGAGGACGCAGGTGATCTCGCCCGCGTGAGCCGACCAGGTCGCCCCGTCGACGGCGACCGTGGAGCCGAAGGCGCGGCGCAGGTCGGTCACGTCGACGGCGGCACTCACGATCAGCGATTCTATGTGCCGACGCACGGCGTCGACGCCACCCCTCGACCGGCCCCAGGTAAGGGCCGCCTTGCTTTGTCAAATGTCCCGCATTTACGTAACGTTGCCGTGTGGTTAATCCCCGCCGTGCCCCGCAGGGGCCCGACCTCGGCGCCGCCGAGGGAGACTCGCGAACCCGCGACCGGGTGCTCGCGGCGGTCAGCCAGCACGGCCCGATCTCGGCGGCCCGCATCGCGGCCGACCTCGGGCTCACCCCGCCCGGGGTCCGACGCCACCTCGACCAGCTCGCCGCCGACGGCGTCGTCGAGGACCGTGACCCCGCCGCGGGCAAGCGCGGCCGCGGCCGACCCGCTCGCGAGTGGGTCGTCACAGAAGCCGGTCACGACGTCCTGCCCGCTGGCTACGACGTCCTCGCCGCCGACGCGGTCCGCTTCCTGCGTGAGGCCGCTGGCGACGACGCGGTCGCCGAGTTCGCCCGGTCCCGGGTGGCACGCCTCGAGGAGCGCTACGCCGACGAGCTTGCCGAGGCGGGCGACGACCCCGCCGCGCGGGCCGACGCCCTCGTCGCGGCACTGCGTCGCGACGGCTACGCAGCGACGGCCCGTCCCGTCGGGGCGGGTGCGCTCACCGGCGTCCAGCTGTGCCAGGGTCACTGCCCGGTGCAGCACGTCGCCGCCGAGTTCCCCGAGCTGTGCGAGGCCGAGACCGAGGCGTTCTCGCGCCTCCTCGGCGTCCACGTCCAACGACTGGCCACCCTCGCCCAGGGCGACCACGTCTGCACCACCTTCGTCCCCACCCCTTCGTCCACCACAGACCCCACAACCAGAGAGAGGCGCTCGCGATGACCACGAACATCGAGGACCTCAACCCAGGCCTCAAGGACATCGGCCGCTACGAGTACGGCTGGGCCGACTCCGACACCGCCGGTGCGTCCGCGCAGCGCGGGCTGAGCCAGGCCGTCGTCGACGACATCTCGGCCCGCAAGAGCGAGCCGGAGTGGATGCTCGCGCTCCGCCGCAAGGCCCTCGGCCTCTTCGACAAGAAGCCCATGCCGAGCTGGGGGAGCGACCTCACCGGCATCGACTTCCAGAACATCAAGTACTTCGTGAAGTCCACCGAGAAGCAGGCGACCTCTTGGGAGGACCTGCCCGAGGACATCAAGAACACCTA
>JBHWMJ010000293.1:0-11670 GCA_043423105.1 Marihabitans sp.
CGACGAGCCGCTCGACGACCTCGACGATCGTCGGCATCGCCTCGACGACACCCACGTACGCCTTCGGCGGGATGACGCGCAGCGCCACCATGTCCTCGTGGAAGAGGGCGGTCTGGTCGACCGCGAGGTCCCGCCAGTCCACACCGTCGCGAGCCGCTCGCTCGAGCAGCGGGTCGTCGACGTCGGTGACGTTCTGCACGTAGTCGACGGGCAGCCCGGCGTCGAGCAGGGCGCGGTGCAGCAGGTCGAAGGTCACGTAGGTCGCCGCGTGACCCATGTGGGTCGTGTCGTAGGGGGTGACCCCGCAGACGTAGAGGCTGACCCGGCCCTCGATCGGCCGGACCGGGCGGACCTCGTCGTCGAGGACGTCGTGGACCTCGGGGGTGGGCCCGGTGCCGGGGAGGGTCGGGACAGCAGGGGCGGACCAGGACTTCACGGGGGTCAGCCTACGGTCCGTCACATCGGCGGCCACGGGACGTTCGGCCAGCCGGTACCCGGTTGCGGATGACGGCTAGCAGCCATGAGCGCCGCGCAGCGCGCGCGAAGCGCGTCGATCTCGTCCGGGGTAAGCAGTTCGGTGAGGTCGGAGCTCAGCGAACCGTCCTCCAGCGCCCTGAGCACACTCTCGACGCGGGCCCGGTCCGGCTCGGTCAGCGGCTGCCCCGCCCACCCCCAGAGCACGGTCCGCAGCTTGGGCTCGACATGCAGGCTCACGCCGTTGTCGATGCCGTGGACACCCCGCTCGTCGAGGAGCACGTGCCCGCCCTTGCGGTCGCTGCTGTTGAGCACGACGTCGAGGACGGCGAGCGACCGCAGAGCAGGCTCATCGGGGTGGCTGAGCACGACCTCGCGTCCGCGCTCGTCCTCGCCGGCGAGGACGACGAGAGACCCGTCGGGCACCTCTGTCGGCAGCGTCACGTCGACCGGGGTGGGCGCGGGCTCCTCGACACCACCGATCCACTCCTGGACCGACCCCGGGCCGAGCGGCCCATCTCGCAGCACGGTGACAGGGACGCAGGTCCACGCGCCGGTGCGCGCCACGAGGTAGGCCGCGCGTTCGCGGTGAGCGAGGTGACCGTCGGGGAAGTCCCACAGCGGCCGCTCCCCCTGCACCGGCTTGTAGACGACGAGGGTCCGCCGACCGTCACGCTCGACCGTGCCGACGACCGCGAGGTTGCTCGCCGCGGGGTGCGCCCCGAGCAGGGTCAGCTCACCGAGGGCGAGGTCGTCCTCCATCGGCGTCGTGGCGGCGGTCAGCGCCGGTACCCGTTCGCCCTGGGGCAGATGTGGCCCTCGGGGTCGAGGGGGCCACCGCAGAAGGGGCACGAGGGCCGGCCGGCCGCGACGACCGTCCCGCACCGTCGAGCGAAGGCGCGGGCCTGGCGCGGGCTGAGCGTCACCCGCAGGGTGCTGACGTCCGGGCTCGTCAGGGCGAGGTCCTCGGCCACCTCGTCCGGGTCGTGGTCGTGCGCCTCGATGACGACGACGCGGCGCTCAGTGTCCCACGAGAGCGACAGCGCGCGGACCCGGAAGTCCTCGGAGATCGGGGTGTCGAGGGGCGCGTTGTCGGCCGCCTCGACGGCCGCGCTGACACCCCCTTCGTGCCCGCCAACCTCGTCGAGCAGGGTCTCGAGACGCTCCGCGAGCACCCCGACGTGCATCTTCTCGACCGAGACCTGGCTGCGGCGACGGTCGTCGCTGGCCTGGATGAAGAAGGTCCGCTGCCCGGGCGGGCCGACGGTCCCCACGACGAAGCGCTCCGGGGGGTCGAACTCGATGACGCTCATGGTGCGACCCTAGCCCGCTCCCCCGCCGACGACGGCGTCCCCGGAGGCAGGCCCGTCGTCCGTCCCCGGGGCAGGCGGCGGCACCGGGCGCAGCGGCCCGCTGTCGTTGAGCCGCAGGACGAAGGGGCGCTGCTCGGTGTAGCGCAGGACGCTCACCGAGGCGGGGTCGGCGACGATCCTCTGGAAATCGTCCAGCGGTGTCGCGGCAGCATCGGCGACGACCGCCTTGATGATGTCTCCGTGACTGACGGCGAGCCACATCGCGTGGCTCCCGTGCTCAGCCTCGACCTCCGTGTCGATACGGCGCACCTCGGCGACGGCGCGTTGCGCCATCCTCGCGAGCGACTCGTGCTCGTGCTCGTCGGAGGCGGGGAAGACCGCCCGGCTCGGCGTGCGCTGCACGGTCTCCCAGAGGGGGTCCTCGGCGAGCTCCTTCAAAGGGCGACCAGTCCACGCGCCGTAGCGCGCCTCGCCCAGGTCGTCGCTGCGCTCGACCTCGAGGTCGAGCTGGTCCGCCAGGGGGCCGACCGTCTCGAGGCACCGGGGCAACGGGCTGCTCACGACGCGGACGAGCGGCAGGTGGGCGAGCCGGTCGGCCACCTCTGCGGCCTGCTCGCGCCCGGCGTCGTCGAGGTGCACCCCGTCGGACCAGCCGGCGAGGACGCCGGCCGTGTTCGCCGTCGAACGGGCATGGCGGAGGAGGACGCAGTAGGCCACGGTCCCAGGCTACGTGCGTCATGATGGCGCGGTGATCGTCGACCAGGCCCGATACCGCGACGGGCAGCGGCTGCCCTGCCACGACATCAGCGACACCGTGACCCAGATCCGCGCAGGCGGCTCCGACGAGACGCTCTCCGACTTCGTGTGGATCGGCCTCAAGGACCCCAGCCCCGAGACCTTCCAGCACATCGTCGGTGATGAGCTGCGCCTGCACCCGCTGGCCATCGAGGACGCCGTCACCGGTGACCAGCGCGCCAAGATCGAGCGCTACGACGACGACACCTGGTTCGCGGTGCTCAAACCGCTGCGGTACGACGACACGACCTCCGACATCGAGACCGGTGAGCTCATGGTCTTCGTCGGACCCGGCTACGTCCTCACGGTCCGTCGCGGCGAGGCCAGCCCGCTCGCCAACCTCCGGCAGCGCCTCGAGACCGAGCCGGACGCGCTTCGTCACGGTCCGTGGGGCGTCCTGCACGGGATCCTCGACACGGTCGTCGACGAGTACCTGCGCATCGAGGACGAGCTGCAGCTCGACCTCGACGAGATCGAGACCGACGTCTTCGCGGCCGACTCGCGGGTGAGCTCCGAGGACATCTACCGGCTCAAGCGCGAGGTCCTCGAGTTCAAGCGGGCGGCGATCCCGCTGACCCGGCCCCTGAGCCTGCTCACCGCGTTGTCCTCCCCCGTGGGCGACGAAGAGCTCCGGCTGCTCTTCCGCGACGTCGCCGACCATCTCTCCCAGGCGATCGACAACCTCGAGTCGATGGACAGGCTCCTCACCGACGTGCTCAGCGCGCACCTCGCGCAGGTCGGGGTCGAGCAGAACAAGGTCGCGGTGCAGCAGAACGAGGACATGCGCAAGATCTCGGCCTGGGTCGCGATCGCCGCACTGCCGACGATGATCGCCGGCGTCTACGGCATGAACTTCACCCGCATGCCCGAGCTCACCGCGAGCGTCACCGTGGGTGGGCGGGAGCTCTACTACGGCTACTACGTCGTCATCGCCCTCATGGTGCTGGCGTGCCTCACGCTCTACCGGCTCTTCAAGCGCTCCGGGTGGCTCTGACCTGACGTCCGGAGGCGGGGAGGGTCAGCTGCGGTCGTCGTCCTCGTCGCGGTCGTCGTCGTAGTCCTCGTCGTCGAGCCCCGAGTACCGGTCGTCGTCCTCGTCCTCGTCGTACTCCTCGTCGCCGCTGTCGGCGTCGTCGTCGCCACCATCGAGGTCGGCATCGTCGACGACGATGAGCGGCGTCATCTCGCCGTAGGCGTCGTTGAGGGCGTCGTCGTAGGCCTCGAACGCGTCAGCAAGGTCCTCGTAGGCGGCGACGACCCGGGGGTCGTCCTCGCCGTTGCGACCGGCCGAGGCTTCGAGGTGACGCTCGAAGGTCGCGATGAGCTTGTTGAGAGCGGCGCGCGGGTCGGCGGTCATGGCATGACCGTACCGCTCGATGCGACGATGGCGCACGATGGTTGAGTACGAGTTCCAGGTCCTGCGCTTCCCGCGGGAGGCGACGCGCTCGCAGATCCGGGCGGCGCTCGCCGAGCACGCCGAGTACGGCCGCTGGGAGCTGCACCGGACGGTGCGCTACATGGGCGGTCAGCAGCGCTCGTGGCTGCGCCGCAAGATCATCCGGATGCCGCGTCCCGACGCCACGTCGGACGTCAGCAGGTCTCGATGAGCCGCAGCAGGACCTTCGCCCCGAACTCGAGGGACTCGGTCGGCACCCGCTCGTCGATCCCGTGGAACATCGGGGCGAAGTCGAGGTCGGCCGGCAGCCGGAGCGGCGCGAAGCCGTAGCCGATGATCCCGAGGGTCGACAGCGCCTTGTTGTCGGTCCCGCCGGAGAGGCAGTACGGGAGGATCTCGGCGTCGGGGTCCTCGGCCCGCAGGGCCTCCTTCATCCGCTCGACGAGCTCGCCGCCGAAAGGTGCGTCGAGCGCGATGTCGCGGTGCTCGACCTCGACGCGGACCTTGTCGCCGGCGAGATCGCGGATCGTCGCCATGAGCTGCTCCTCGTGGCCAGGGAGGAAGCGGGCGTCGAGCGCCGCGGAGGCGTTCTGCGGGATGACGTTGTGCTTGTAGCCACCCTCGAGCATCGTGACGTTCGCCGTGTCCTGGAGCGTGCCGCGGACGAAGCCCTGAGCACCCCCGAGGTGCTCGAGCAGCTCGTCGAGGTCCTCGTCGCTGTAGCCGACGCCAGTCATCTCGCTCAGCCCGTCGAGCAGCTCACGCACCGACGCGATGTACTCGCGCGGCCACTTGTGGGCGTTGATCCGGCCGATGGCCTCCGCGAGGTGGACGATCGCGTTGTCGTCCGTCGGGACCGACCCGTGCCCGGCGCGACCCTCGGCGTGCAGCCGCAGCCAGGCGATGCCCTTCTCCGCCGTCTGGAGCAGGTACGCGCGCTTCTCGCCGCCCTCCTTCGTCGGGACGGTGACGCTGTAGCCCCCGACCTCGCTGATGGCCTCGGTCACCCCCTCGAAGACCTCGGGGTGCTCCTTGACCATGAAGTGGCTGCCGAAGTCGCCGCCGGCCTCCTCGTCGGCGAAGAAGACGACGACGAGGTCACGCGGCGGCACCGTGCCGGTCCGCGCCAGGTGCCGCACGCACGCGAGGATCATCGCGTCCATGTCCTTCATGTCGACGGCACCTCGGCCCCAGACGCAGCCGTCCCTGATCTCGCCGGCGAAGGGGTCGGCGCTCCAGTCGTTCGCGTCGGCCGGGACGACGTCGAGGTGGCCGTGGATGCACAACGCCCCGCGCTCGCGGTCTGCACCAGGGATGCGCACGGCGACGCTGACCCGTCCCGGGGCCGACTCGAAGGTCTCTGGCTCCAGCCCCACCTCGCGCAGCCGCTGCACGACGTACTCCGCTGCTTCCCGCTCCCCCGGGCCCTCGCGGTCGGGTCCGTAGTTCGTCGTGTCGATCCGGATGAGCTCCTGGCAGAGCTGGACGACCTCGTGCTCGGGGGCGGTGATCTCCATGGCCGCCACTGTAGACACGCGCGGGTCAGCCCCTTCGTCCCTACTCTCGGGTAACCCAACAGCTACCCTCCGGCCATGGACTCGTCACTGCTGACGATCGGGCTGCCGGTCGCACTCGCCGTCATCATGCTCGGGCTCGGGCTCGACCTCACCCCGAACGACTTCTCCCGGGTGGCCCGACGCCCCAGGGCAGTGGTTGTCGCGCTGGCCTGCCAGGTGATCCTGCTGCCGCTCGTCGCGTTCGCGCTCGTCAAGGGCTTCGGCCTCGCTCCGCTGCTGGCCGTCGGCTTCATGCTCCTCGCGGCCTCGCCCGGTGGGACGACGGCCAACCTCTACAGCCACCTCTTCCGCGGCGACGTGGCCCTGAACATCACCCTTACGGCCATCAACTCGGTGCTCGCGATCATCACCCTGCCGCTCATCGCCAACCTCGCGATCTCGCACTTCGCCCCTGAGGAGGACAACCTCGGGATGCAGACCGGCAAGCTGCTCCAGGTCTTCGCCGTGGTCCTCCTGCCCGTCGTCATCGGCATGGCGATCCGCCGCCGCTCTCCCGAGTTCGCCGAGCGGATGGACAAGCCTGTTCGCATCGCGTCGGCGATCCTGCTCATGCTCGTCATCGCCGGGGCGGTGCTCGGCGAGAGGGACAACATCGGCTCGTACATCAGGGACGTCGGGCTGATCTGCGTCCTCTTCTGCACGATCTCGCTCATCGTCGGCTACGTCGTGCCGAAGCTCCTCGGCATGACCCACCCCGAGGCCATGGCATCGGGCTTCGAGATCGGGCTGCACAACAGCACGCTCGCCATCGCCGTCGCCCTGACGGTGCTCGACTCGGCGCAGATGGCCGTGCCGCCGGCCGTCTACGGCATCGTGATGTTCTTCCTCGCCGCGGCCTTCGGGGCGCTCGTCAGCCGCCGCGGCCCACGGGAGACCGAGCCCGCCGCCTGAGTGCCGGCCTGCCCCGGGGTCAGTTCGGGCTGACCTCGCCCTTCGGCACCGGCACCGCGCGGAAGGCGGAGAGGATCGCGCTCTCCCGCTGGACGAGGGCCAGCGCCGCTCGGATCCGCGCCGATCCGCTCCCGGCCTCCAGGACGCGCTGCCGGTCACCGATCCCGACGGGCATGGCGTCGACGACCTGCGCCGCGACGGCCTCCAGCGGCCCGACGATGTGCGTCTCCGGCGCCCCGACCGCCCGCCGGTACGCGACGAAGGTGGAGACGAGCCGCTCCCCCAGGCGGCGCACCTCGACGGCGTTCTCCTCCTCGAGGTCGTCGAGCATCGTCACCTCGGCGCTCGGGTAGGGCCGGCTGGCGTCGACGAGCGCGTCGATCCGGAAGCGGCGGGTGCCGACGGCTGCCAGCCGGTAGACCGGCCGCCCCTGCCCACGGACCAGCTCGACGGCTTGCACCTGGGCCAGGCACCCCACCTCGTAGAGGTCCGCGGCTCTCCCTTCGCCGACCTCGTGGCCCCGCCGGATCGCCACGACCCCGAAGAGCCGGTCCGGCGCGTCGAGCTCGCCGAGGTCCCGCAGCAGGGTGAGGTAGCGGTCCTCGAAGACCTGCAGCCGCAGAGGCGCCCCCGGCAGCAGGACCGTCCCCAGCGGGACGAGCGGAAGGGCAGGCATCGACCCATCCAAGCGGATTTCGTGACGGGAGTGGCGCGTGCTAAGTTTTCTCCTCGGTGAACGGCCTCCCCGGCCGGACATCGGTACCTCGTCCGGGTGGCGGAATTGGCAGACGCGCTAGCTTGAGGTGCTAGTGCCCGTATTAGGGCATGGGGGTTCAAGTCCCCCCTCGGACACAGATCGACGAAGGCCCCGAACCGCTGAGCTCGGGGCCTTCGTCGTGCTCGCGGTCAGCCGCGGATCGTGTCCCGGTGACCGTGCACGGGCTGCCGAAGGTCGTCGCCACCTCCGCTGAGCCGGAGCTGCGGTCCTCGGGCCGGCCGAGTCGCGATCCTTGACGCTCAGCTCGGCGTCCGCCTGCTCGCGGAGCTGCCCCAACCGGCCGATGATCTCCTGCATCGTCTCCGCGACGAGCGCCCGGTCGGACTCACCCCCTCCCCCGCCGAAACGGATGTCCTCCGCGGTGAATGTGCCGGTTGCGTCGCTCATGGTGGCGCTTCTCGTCCTCGAGTGGTCGTCCTTCGTCACCCGACGCCGCCCCCGTAGGCTTCCGCCGTGCTCCCTCACGTCACCGCGACCCGCTACGCGGTCCCCCTGCGCGAAGGAGGTTCCATGCCGGGCCTCGTCGAGGCCGACGACCTCGGGATGTACGTCGTGAAGATGCGCGGGGCCGGGCAGGGGCTCAAGGTCCTCGTCGCGGAGGTGATCGTCGGCGAGGTCGGCCGGGCGCTGGGTATCGCCATCCCCGACCTCGTCACCGTCGACCTGTCGCGCGAGATCGCCCGCTTCGAGGCCGACGAGGAGGTCCAGGACCTGCTCACCGCCTCGGTCGGCCTCAACCTCGGGATGGACTACCTCCCGGGCGCCTTCGGCTACGACGGCTCGCGCCCGGCTCCTGCCGAGGTCGCCGACGCGATCGTGTGGCTCGACTCCTTCATGGCGAACGTCGACCGCACCTGGGCCAACCCCAACCTGCTCCTCTGGCACGGCCGCGTGTGGGCCATCGACCACGGCGCTGCCCTGTGGTTCCACCACGGCTGGGTCCGCAAGGCACCGAACGCCGAGCGCTTCGCCGTGCAGCCCTTCGACGCCTCGACGCACGTCCTGCGCGAGCTCACCCGGGACGTCGCCGCGGTGCACGAGCGGGCCGTCGCCGTCCTCGACGAGGCGACGATCCGGGGCATCGTCGACCTCGTGCCCGACGAGTGGCTCGAGACCGACGATGAGGGCGTGCACCTGCCGGGGTCGGCAGCCGTGCGCGACGCCTACGTCGAGCACCTGCTCGACCGGCTGGCCACCCCTGCCGCCTGGCTGCCCGGGGGTGGCCGTTGAGCGTCCCCCAGACCTACCAGTACGTCGTGCTCCGCTGCGTCCCCCGCGCCGAGCGCGAGGAGTTCGTCAACGTCGGCGTCGTGCTGCGCTGCCAGTCCGCCGACTTCCTCGGCGCCCTCTTCGCCGTCGACGAGGCCCGCCTGCGCGCCCTCGACCCCGAGCTGGACCTCGGCGCGGTCGCCGCGGCGCTCGAGGTCGTCTGCGACGTGGCGAAGGGGGTGAGCGGCGGGGGTCGCCCCGACCTCCCCGACGACGGGCGGCGCTTCGGCTGGCTCAGCGCCCCCCGCTCGACCGTGGTCCGTCCCGGGCCGGTGCACACCGGACTGACGCCCGACCCGGCCGGCGAGCTCGAGCGGCTGCTCGACCGGCTCGTCCGCTGAGGCGTCGGCTCTCCCCCTTCGCCCCCGGAGGGAGGGGCAGGCTGGCTAGGGTCGAACCATGGACATCAACAGCCGCCCGACCGCACCCGACCCGTACTCGCTGCTGCCGGACGTGCCCTCCTTCGAGGTGACGTCCGAGAGCTTCGCCGACGGCGACGCGCTGTCGGACACCCACGTCTTCGACGACTGGGGCTTCAGCGGCGGCAACCGCAGCCCGCAGCTGTCCTGGAGCGGGGCACCCGAGGGGACGAAGAGCTATGCCGTCTCCTGCTTCGACCCGGACGCCCCGACGCCGGCCGGCTTCTGGCACTGGACGGTCGTCGACATCCCCGCCAACGTGACGAGCCTCGCGGAAGGTGCGGGAGCCGAGGGCGGAGCCGACCTGCCCGGCGGTGCCTACATGACGACGACGGACTTCGGGAGCCAGGCATTCGGGGGTGCCGCGCCACCGGAGGGCGACCGGCCGCACCGCTACGTCTTCGCGGTCCACGCCCTCGACTGCGAGCCCGGTGAGCTCGAGATCAACGGGGACGTCTCGTGCACCGTCGCATCCTTCAACTACCTCTTCCGCACCGTCGGGCGGGCGACGATCACCGGGACGTACGAGAACAAGGGCTGAGTCAGGCCCGGAGCGCCCAGACCGCCACGGCGCTCGCCGCCGCCGCGTTGAGCGAGTCGACCCCGCCCTGCATGGGGATCGTCACCGTGAGGTCGGACTGCGTCAGGGTGCGCCGCGACAGACCGTCCCCCTCCGTGCCGACGACGAGGGCGAGCCGCTCAGGCGGCTGCGCGGCGAGCTCGTCGAGGCTCACGGCGTCGTCGGTCAGCGCCAGCGCAGCCACAGTCATGCCGAGGTCCTGCAGCCGCTCCACGTCCCGAGGCCACTTCTCGAGCCGGGTCCACGGCACCTGGAAGACCGTGCCCATCGACACACGGACCGAACGCCGGTAGAGCGGGTCCGCGCAGCGCGGTGTCACGAGAACCGCGTCGATCCCCAGCGCGGCAGCCGAGCGGAAGACTGCGCCGACGTTCGTGTGGTCGACGAGGTCCTCGAGGACGAGCACCCTGCGTGCGCCCGAGCAGACCTCCTCCACGGTCGGCAGCTCGGGCCGGTGCATCGAGGCCAGCGCCCCGCGGTGGAGGTTGAAGCCGGTGATCGCCTCGACGACCGCCGGGTCCGCGACGTAGACCGGCACGCCGTCCTGCTCGCACCGCTCGACGACGTCGCCGAGAGGGTCGAGCCACCGCGGCGACATGAGCAGCGAGCGTGGACGGTGACCAGCGCTCAGGGCCCGGCGGATGACCTTCTCCGACTCCGCGAGGTAGAGCCCACCCTCGGGCTCGAGCACCCGCCGCAGCGCGACGTCCGTCAGTCCGACGTAGTCGCGCAGGCGCGGGTCCTCCGGATCGCTGATCTCGATGGGCACCGCGGCAGCCTAGTCGGGGCTCACGCGAGGACGATCGCTCGCACGATGACGGCCACCGCGGCGACGGTGCTGAACCCCAGGACCCACCGGCGCAGCCGGTCCGCATCCGACGGCAAGGGCACCGAGGCCGAGGATCGATCCGGCGGTGAAGAACACCGCGAGCCTGGAGCGCAGCCTGGTCGGGGCCTCGTGCTGGAGGACCATCGCCATGAACGGCCCGCCGATCGCCGCAGCGGTGCCGGTGACGCCGGAGACCCCGCCGGCCACGACGGCGCTGCCTCGTGTGGCTCGGAGGTCGATCGTCCGCAGCGACAGCGCGACGACCGCCAGGATGAGCGCCCCCGGCATGAGGTCGGGTGCGAGGACGATCACGAAGGGGGCCGCCACGACGGCCAGCCCGAACCCCACCGAGGACTGGACGACCGATCCGGCGAGCACGGCGAGACCGAGCGCCAGGACGGTGGCGCCATCGATGCCCACGGTCAGGGGAAGAAGACCATCTTGACGATCCCGACGACGCCGATGACGACGATCACCGCACGGAGGACGTTGGGTGGCAGTCGTCGTCCGACTCGCGCCCCGATCACCCCGCCGAGCAGCGCCCCCACCCCGACCATGAGCGCGATCGACCACGAGATGAGCTCGGGCGAGACGACGACGAAGACGAGCGAGCCGATTGAGTTGACGATCGTGCCGAGGACGTTCTTCACACCGTTGAGCCGCTGGAGCGGCTCGGTGCTCAGCGTGCTCAGCAGACCCATGAGGATCACGCCCTGCGCAGCCCCGAAGTAGCCGCCGTAGATGCCCGCGACGAGGACTCCGGCCATGAGCGCGACCACGTGCCACGTCGGGTCCGGCGAGCCCTCGACGTGGTGCCGTCGGGCCCGTGCCTGGATCCGCGGACCAAAGATCACGAGGAGGACCCCTAGCCCGATAAGGACCGGCACGACCGCCTCGAATGCCTCGGGCGGCAGCCACAGCAGGAGGAGCGCGCCGGTAACCGCCCCGACGAGTGACATCGGGACGAGCCGGGCGACGAAGCGACCCGCTCCCCGCAGCTCCGGCAGGTAGCCCCACGTCCCGGTGATGCCCCCGGCGACGAGGCCGAGGGAGTTCGACATGTTCGCCGTGACTGGCGGGACGCCGAGCGCGAGCAGGGTCGGGAAGGTCACGAGCGTCCCCGATCCGACGACGGTGTTGATGCCGCCCGCCCACACTCCGGCGACGACGACGATCAGGATCTCCCACCACGACACCCGGCCAGCCTAGGTAGCCGACCGGGTGTCGTCGTCAGGTGTTCCTGCTGGCGCTACGCGCGCGGCGGTGCGGGCGGGGCCTCGGGCCCGTCGGTGACCGGCGGCGGGGTCGGGGCGATGTCCTCGACCTGCGGGGCGGGCGTCTGCGACTCG
>JBHWMJ010000294.1:0-6284 GCA_043423105.1 Marihabitans sp.
CGTGTCCGCGCCCGCCCCAGGGCCGTACCGCTGGGGCCACGCCGCCGCCCCCCGGCAACGCCCGCCTGCGCATGCGCGCGCTCATGGTGGCCTGCCTCTTCGTCCTCAGCCTCTTCGGGGCGCAGCTGCTCCGGATCCAGGGCTTCGACTCCGAGGCTGTGGCCCGTGACGCGCTGGCGCAGCGCACGACGACCGAGTCGATCCCCGCGCGTCGGGGGACCATCTTCGACGCCCACGGCACCGTCCTCGCGAGCTCGGCCGAGCGGCGCATCGTCGTCGTCGACCAGACCGCCGTGCCCGAGTACACCAAGCGGGTCGACGGCGAGCGCACGACCGTCGGGGTCAAGGGCGCTGCCGAGGACCTCGCCCCGATCCTCAAGAAGGACGAGGCCGAGCTCGTCGCGGCGCTCACCGGCGAGCGCCGCTACACGATCCTCGCGAAGAACATCTCGCCGCTCACCTGGCGCACCATCAGCCGGCTCGGCATCCCCGGCGTCTACAGCGAGCGCTCGTCGCAGCGCACCTACCCGCAGTCGACGACCGTCGCCAGTCTCGTCGGCTTCGTCCAGCCCCAGGACCAGACCGCCGGCGGCGGGCTCGAGCTCATGCTCGACACAACCCTCAAGGGCACCCCGGGCGACGCGAGCTACGAGGTCGCCCTCGACGGCAGCCGACTGCCCAACGCCAGCGCTGACGTCAGCTCGGCCAAGCCCGGCAAGGACGTGCGCCTCACGATCGACAACGACGTGCAGTGGTACGCGCAGAACGCCCTCGCCGCGAAGGTCGAGGAGACCGACGCGCTCTCCGGGACGGTCGTCGTCCAGCGGGTCGACACCGGTGAGCTCATCGCCCTCGCGAGCTACCCGACCTTCGACCCGAACAACCTCGGGGACGCCAAGGGGGTCTTCAGCAACCTCGCCTTCAGCGACGTCTTCGAGCCGGGCTCGACGAGCAAGATCATGACGGTCGCGGCCGGGCTCGAGGAGGGGACGATCACCCCCGACACCCCGATGATCCTGCCGGACCACCTCCGCCGCTACGACGCGACGCTGCGGGACAGCCACCCTCACCCGCTGGAGTACCGCACCGTTGCCGGCGCCCTGGCCCAGTCGAGCAACACCGGCATGATGCTCATCGGCGAGACGATGGAGCCGAAGACCCTCGAGCAGTACTTCCGCAAGTTCGGCCTCGGCCAGACGACCGGCTCCGGCTTCCCGGGCGAGTCCGGCGGGCTGCTGCCGAACGCCGACGCCTGGGACGGCGTCCAGCGCTACACGGTGACCTACGGCCAGGGCCTGTCGACGACTGCCGTCCAGGTGGCCGGCGTCTTCCAGACCATCGCCAACAAGGGCGTCCGGATCACCCCGACGCTCGTCGCCGAGACCGCTGACGGCGAGGGCGGATGGACGCCCGCCCCGGCGGCCAAGCGGGAGCGCGTGGTCTCGGAGCAGACGGCGACCGCGATCAACCGGATGCTCGAGGGGGTCGTCTCCGAGGAGGGCACCGCGCCCAAGGCGAAGATCGACGGCTACCGGGTCGCCGGCAAGACCGGCACCGCCGACCGCTACGACGAGAAGGTCGGTGGCTACTCGGGCAAGACGGCGAGCTTCATCGGCTTCGCCCCTGCCCAGGACCCCAAGCTCGTCGTCGCCGTGATCATCCAGCGGCCGATCAAGGGCTACTACGGCGGTCAGGTCGCGGCCCCGGTCTTCAAGGACGTCATGACCCACGCCCTCCAGACCGAGAAGGTGCCGCCCGCCCCCGGCAAGCCGACCCCGATCAAGACCAAGCTCGACACGCCGCCCGCGGACGACACCCCGGGGCTCATCAAGGACCGGGGTCTCCCCGGCGCCGGGTAGGCTCGCACCTCGTGCTCTCGCCCCGCCCAGAGTCGATCGAGTCGACGCCGCTGAGCGCGGTGTCGACCGCTGCCGGCCCCGTCACCGAGCTCGTCGCCGACGCCGTGGCCGGTGCCGTCACCGTCACCGGCGTCACCCTCAGCACCTTCTCCGTCCGGCCTGGTGACCTCTACGCGGCGCTGCCCGGTGCCAACGTCCACGGCGCCTCCTACGCAGCGAAGGCCATCGACTCCGGCGCCGTCGCGGTCCTCACCGACGAGGCCGGCCGCCGCATCATCGAAGGCCTGACCGCCGAGGGGGAGCAGCCGCCCCCGATGGTCGTCGTCCCCGACCCGCGGGCGGTCCTGGCCCGGGTCGCCGCGACGGTCTACGGCACGGCGCTGCCCGACGGGCCGGGCGTGCGGACCTACGGCATCACCGGGACGAACGGCAAGACGACCACGGCCTACCTGCTGACCTCCGCCCTGCGGGCGCTCGGCCGCACCACCGGGCTCATCGGCACGGTCGAGACGACGATCGGCGAGGAGCGGGTGCCCAGCGCGCGGACGACGCCCGAGAGCCCCGACCTGCACGCGCTGCTGCGCCTCATGGCCGACCGGGGCATCGACGACTGCGTCATGGAGGTCAGCAGCCACGCGCTCGTCCTCCACCGGGTCGACGAGGTCGTCTACGACATCGCCCTCTTCACCAACCTCAGCCAGGACCACCTCGACTTCCACGACGGCATGGAGGACTACTTCGCGGCGAAGGCCTCGCTCTTCACGCCCGAGCGGGCGCGCCAGGCGGTCGTCTGCGTCGACGACGAGTGGGGCCGCCGGGTCGCCCAGGAGTGCACGATCCCGCACCGGACGGTCAGCTCGGACCCGGCCGTACCGGCCGACTTCGTCATCACCTCCGTCGACGGTCCGGACGGGCGCGACTTCGTCCTCTCGGGCGAAGGGGGCCAGCTGGCCCTGCGCAGCGGCCTCTCGGGTGCCTTCAACCGGACGAACACGGCGATGGCGGCAGTCGCGCTGCTGCTCGCCGGTCATGAGCGCGACGCCGTCGTCGAGGCCGTCTGCGCCGAGCCGCGCGTCCCTGGACGCATGGAGCCGGTGCCGGCCCCCGAGGGGGCGCCGGACCTGCCCAGGGTCGTCGTCGACTTCGCCCACACGCCGGACGCGGTCGCCTCTGCGGTGGCGGCGCTGCGCGAGGGCGCCGCCGGACGGCTCGTCGCCCTCCTCGGCGCGGGCGGTTCGCGAGACCCCGGCAAGCGCCCCGCGATGGGGCGCGCCGCGGCCGACCACGCCGACCTCGTCGTCGTCACCGACGACAACCCGCGGGCCGAGGACCCCGCCGCCATCCGGGACGCCGTGGCCTCCGGGGCCCGCGAGGGTGCCGCCGACGTCGAGGTCGTCCCCGACCGTCGGGTGGCGATCGAGCACGCGATCCGGGCCGCGGCCGAGCACCCAGGCGGGGTCGTGGCCCTGCTCGGCAAGGGCCACGAGACCGGCCAGGAGATCCAGGGGGTCGTCACCCCCTTCGACGACCGCATCGTCGCCGCCGAGGTGCTGCAGACGATGGCGCAGGAGAACGCACGATGATCCAGATGTCCCTCGCCGAGATCGCGGCCGCCACCGGTGGCGCGGTCCACGGCGACCCGACCGCGCTCGTCACGGGCGCGGTCGTCACCGACGCCCGCGAGTCCGAGGCGGGCAGCCTCTACGTCGCTCGCGTCGGGGAGCACGCCGACGGTCACGACTACGCGGGCCAGGCCGCCGAGCGCGGCGCGAGCGCTGCCCTGACCACCCGGGTCGTCGACGAGCTTGACTGCATCATCGTCGACGACACGCAGGCCGCCTTCGTCGCCCTGAGCCGCGCCCTCCTCGAGCGCCTCCCGGACCTGCGCGTCGTCGGGATCACCGGGTCCTCCGGCAAGACGAGCACGAAGGACCTCCTCGGGTCGGTCCTCGCCGCGTCGGGGGAGACCATCGCACCGCAGGGCTCCTACAACTCCGAGGTCGGCGTGCCCCTGACGGTCTGCCGGGTCACCGAGGGCACCCGCTACCTCGTCGTCGAGATGGGCGCGCGCGGCATCGGGCACGTCGAGTACCTCACCCGCATCGCACCGCCCCAGGTCGGCGTCGTCCTCAACGTCGGCCACGCGCACGTCGGCGAGTTCGGGTCGATCGACCAGGTGGCGCTCGCGAAGTCCGAGCTCGTGGCGGCCCTGCCCGCCGACGGCGTCGCCGTGCTCAACGCCGACGACCCGCGGGTGCGCGCGATGGCCGAGGTCACCCGGGCGCGGGTCGTGCTCGTCGGCGAGTCGCCGGACGCCGAGGTCCGCGCCACGGACGTCACCCTCGACGAGGGCGGCCGTCCCCGGTTCACCGTCATCGCCCCCTTCGGCACGGCGGAGGTCAGCCTGCCCCTCGTCGGTCGCCACCACGTCGGCAACGCCCTCGCCGTCATCGCAGCCGCCCAGGCCTGCGGGCTCGACCTCGAGACGATCGTCGCGGCCCTCGTCGGCGCCCGCCCGGCGAGCCGGTGGCGGATGGAGGTCACCGAGCGGGCCGACGGCGTCCGTGTCGTCAACGACGCCTACAACGCCAACCCGGACTCGATGGCCGCGGCGCTACGTGCGCTCGCCGCGATGTCCGCCACGGGTCGCCGGGTGGCCGTCCTCGGCTCGATGCTCGAGCTCGGCGAGGACTCGCCGGCCCTGCACCGAGGGGTCGGCGAGCTGGCCGGCGAGCTGGGGGTCGACTCCGTCGTGGCCGTCGGCGACCTCGCCGTCGACATCGCCGACGGGGCACGGGCCGCGGGGGTCGCCGACGTCGACCACGTGAACGACGTCGACGCCGCCGAGGAGCTGCTCCGGGCGCGACTCGCCGGAGGAGACGTCGTCCTGCTCAAGTCGAGCCGGGACGCGGGGCTACGGTGGCTCGGAGATCGACTCATCGAGACGGAGGTCGCGCCGTGAAGCTGGTGCTCATCGCATCGGTCGTGTCGCTCGTCATGGCGCTGCTCGGCACCCCGATGTTCATCAAGGTGCTCGTGCGTCTCGGCTACGGCCAGTTCATCCGGGACGACGGCCCGACCTCGCACCACACCAAGCGGGGCACCCCGACGATGGGTGGCGCCGTCATCATCACCGCGACCGTCGTCGCCTACTTCTTCGCGCACCTCGTCACCTGGTCTCGGCCCACGGTCAGCGCGCTGCTCGTGCTCTTCCTCATGGCCGGGCTCGGCGCCGTGGGCTTCGCCGACGACTACATCAAGATCAGCAAGCAGCGCAGCCTCGGCCTGCGATCGCACGAGAAGCTCATCGGGCAGACCGCCGTCGCCGTGCTCTTCGCCGTGCTCGCCCTGCAGTTCCCCAACGAGGGCGGCCGGACCCCCGCGTCGACGCGGATCTCCTTCGTCCGCGACATGCCGCTCGACCTCGCGTTCGCCGGGCCGATGGTCGGCATCGTCCTCTTCGTCATCTGGGCCAACCTCATGATCGCCGGCACGAGCAACGCGGTGAACCTCACCGACGGCCTCGACGGGCTGGCCACCGGGGCCTCGGCGATGGTCTTCGCCGCGTACGTCCTCATCTCGATCTGGAAGTTCAACCAGAACTGCCAGGTCTCCCCGAGCGTCAAGTGCTACGAGGCCCGCGACCCGCTCGACCTCGCCGTCGTCGCCGCGGCCGGCATGGCCGCCTGCTTCGGCTTCCTGTGGTGGAACGGCTCCCCGGCGAAGATCTTCATGGGTGACACCGGATCGCTCGCCCTAGGCGGCGCCCTGGCCGGCCTGGCGATCACGACCCGCACCGAGCTGCTCATCATCATCCTCGGCGGCCTCTTCGTCGCGATCACCCTGTCGGTGATCATCCAGGTCGCGAGCTTCAAGACGACCGGCAAGCGCGTCTTCCGCATGGCGCCGCTGCAGCACCACTTCGAGCTGCTCGGCTGGCAAGAGGTGACGATCGTCATCCGCTTCTGGATCGTCGCCGGCCTGTGCGTCGCGCTCGGCCTGGGGCTCTTCTACGCAGAGTGGGTCGTCGGCGCGTGAGCACCGCACGCCTGGACGAGCTGACCCACCGCGACTCCGACTGGTCCGGCCTGCGCGTCGTCGTCGCAGGCCTGGGCGTCTCCGGCTTCGCCGCCGCCGACGCACTGCTCGAGCGGGGCGCCCGGGTGACCGTCATCGACGGCAACGCGCCCGCCGATGGTTCCGCCGTGGCACAGCGAGCGACGATCCTCGAGGTCCTCGGGGCCGACCTCCGCCTCGGCGACCCCGCGCCCACAGACCTCCTCGACCCCGCCGACGGACCGGGCGACCCGCACGGCGACGGGGGAGCCGCCCCCTTCGACCTCGTCGTCACCGCGCCGGGGTGGCCGCCCCACCAGCCGTTCCTCGCCGCCGCGGCGGCCGCCGGGCTGCCGATCTGGGGACAAA
>JBHWMJ010000301.1:0-8019 GCA_043423105.1 Marihabitans sp.
CCGCCGCCGCTGCCGCCCTCGGGACCCATGTCGATGACCCAGTCGGCGTTCTTGATGACGTCGAGGTTGTGCTCGATGACGATGACGGTGTTGCCCTTGTCGACGAGGCCCTGGAGCACGAGGAGGAGCTTGCGGATGTCCTCGAAGTGCAGGCCGGTCGTCGGCTCGTCGAGGACGTAGATCGTCCGCCCGGTCGAGCGCTTCTGCAGCTCCGAGGCGAGCTTGACCCGCTGCGCCTCGCCCCCGGAGAGGGTCGTCGCAGGCTGGCCGAGCCGGACGTAGCCGAGGCCGACCGCGGTGAGGGTCTTCATGTGCCGGGCGATCGCCGGGACCGCGGCGAAGAACTCCTCGGCCTCCTCGATCGGCATGTCGAGGACGTCGGCGATCGTCTTGCCCTTGAAGTGCACCTCGAGGGTCTCGCGGTTGTAGCGGCCCCCGTGGCATACCTCGCAGGGCACGTAGACGTCCGGCAGGAAGTTCATCTCGATCTTGATCGTGCCGTCGCCCGAGCACGCGTCGCAGCGGCCGCCCTTGACGTTGAAGGAGAACCGGCCGGGCATGTAACCACGGACCTTCGCCTCCTCGGTCTCGGCGAAGAGCCGCCGGACGTGGTCGAAGACGCCGGTGTACGTCGCCGGGTTGGACCTCGGGGTTCGCCCGATCGGGCTCTGGTCGACGTGGACGACCTTGTCGAGGTGCTCCAGGCCGGTGACCGTCTTGTGCCGGCCGGGCACCTGCCGGGCGCCGTTGAGCTTGTTCGCCAGGACGGTGTAGAGGATGTCGTTGACGAGCGTCGACTTGCCCGACCCGGAGACCCCGGTGACGGCGATGAGGTTGCCCAGGGGGAAGGCGGCCTCGACCTCGCGGAGGTTGTTCTCCCGCGCACCCTTGACGACGACCTCGCGACCCGGCTGCTGCGGCCGACGCACGTCGGGGACAGGGATCTGCAGCCGTCCGGAGAGGTACTGGCCCGTGAGCGACTCCTCGCTCTCGAGCAGGCCCTTGACCGACCCGCTGTGGACGATCCGTCCGCCGTGCTCCCCCGCGCCAGGACCGATGTCGACGACCCAGTCCGCCGTCTCGATCGTGTCCTCGTCGTGCTCGACGACGATGAGGGTGTTGCCGAGGTCGCGCAGACGGGTGAGCGTCTCGATGAGGCGGTGGTTGTCGCGCTGGTGCAGGCCGATGCTCGGCTCGTCGAGGACGTAGAGGACGCCGACGAGGCCGGAGCCGATCTGCGTGGCGAGCCGGATCCGCTGAGCCTCGCCGCCGGAGAGGGTGGCGGCCGCCCGCCCGAGGGCGAGGTAGTCGAGCCCGACGTCGAGGAGGAAGCCGAGCCGCGCGTTGATCTCCTTGATCACCCGCTCGGCGATCGCCCGCTCGCGTGCCGTGAACTCGACGGTGTCGAGGAAGGTCGCCGCCTCGGCGATGGAGAGCGAGGCGACGTCGGCGATGCTTCGCCCACCGACGAGCACGGCCAGCGACTCGGGCTTGAGCCGGGTGCCACCGCAGTCCGGGCAGGGGACCTCGCGCATGTAGCCCTGGTACTTCTCCCGGCTCCACTCGGAGTCGGTCTCGCTGTGACGGCGCTTGATGAAGGCGACCGCCCCCTCGAAGCCGGTCGAGTACGAGCGCTCGCGGCCGAAGCGGTTGCGGTAGCGGACGTGGACCTTGTGGTTGCGGCCGTGGAGCAGCGCCTCCTTGGCGCGCTTCGGCAGAGCCCGCCAGGGCGTCGTCATGTCGAACCCGAGGTCGTCGCCGAGCGCACTCATCGTGCGCTGGAAGTACTGGGCCGACTGCGTGCCTGCCGCCCACGGGGCGATGGCGCCCTCCCCGAGGGTGAGGTCCTCGTCCGGGACGACGAGCTCGGGGTCGACCTCGAGCTCGGTGCCGATGCCGGTGCACGTCGGGCAGGCACCGAAGGGAGAGTTGAAGGAGAAGGAGCGCGGCTCCACCTCGTCCATGCCGATGGGGTGGTCGTTCGGGCAGGCCATCCGCTCGGAGTAGCGCCGCTCCCGCGCCTCGCCCTGCTCCTCCTGCTCGGGGGTGACGTCGACGAACTCGATGACGACGATGCCGCCGGCCAGCCCGAGCGCGGTCTCCACCGAGTCGGTGAGACGACGCTTGGCCGCAGTGTCCTCGGGCCCCTTCGCCACGAGCCGATCGACGACGACGTCGATCGTGTGCTTGACCTGCTTCTCCAGGGTCGGCGGCTCGGTGAGGCTGACGACCTGCCCGTCCACCCGGGCACGGCTGTACCCCTTCGCCTGGAGCTCGGAGAAGAGGTCGACGAACTCGCCCTTGCGCGCCCGCACGACCGGGGCGAGGACCTGGAAGCGGGTCCGCTCGGGCAGCTCGAGGAGGCGGTCGACGATCTGCTGCGGGCTCTGCCGGGTGATCGGCTCGCCGCAGACGGGGCAGTGCGGCCGTCCGGCGCGCGCGAAGAGCAGCCGGAGGTAGTCGTAGACCTCGGTGATCGTGCCGACCGTGGAGCGCGGGTTGCGGTTCGTCGACTTCTGGTCGATCGAGACCGCAGGCGAGAGACCCTCGATGAAGTCGACGTCCGGCTTGTCCATCTGCCCGAGGAACTGCCGGGCGTACGCCGAGAGCGACTCGACGTAGCGACGCTGCCCCTCGGCGAAGATCGTGTCGAAGGCCATCGAGGACTTGCCCGAGCCCGAGAGCCCTGTGAATACGACGAGGCTGTCGCGCGGGATCTCGACCGAGACGTCCTGGAGGTTGTGCTCGCGGGCGCCACGCACGATGAGCTGGTCGTGCAGGCGAGAGCCGTGCCGGGGTGCAGAAGTCACGCGCTCCACTCTAGGTCGGCCCACCGACAGCCCTGACCACGGACGGTGGCCGGTAGCGTGCGACCCATGGACGAGCAGCAGAGCACCCTGGTCGAGGAGCACGACTACACGGGCGAGGTCTCCCCCGGCGGCCCGGTCCACCGACGCGAGCTCCCGGCCATGACGATCCGCAAGATGTCCGTCTCGGAGATGCACAACAACGTCTATCTCCTGACCTGCCGCGCCACGGGTGAGCAGCTCCTCGTCGACGCCGCGGACGACGCGCCACGGTGCCTTGCCCTCGTCGCCCTCGGCGGCGACGGTCTGGGGCACCTCGTGACGACCCACCAGCACTGGGACCACCACCGGGCACTGCCCGAGGTCGCCCGCGTCACCGGCGCCGAGACCTACGCGGGGGCGGACGACGCCGTCGGTCTGCCGGTGGCACCCGACCACGCCCTCGTCCACGGCGACACCGTGCGCTTCGGCGAGATCACCCTCGAGGTCTCCCACCTGCGCGGGCACACCCCCGGGTCGGTCGCGCTGGCCTACCGCGACCCGGAGGGTGGCACCCACCTCTTCACCGGTGACTGCCTCTTCCCCGGCGGGGTCGGCAACACCAAGATGGAGGGGCAGAGCTTCGACTCCCTGTACCGCGACGTCACCGAGCGGATCTTCGACGTCTACGGCGACGACACGTGGTTCTACCCCGGCCACGGTGCCGACTCGACCCTCGGCGCGGAGCGCCCCCACCTCGACGAGTGGCGCGAGCGCGGCTGGTGACGCTCAGCCGTCCGGGTGGTGCTGCGTGAGCACACCGGCCGAGACGAAGCCGAGCCACCGGTAGATCGAGGCGCCAGGGCGGGGCCGGTGTCCCCCGCATCCTAGGGAGGACGGCGGCTACCCTCCGTGAGCATGAGCGCCACCGCCCGGGTCCCTGCGCCGCTGCTGGTGCTCGGCGGGGTCGTCTCCGTGCAGTTCGGCGGGGCGCTCGCGGCGACCCTCGTACCGGACATCGGAGCCGGCGCATCGGTCCTCGTCCGGCTGGGGTTCGCCGCGGCGATCATGCTCCTCATCGCCCGGCCACGGGTGAGGGGCCACTCCCCTGCTGCCTGGTGGACGGTGCTGCTCTTCGGTCTCGCCCTCGGCGGTATGAACTGGTCGTTCTACGCCTCGCTGGCGCACCTGCCGATCGGGGTGGCGGTGACCTTCGAGTTCATCGGCCCGCTGCTGCTGGCTGCCTCCACCTCACGAAGGGGCCGCGACCTCGCCGCCGTCGGAGCCGCGGCCCTCGGCGTCGTCCTCGTCTCGAAGGTCACCGAGGTACCGCTCGCCGATCTCGAGTGGCGGGGCATCGGCCTGGCCCTGCTGGCCGGGGCGTTCTGGGCCGCCTACATCGTCCTCTCCGCTCGCACGGGTGCGGCCTTCGAGAAGCTCGACGGGCTGACCCTCGCGATGGTCGTCGCCGTGGCTGTCGTCCTGCCCGCCGGTGTCGTCGGCTGGGAGCACGTGAGCACCGAGCACCTTGCCAAGGGTCTGGGCATCGCGATCCTCAGCTCGGTGCTCCCCTACTCGCTCGAGCTGCTCGCCCTGAGACGCCTCAGCGCCACCGTCTTCGGCATCCTGCTCAGCCTCGAGCCCGCCGTCGCGGCCCTTGCCGGGCTCGTCGTCCTCGAGCAGGTGCTCTCAGGCGTGCAGCTCCTCGGGATGGCTCTCGTCGTCGCCGCGAGCGTGCTCGTCCTGGGGTACGCGCGACGACCGGAGGACGCCCCCGGCGATCTCACCGAGACCGGAGGCTGACCGCCGGGACGAGGTCCGGCGTCAGTCGACGACGTCGTCGAGGCTGTCGCGCCGCGGCCCGGGCTCGCGGGCCAGGTCGTCGTCGTCGCTGCCCGGCGCGATGCCCGCCTTCACGTCACGCCGGGTCTTCCACAGGCTCGCGACGGTCGTGATGCCGAGGATGACGACGATCGCACCGAGCGAGACGGAGATTGGGATCTCCGGGACCGCGACGTGCTCGCCGCCGTTGATGAAGGGCAGCTCGTTCTCGTGGAGAGCGTGGAGGATGAGCTTGACGCCGATGAAGGCCAGCAGCACGGCGAGGCCGATGCTCAGGTAGACGAGCTTCTTGAGCAGGCCGCCGATGAGGAAGTACAGCTGACGCAGACCCATGAGCGCGAAGAGGTTCGCCGTGAGGACGAGGTAGGGCTCCTGGGTCAGGCCGTAGATCGCCGGGATCGAGTCGAGCGCGAAGAGCAGGTCGGTCATGCCGAGCGCGAGGATGACGAAGAAGATCGGCGTGGCGACCCGCTTGCCGTTCTCCTTGGTGAAGATCTTCGGGCCCCACTCCTTGGTCGACGGGATGGTCTTCTCCATCCACTTGAGGAGCTTGTTCTCCTCGAACTCCTCGTCCTCCTCGCCCTCGAAGGCGAGCTTGACGGCCGTGTAGATGAGGAACGCGCCGAAGATGTAGAAGACCCAGGAGAAGTTGTTGATCGCGGCGGCGCCCACGAAGATGAAGATCGCCCGCAGGACGATGGCGATGATGATGCCCCACATGAGGGCGATCTGCTGGTAGCGCCCGGGCACCCCGAACTTCGCCATGATCAGCAGGAAGATGAAGAGGTTGTCGATCGAGAGCGAGTACTCGGTCAACCACCCGGCGAAGAACTCACCGGCGAGGGTGCTGCCCTGCGTGTACCAGATGCCGATCCCGAAGAGGACGGCCGCAGAGATGTAGATCGCCAGGATCGTGCCGACCTCCTTGTTGGAGGGCACGTGGGGGTTGCGGGCGATCATGACGACGTCGAAGGCGAGGACCGCAGCGGCGATACCCAGCGTCAGCAGCCAGACCCAGGTCGGCACCTCCATGGTGCCGCCGGGGATGAGGCTCGGTGCGATGCCAGGTGCGCTGGCGAGGATCGGAGTCACGTGCGGGGTTTACCTTCCGGACAGGGGTCGTCGTGTCCGGAGGTCTCTCCCACCATCGTGGTGGCCGGCGCCCCGGGCCTGAGTCTCCGGTGAGGAGCTCGTGCCGTGATGACGAGGTAGCCGCTCGGGGATACTCCCCTCCGCTTCGGGCGATTGTGGCAGAAAAGCAGGCGCGGGGACGAACGCGGACCCCTCAGCGGGTCGCCTCGGTCATCTGCCGGAGCTCCTTCTTGAGGTCCCCGATCTCGTCGCGCAGCCGGGCGGCGAGCTCGAAGTGGAGGTCGGTCGCGGCCTGGTGCATCTGCCCGGTGAGCTCCTGGATGAGGTCGGCCAGCTCCCCGGCCGCCATGTCCTGACCTCGGCTCGCGGGACCGCTGACGGGGGCCTTGGCACCGCCCTTGCCCCGGGACTGGGCTCGCCCCGACCCGATGAGCGCGTCGGTGTCGGCGTCCTCACGGCTCAGCAGGTCGGTGATGTCGGCGATCTTCTTGCGCAGCGGCTGCGGGTCGATCCCCTGCTCGGCGTTGTAGGCGAGCTGCCTCTCCCGCCGACGGTGGGTCTCGTCGATGGCGAAGCGCATCGAGTCGGTCACGTTGTCGGCGTACATGTGGACCTGGCCGGAGACGTTGCGAGCCGCTCGGCCGATGGTCTGGATCAGCGACCGCGAGCTGCGCAGGAAGCCCTCCTTGTCCGCGTCGAGGATGCTGACGAGCGACACCTCGGGCAGGTCGAGGCCCTCCCGCAGGAGGTTGATCCCGACGAGCACGTCGAACTCGCCGAGCCGGAGCTCGCGGAGCAGCTCGACCCGACGGAGGGTGTCGATGTCGCTGTGGAGGTACCGCACCCGCACCCCCTTGTCGAGGAGGTAGTCGGTGAGGTCCTCGGCCATCTTCTTCGTCAGGGTCGTGACGAGCACCCGCTCGTCGCGCGCGGCCCGGGTGCGGATCTCGTGGAGCAGGTCGTCGATCTGCCCCTTCGTCGGCTTGAGGACGATCTCGGGGTCGACGAGGCCCGTGGGCCGGATGATCTGTTCGACGAACCCGTCGCTCTTGGCCATCTCGTAATCTCCCGGCGTCGCCGAGAGATAGACGGTCTGGCCGATCCGCTCGAGGAACTCCTCCCAGGTCAGCGGGCGGTTGTCCATCGCGCTCGGCAAGCGGAAGCCGTGGTCGACGAGGGTCCGCTTGCGCGAGGCGTCGCCCTCGTACATGGCGCCGATCTGAGGCACGGTGACGTGCGACTCGTCGATGACGAGCACGAAGTCCTCGGGGAAGTAGTCGAGGAGGCAGTTGGGCGCCGATCCGGGGAGCCGTCCGTCGATGTGCATCGAGTAGTTCTCGATCCCTGAGCAGGAGCCGACCTGGCGCATCATCTCGATGTCGTAGGTCGTCCGCATCCGCAGCCGCTGCGCCTCGAGGAGCTTGCCCTGGCTCTCGAAGAGCGCGAGCTGCTGCTCGAGCTCGGCCTCGATGCCGGCGATGGCGCGCTCCATCCGCTCCGGCCCGGCGACGTAGTGGGTCGCGGGGAAGACGTACATCTCCTGCTCCTCGCGGACCACCTCACCGGTCAGCGGGTGGAGCGTGTAGATCCGCTCGATCTCGTCGCCGAAGAGCTCGATCCGCAGCGCGTGCTCCTCGTACACCGGGATGATCTCGATGGTGTCGCCGCGCACCCGGAAGGTCCCTCGGGTGAAGGCGAGGTCGTTGCGCGTGTACTGCATCGTGACGAACTGACGGAGCAGGGTGTCCCGGTCGATCTCGTCGCCGACCGAGAGCCGGACCATGCGGTCGACGTACTCCTGCGGCGTGCCGAGGCCGTAGATGCACGACACGGACGCGACGACGACGACGTCACGGCGGGTGAGCAGGCTGTTGGTCGCCGAGTGCCGCAGCCGCTCGACCTCGTCGTTGATCGAGGAGTCCTTCTCGATGTAGGTATCCGTCTGCGGGACGTACGCCTCGGGCTGGTAGTAGTCGTAGTAGCTGACGAAGTACTCGACCGCGTTGTTCGGCAGCAGCTCGCGGAACTCGTTCGCCAGCTGGGCCGCAAGGGTCTTGTTCGGCGCCATGACGAGCGTGGGGCGCTGGATCTGCTCGACGAGCCAGGCCGTCGTCGCCGACTTGCCGGTGCCGGTCGCGCCGAGGAGGACGATGTCCTGCTCCCCCGCGTTGACCCGCCGAGCGAGCTCGGCGATCGCCCTCGGCTGATCGCCGGCAGGCTCGAACTCGGAGATCACCTCGAAGGGAGCCACCGTGCGCTGCAGATCTGTCACCGGACGCATACGTCCAACCTAAGCCCG
>JBHWMJ010000312.1:0-30827 GCA_043423105.1 Marihabitans sp.
GTCTGCAGGCATTCGCCAGGTCATTCCTCCCAAAGAGCAGGTGGCTTACGCACTCACACTGATCCGTCCACTCACGCTCACGAAGAAGGGCGACCGGCTCGCATGGGTAACGGTTCTTGCCGCGTTGGAGTACTTTCGGCCGGCGGACGCCACCAATGTCTCTGAGCATTTGACACAGTTGCGTGAGAACTGGGCGCAGTACCCGCCTCGCCGAATGCGGATTATGCAGGCCCCGATCGACCCAGAAGCAGCCGGGGTTCGTGTCAATGCCTGGGACAACGAGATCGCACGTATGTTCCTCTACGGTGACCTCGTCCATGGCGATGACAACGCCGAATTGCTGGACGCGCTCGGAGATGATCAGGTTGTCTTCTCCGCCGGTGCGATGGCGTCGGACGGCTTCATGTTGGTGAACAACACGTATCAGGTCATGCACTGGCTCCGACCAGATATCGCCCCAAACGACGCGCACTTCTCCCAACTCCTAGCACAGGAGAAGCCCCCGAAGGACAACTGAGCCGGCTCATACGGGCCGGGTCAGGGGCAAGGCCGCGGCTGTGAACGCGGCGGCCTGCTGGCCGACGAGGCGGCGGGTTTCGCAGGAGGCCTGGATGGCGGCCTGCTCGACCGCGGCGACCGCGGCGTCGAGCTCATCGACGGTCGGCGCGGAGACGGACACGAGGCCGGAGACGCGCAGGACGCCGTGCCCGGCGGTCAGGTCCGCCTCTTGCTGGAGGACGTCGTCCAGTTCGGCGCTGGTGGCGGCGTCTTCGATCTGCCCGATCTTGCGCCGCTGCGCCTGGTCGCTGATGAGTTCGGTCTTCTTCTTCCGCAGGTCCCGCGCGGCCTGATCGGCGCGCACCGGCGTGTAGTGCAGGGCGAGGGTGCGGAGGATGCCGTTGGACAGCACGAGCGGGGCAAGGAACCCTGGGTAGACCTGCGAGCGGGGCCACTCACTGATCCACAACACCGCATGGAACGCACTGTCCGACCGCAACCGATCCCACGTCTCGGTCACCGCTACCGGGCCCGCCGTCGCCAGATCCCGCCCGAGGTCGCCATGCCGTTCTAGCGCGGGAGCGGCGGCCGGGTCGTACGCCGAACGCAGGATGACGGCGACCTCGCCGGGCGTGAGCCACCCCGTCGAGGTGAGCTCCGCTGCGCGCAGCGCCGTCGTCAGCGTGGTCATCTCCTGCCGGAGCACCGCGGCGGCACCGCGCATCCCGCCACCGGAAGTCCTGATCTGCCGGCTCGCGGCCTTCATGTCCAGCGCCAGGCTGATCGTCGTGGCGTGGCGTTCCCCGGCGGGGCCGGCGCGCTCGATCAGCTCGGCGTAGGTGGTCGCGGCCCAGGACCCGTCGTCGGTGCCGTGCGTGCGCCACCACTCCGCCAACCCCGTTCCCGAGTCCGGCAGCGTCCGCTCCGACACCTGGATGCGGGCGATGCGCCCCGAACGGCAGGCCGCGGCGAGGACGCGCCCCCACCCGGAGACCCTGCGCTGCTGCTCACCGGGATCGAGGAGCACGAACGCCGGATGCGAGACGCCGAGGATCGCAGTCAGCGTCTGCGCGTGCGGGTCTTGGATCATCGCCGCCCCGGTCTCGGGGTCCTCCCATTCCCGCAACGGTGCCGCATCACCCGGAAGCGCGAGCGTCCCGGCAGGTCTCGGCTTGATGACGCGGCGCCGATAAATGAGCTGCCCCAGATACGTGCGGGCGATCCAGCGGGCCACGATGGGCACCCACTCGATCACCTTCCGCCCACCCGCGGGGATCACCGCGAGCAGTGCTGCGGTGGCCCATACCGGGGCGGTCCAGGCGAAGGCCAGGCCGCCGCCGAGGTAGAGCGAGAAGACGACTGTGAGCACGGCGATGCCGAGGACGATGAGTTGCGGCAGCGACAGGCCCAGCATGATCCCGCGCTTGGTGAGCCGGGAGAACTGCACCGCCGCCAACGGGTAGTCACTGTTCGCGTGCGTGTTCGTAGACATCGCAGGTCACCCCTTCCCGGTCGGCTTGGACGACGGCGGAGGTGGCGGGTCCGACCGGCGCCGAGGCGCGGGCGAGGACTCCGCCGAGCCGGTGGACGGCCCGGACGGCGGCGCCGAGGACGGAGCGGCCGGGGGCGGCGTCGACGGTGCGGGACGCTGCGGCGGGGTGCCTTGCGATGGTGGAACCAGCGGCGGGGATGCCTGCTCCGTGGCCGCGCCTGCCTGACTGTCGGCCGCTCCACCGACCGCATTGCCGGCCTTCGGGCCGGCGGTCGCCGCGCCCTTGACCACCGCACCGCCGACGACGACCGCAGCACCCACAGGGCCGGCGGCTGCACCAGCACCCGCAGCGCCCGCTGTCCCGGCCCCGGCACCAGCGGCGGTGCCAGCTCCCGCTCCTGCCCCTGTCGAGGAAGCGGCGGCTCCTGTGCCCGCTGTGCCGGCTCCCGCACTGGTGGGCGCCGCCGACGAGGAGGTAGGCGGCGGTGTTGGACTACCGCCTCCTCCGCCACCGTTCGAGGGTGCGCTGCCGGAGTCGGTGCTGCCGTCGAGTACCTTCTTGGCCGTGTCAGCCTTCGGCGCAGACGGCACTGGGACAGGCCGGTTCAGCGCCGACTTCGCCTCCTGCTCCGACGACATCGCGTGGTACATGTCGAACCCGACGAAGGACAGGAACTTGTACGTGATGTACGGGGCGAACGCCGCGATGAACATCAGCGCGACGCCGGCGATCGGGTCGGAGATGGATGCCAGGTCCGCCTCGATGGGGGCGGAGACCTGGCCGATGGCGACGAGGAAGATCACGACGAGGACGAGCTTGGAGAAGATGAGGGCGATGACGAAGGTCGCCCATTTGGCGAACCATCCCTTGGTCGCATCCCATGTCGCCCCGGCCAGGGCGACCGGCCCGAACACGATGGCGACCAGCAGCAGGGCTTTGCGGATGAGCAGCGAGAACCACACGATCGCCGCCGCGCTGATAGCGAGTCCGGCGAGGAAGATCGTCAGGATCGCGCCGACACCGGGAGCGGTGATGTTGATGGTGGCCAGGCCTGCGGCGAGGAGCCCGATCTGGGTCCCCATCCCTTCCATCGTGTTGCCGGTGGCCTGGACGATCCCGACCGCGAGCTGGTCGGTCACTTCCAGCAGCAACGCGGTCAGCGTGATGACCAGGAACGATCCGAGCACGCTCTTGGCGAGACCGAGGGCGGCACGGTTGAGGGCGGTCGGGTCGCGGTGGATGAGCCCGGTGATGAGCTGCAAGCAGAAGAAC
This sequence comes from Marihabitans sp., assembly GCA_043423105.1. Taxonomy (GTDB): domain Bacteria; phylum Actinomycetota; class Actinomycetes; order Actinomycetales; family Dermatophilaceae; genus Marihabitans. The sequence continues at coordinate 3,264 of JBHWMJ010000312.1, forward strand.
ACGAGCATGATGAAGACAGCGACGCCGAACAGGACGTTGTAGACGCCGATGTACTCGGCGCTGGTGACGTCCACGAGGGTCGTGGTGTCGAAGACCCACCAGACCGCCTCGAACAGCCACGCGGCGGCACCGGCCATCGCTTGGGCGAGCCAGTCGAACGGGGCGGCGATCAGGGAGGCGGTGCCTTCGCCCACGGCGTCGCAGACGGAGGAGATGACTGGGACATCGCAGACGCTCACCGCAGCCACCCCCGCGGCCGGGAGTCATGTCGGGTGGTCATCACACGGCCTGCCCGACGCCCCAGAAGAAGTTGATCAGCGTCACCGCGGCACCGCAGATGATCGCCGCCCCGCAGCTCACGAGAACGCCGACCTTGCCCCTGCTCGCGAGGTGCGGGTTGGAGGAGTTGGCGCCGAAGCCCCACACGATCGCGCTGACGATGAGCGCGAGGACGGAGAGGATGAGGCCGACGGTCATGACGGCGCCGACGATGATGCGCAGTTGCTCGATGCCGGGAAGACCGGATGAGTTGGGGTCGATGTCGATCACGGGGTGCTCCTGACTATTGACGAGAAGGGGTTCTCGTCCGTCAGGTGCACCCCGCGATCCCAGCGGCGGCGGAGGTAGTCAGAGTTGGGTGCCGACGTCCAGCAGGAAGTTGAGCCACGCGACGCCGGCCCCGGCGAGAGCGGCGGCGCCGACCGCGACGAACAGACCCGTGCGAGCCTTGGTCGCCGCCTGATAGTTGCCGCTGGATGACGCGATCGCCCAGATGATGGCGCAGACGATGAGCATGAGCACGGCGGTGACGAGCACGAACATGAGCAGCGCGCCAACGATGGCGCGGAGGTCGGCGGCGCCGCCGACGCCGCCGAAGTCGGGGAACACATCCATGGTCATCGTCCTTCTCGGACGGTGATGTGCAGGTGGTCGTAGTGCCCGCCTGTGATGTCCGAGGGGTCGTGCATGCCCCCGCCGTTGTAGGGCCGCCAGCCCTCGTCGGCGCGAGCGAGCGACCAGATCTTGCCTTGCCAGATGAGATACTCGACTCCGAGGGCGGCGGCGTTGGCCTGCAGCCAGTTCGTCATCGCCCACCCCGTGTCGAGGGCGGCGCCGGTCGCGGCCGTTCCGATGGTGTTCCCGAAGGTCACATCGCACGCTCTGCCGAGCGGGTGTTCCGACGAGGTGCCGGGTCGCGGTGACCAGCAGGCCCAGCCGGAGTCGGGAAACGCGGCCCGGGTCTGTGTGAGCAGGTGCTCCATGCGGGCAGTGATCTGGCCGCCGCTCGTCGGATCGTCCCGAAGCTCGTCAGGATCGGTACCTGTGTACGGTGTTGGCGCGGCGATGTTCGGCCCCGGAGCGCAACCTGCGTTTGGTGCCGTGCTCGCGCCGGATTCAGCGGCGCCGTGGTCGGTGAGCCAGGCGTCGGAGTTCACCGGGTCGGCGTCTGCGCCGCCGGGGTGGATTTGCAGGTGCAGGTGAGGGCCGGTGGAGTGTCCCGAGGAGCCGACGTCTCCGATGCGCTGCCCGGCGGTCACGGTGTCGCCTTCTGCGACATGGATGCCGTGCGCCCACATGTGCACGTACATCGACGCGACCCGCTCGCCCCGGACGGTGTGCTCGATGACGATGACCCCGCCTCCTGCGTCGGTGTATCCGGCTCGCACGACGATGCCGTCCGCGACGGCGTAGATGGGGGTGCCGTCGGGGGCGGCGAAGTCGCTGCCTGCGTGGAAGCGGCGTTCGCCGGTGATCGGGTCGTTACGCCATCCGAACGGGCTCGTCCGCGCCCAGGTCCCCTCCGGCAGCGGGAACACGATGCGCGTCGTCTCGGGCACGACGGGCGTCTCGTCCCCGCCATCGTTGCCGGAGGACACGGGACGGGTCAGGGCGGTGAGGATCGCTTCGGCGACCGGCTGGTAGTTCTGATACCGGTCCGGGTAGGCGCTGACCTCGACGGCTTGGGCTGCTTCGCCGGGGTCGAGCTGCTGCCAGCCGGCGATGTCGAGCAGGCCCCGCGGCGATGGGTAGTTCGGGCCCGTGGGGCCACCGTAGAAGGCTCTCGCCTGGTAGCTGGGGTCCATGAGCTCCGCGACTGTGCCCCACCCGCTGACCGGGCGCATCTGAAACAGCCCGAGCGAGTCGTGATCCGAACCCTCGCCGTCGTTGGGGTACTCCGCCGACTCGGGATAGGCGCTCGTGTTGGCGAGCATCCGCAGGGTCGACTCGGTCAGCGCAGCCATCAGCGCGATCAGCACCCCTTCACGTCCGACGCCGGCTGTCTGCCCGCCGACCGTGATGATCGTCGCGGCGTGGGTGAGCTGTTGCCGGTTCAGCGTGACCGTCTCCCCGTTGCGGGTCGTCGCGGTCAGCGAGTCCGGGATCGGGCCGACCGCCAACGAGCCGGGCGTGCAGACGGCGGCGGTCGCAGGTGTTCCGCCGAGCGTGGCGACGCCCAGCAGGATCGTGGACGGCCCCAGGAGCAGCAAGGTGAGGGCGAGGAGCGCGAGCTTCTTCATCACGGCCTCGGCTCAGCGGAGAGGGTTGTCGAGCTGTGAGAGCCGCAGCACCTCACACAACCCCGACCCGGTGCCGCGACCGGGATTGGGCGGGGTGCAGACGAGGAACACAGTGAAGGAGACCGGGCGGGATGCCTCGACGGGGTCGGTGCCCCAGATGCCTTCCCGGTGCCGTGTCCCCGAGATGGTGTACGCGACCGCACCATCAGGTATCTGACCGGGGGCTGCCTGCTCGACGGCGGTCTCCCACGCCTCCGGGACGAACACCTCGTCGAGGGTCAGCCACTGCCGAGTCGCGTAGGTGCGCAGCTGCGCCCACGCATCGTTCGTCGGGATGTAGGCGCGGACGTCACCGACGAAGGCGTCGGCCTCGCTGCCGTGCGCGGCATCCGCGAGCACCTGCGCATAGTCCGATGGCATGTGCCCGGTCGTGGTGTCCCAGGTGAACAGCGCCTCAGCGACCGCTTGGGCGAACGCTTCCGGCCCAAGGTGCTGGTCCAGCGGCTCCAGCTCTGCGACCGAGGTCGGGGCCGGTGTCACGGGCGCGGCGGTGGAAGGTCGTTCGTTCGGCGTCGAGGCCGACGGGGCGGCGGGGCCGCGGACGAGGCCGTAGATGCCGACTCCGACGAGCAAGAGCAGAGCGAGGCCGCCAGCGGTGGCGGCGATCAGCAGGCGACGACGGCGACGGTCATCAGACGTGGCGGGGTCCATGAGCACGGGTCCTTCCCGGACGGCAACAACGGATGCGTGGTTGCCAGGAAGGTGCGCACCACCGCACCCGCCCCGCGGTTCAGGCGATGTGCTCGGCCCTGTCTTGCCGTGCCGCGCGTGCGGCGTCGGTGAACGCGATGGTCCCGGCGATGGTCTCCTCGAACCGTGCCCACTGTTCAGCGGTGAGGGCTGGGCCGACGTCGGCGGGGTCGTAGTGGGTCCACCATTCGGCCATGTCGTCCCAGGTGGCCAGGAACGCGGTCAGCGGGAACGGCACCGGCTCCCCGGTGTTCACCGCCGTCAGCGCGGGCCGCGCTGGCTTCTTCTCCCCGGAGGCCTTGGCTGCTTTGACGCGGGCGAGCGCGGCCTTTGCCAGCTGCTCCAACTCCGCCGCCCTCGCCTCCTGCTCCGCCGCACGCACCGCATCCGCCTCGACCCGTGCTCGTTCGCGCACCTCGACGGACTGGGCGGGATCCGCGGCGAGCTGGTTGAGCTCCGCCAGCGACAGCTCGGCATTCACGCGCAGGTGCGAGGGATAGACGCTCCCACCTGCCTTGATCCGCTCGACCTCCTCTGCCGCACGCGCCCGTACCGGTTCCGGCTGCGACTCGTCCGCGGCCAGGTCCTCCAACCGGCCGATGCGCTCCAACGTCGTATAGGACGCGCGGCCAGTCACCATCCGCGCAGCCTGAGCGCGAGCCTTGCCTTGCTCGAACTGCGGTGGTGCCAAATTGGCACCACCGTCTTCTGCGTCGTCTGCGGTCGTCTGGAACCGGGTGGCCTCCTGGCGGCGGGCGGCGTCTTCGGCGAGCAGGGTCTTGAGTTCGCGGTAGAGGGCTGCGGCTTCGAGCTGGGTGAGCGGCTTGTGCAGGACGTTCTCGTCTTGTTCGGCGAGGAGTTGCCCGAGCCGGTCGGAGATCCCGGACCGTACCCAGACGTTGACGGTCTTGATGCCCAGGAGTTTCAGCGCCGCGAGGCGCCGCGCGCCGCAGATCAGGTGCCCGTCGAGGGTGATCGTGATGGGCTGCAAGAGCCCGTTGCGGCGGATCGACTCCACCAACGGGGCAAGGTCGCCGTGGTCTTGCCGGTGCCGGCGGCCGACGATGATGGAGTCGACCGCGCGCTCCAGCTCGATGTGGCCCGCCGGCACCGTGCTCATGACTCCTCGCCCCCTGCCAGGCGCGGGGCGGCGAGCCCGGCAGTGATCACGAGGTCGTCGTCGGTGAGGAGTGCGCGCAGGGGTTGGCCGATCAGGAGCCGCACGAGCAACCCGCGCCCAGCGTTCGTATGCGCGAGGGTCGGGTCGGGGGTGCCGAGCACGATCCGCAGCAGCGCCGTCCACGACGCACCCGGCAGGTCCAGGAGGGCGCGGGCCTGCCGGTCACGGCGCAGCACCTCGAACGCCGACGCCCGCGACGGCGACCCCGCCAACCTGGTGGTGATGTACTCGACCGCAGCCCGGGCTGTCGAGGGTTCCCAGCCGACCCACGAGAGGAACGCGATCGTGTCCTCGACGGCGGCGGTGACGTTCATCGCCCGCTCCCGCACCGGACGCTCATCGTCCGGGTCCTCGTCGGGGTCGGTGAAGGGGTCGAAGCAGAACGCGGGGTGGTAGTCGGGCAGGGGGTTCTCGCGGTCGCTGAATCGTTCGGCGTCGTGGAACACCGAATACTTCGGGCGACGGGCCTGATGCACGGAGCACAGCAGTCCGTTGCCGCGTTCCTCGGCGGTGCAGGTCACCTGCACCGCCCGCGTCACCACCGCCCACGGGTCATCCGCCCGCCGCGTCGCAGTTCCCCGCATCGCCTCGAACGCCGCCGAAGCCGCCTCCCACGGGTCGAGGCCGTGCTTGCGGGCGAGAGCGGCGTACTTGTTCGCGGCGTGCTCCATCAGCGCCGCCGCCTCCGGGTCACGCTGCCACGCCCCACGCCCCGCCTGATGGAGCCGATTCAGCAGGGCGCGCAGCGCCTCGGAGTCCTCGAAACGATTCCGCCTGTCACGGTCTGATGCAGTCTGCATGGGAGCACCTCCTGACAGGCAGGTGCGCACACGCTCCCCAGCAGGCGCGCTCAGACGTTGGCTGGGGGCGTGCATGGCGGTTACCCGAGCCCGATCCCGGAGCGCGACACCCATGAGAACCGCTCCCCGCCACCACGACCGAACGCGGTCACCGGCGGCAGCTTCCGTGCCCGCTCGCTCACGAACCGCGCACCCGACCGTGCCCCGTCACGGGTCGCCCGATACGCCTGACCAGGTACCCGGCGGGCGCGGCGGGCGAGCTCGGCCTGAAAATCGATACCCCGCCCCACTATCCGCGCCGAACGCGACGCCATCAGATCAGTCGGACGCACCCACTCCACACCAGCACGCGCTCTCGTCGCCGCGTCCTTCGCCGTCGAGTCTTTGGCCAGTGACGGGTCGCGGTGCCGGGCCAGCGCCGACGCCTCGCTTTCACGCGGCGTCTCCTCAGCACGGTCATGGTCTCGCTCGTGCAGCGCCGTAGCGGTGGGCTCGACGTACGTGTGCTGGTCGTCGTTCATGGCGTCTCCTGTTCGTCACGGGTGGTGAGTTCGGGGCGTGCGAACCAGCGGCCCACGGTGGAGGGGTGCACGCCGAGGTGCCGGGCGATCGCTTTGTTCGACCAGCCCTCCTCATCTCGCAACCGCCCCGCCACCTCCCGCGCGGGCGTCTGCTCCGACCCCGGTGTGGGAATAACGGCCTGCAGCTCGGACAGACCGCTCTCCGGCGTCGGCTCGTCCTCGTCGGCGAGATGTGGCTTGGCGGCCTCGGAGGCCGGTCGGGTGAGGATGACGGTGAGGTGCGTGATCGCAAGCAGCACCAGCGGCGGCACCGCCGCCACCGACGCCGCCAGCACCCCGGGCACATCGGCATCGGCGGCGACGACGGCATGGATCGCGTTCGCCGTCACCGACACCAGCGCACCCGCAGCGAGCAGCACCCACGGATACCAAGCCGACCGCTGCCGAGCGAGCGCGACGACGGCAACGGTTGCGACGACGATGATCCCGTCCACGATCAGCGGCCACGCCCACGCCTGCCCCGCATCGATCCCGGAGCGGCGGGCAAGGTCCGCCAGAGCGGTGAAGGAGAGCCAGAACGCACCTGCAGCGATGAACACCGTCCCGGCGACCGCCGTCGCCACCGCCACCCGGCCACCCCGCGACCGCACAGGTGCCGGCGCCTGCGGGTTCATGAGAGCACCTGCCCTGCAAGACGCGGCACGCGCCGCAGATCATCGTCCCGTACCACGCTGGATGGTGCGGGTTGGACGTGGGTGGCGCGGTAGGCGGAGCGGATCGTCGTGACGACCTCCCGCGGCGGCAACCCGACCCGCTCACCCGCCGGGGCGAGCGCATCGACCATCTCCGGCAGAGACAACCCCGCCTCCGCGAGGCGGCAGGAGGCCCAGAACAGGCCACGGTTGCGTTCGCCCTCCGCGCGCATGCCCACCCAGTCGGCCAGCCGCTTCGCGTCCTCCGAACGAACAGGGCCCCGCGCCCGATGCACGACGGGCTCGGGACGCGGATCGAGGAAGTCCCGCAGCGCCGCCGCATCCACCGGGCGCGGCTCCCGGTTACCGTGCGCGGTGAGCGAGTACCCGGCCGGGCCGTGGACGGTCATGACGGCGGAGGGAGGGACGATGACGTACCCGCCGGTGCCACGGAAGTCGACACGTGCCGCGGCCGCCTGCCACGACGGCTGCGACCGGCCGGGGTCGGCCGGGTAGTAGAAATGCGCACCACCGGACGGCGTGCGCACCACCGCCACCCACCCCTCCACGAGCCCCGCCCGGCGGGCACGACCGAAGGCGTCGAACCCGTTCCCGTCCGGCTTGCGGTCCACATCCACGACATCGACCCCAGACGCGGTGCCGGTGGGGACGCCGATGTTCGCGGACGGCCAGCGATGCCACCACGCCACAACCTGCGCCAGGTCAACGCTCGCCTCATGGAACCCATGCCGGGTGAGCGGACGCTTCTCGCCCGGCACGCACGGGAACACCGGCACCCCCGCCGCCGCGAGCCGCGCGGCGGCTTGCGGAAGCGGGAGCCCGCTGAGGGAGGCAAGGACGCTGGCGACGCTCATCACAGCCCCCTCACCACGGCATCCGCCGCACGCGAGGAACGCGCTGGCTCGACCAGTGCCGGAACTGTTCGCTCCGCCCCGGCCCCTCGCGACGGGGTGGCGGACTCACGGGTCAGGCCGGGTGGGTCGCCCGTGCCGACCTGGACGGTGTCGAGGGCATCGAGGATCGCCCCGGCGGTCTTGCGGACGCGTTCACCGGTGGCCTGCACGACCTCGGCCGGGTCCTTGTCCTTGACCGTACCCGCCCACCCGGAGATATACGGGATCGTGTAGGCGGTGGTGTCCATGCCGTGCGCGGCACCGATCATCAGCGCCACCGACTCCGCCTCGACTTCACCGATCCCGCGATGCCCGGTCGCATCCGGGTTGTCGGGGCCGTGGAGCTTCACATGTGCGAGTTCGTGCGCGAGTGTCTTCACCTGCGCGGCGTCGTCCATGTTCGACCGCACCGCCACCGTGCGGTTCGTGTAGTCCGTGACACCGTTCGCGCCACGAATCTCCCGCTCATCCGCGACGCGCGTCACCGTGAACCCTTCGGCCTCCACCAAGGAGGCAAGCCCTGCCCACAGCCCGTCGGGCGCCTCGCCTTCCAGGAGCGTCGGGGCAGGGCGCTCGGGCACGGGATCACCGCTGGTCTGCGACACATCCCAGACGTAGGCGGGCTTCGCGCCGACCATCCGGGAACGCACCACCTCGCCGGGCTTCGGCTTCTCGAACCGGCCCAGCCGCCGCCACGACTCAGAATCAGCCGGATTACTCGACGCGAACCGACCCGTCACCGGCGCGAAGATCACATACCCCGCCTGACCCCGCTCCACCTGCCGACCCAGCGACTGCCACTGCTTATAGCCCGCGACATAGGACGGCTCCGGCGACGCGACACGACCCTGCTCGTAAGCATCGAGATGCTGGGCGAGGATCAGCAGCGTGTTGCGGAACGAGCGCGCCCGGAACCGAGCAGCGAACTCCAGCGCACGCTTCCAATCCTCACCCGACACAAGCAGGTCGACCGCAGCCGTCAACCGCTCATGGAGCTGTTCGAGCTTCGCGTCGCGCGTAGCCCGTGCCTCCTCGTCCGTCGCCACCTGTGACCTCCTCCCGGCAAGGCCAACGGCACAAGCCGGTGACCCCTGCGACCATTAGGTGCGCCGGGGAGATCAGGAACGAGACGGACGGAACAGAGCGTGGCGACCGCCAGGCTCCACGATGAACCCGACGTGTCTCATCCGGTTTACCTGCGGTGCGGCGTAGAGTCGAAGTCCTTCAAGTGCTCAGGGTTCACACGACGAGAAGTACGCGACATACGGCGAGTCGAGGGGGTTGACGAGTCAGCCTGCCGGTGAGTGCGGAGGGTTTGCTTGGCGTCCTTCGGGACGCCCGCTGGCGCGGTACTGCGATGGCGTGATGCCGTAGCGGCGGGAGAACCAGCGTGAGGCGACCCGGGGATCGCGCCAGCCGACTGCGCCCGCAGCACGTGCCACAGTCCAGTCAGTCTCATCAATGAGCCGGGTGAACTCTGTCAGCCGTATCTCCGTGAGGTAACGCATCGGTGGAAAGCCGGTACAGGCAACGAACAGGCGGGTTAAGTGAGTACGGGAGACGGCGACGGAACGCGCGAGGGCCGTAGTCGTCCACGACTCAGCCATGCGGTCACGCAGAAGCTGCACTGCACGTCCCACGTGTCCGGCCAAGGAGATCGACATGAGTAGCCCGCCTGCCTGGCTCAACTCAGTACCATCTGAGTTGGCGGCCGCATCCGGCGCGAGGAACGCGGGAGTCACAAGGCCTACCCAACCGGCGAACAGTTCTACGGTACGTACTGCCACCACCTCCGGTGACTTCGTGCCGTTGCCGAGTACGCTCAGCTGCCGCCAGATCGGTTCGACACGGCGCAGGGTAGACACACCAGGATGCAGAACGAGTGGGCTCCCGTCCCAGTCGTGAGGATGCACGCCAGCGCGGAGCCGCGTCTTGTCGGGAAGGAACCATGCCATCTGTTCACGCAAGAAGCGTTCATCGCTGTACACCGCCCAGAGTCGGACGTATTGCCTCGGACGCATCTGGCACCATTCACCAGCTCCTAGAGCCAAGGCCATGCCAGGCATGAGAAGGTACCGGCCCTGTGCCGTCGAGATTTCAGCTGCGCCCTCAAGAATGTGCAGGATCTTTATCTCCGCAGGAATCACTCGCCTGGTCATTGCGCTGCGGGAGATTTCGATCGCCGTCAGAAGCCGTGCGCCGCGATTGATTAACCTCGTGCCGGGGTTGTCTGGTCTCGTAGACGACCCTTCATGTGGATCGCGGTATTCGCTTGCTCTCACAGTTCTCGCGCGTTGTTCCTATGTGCGGGTGACATGGCAACAGCCGCTATCAGCGCAGGGAGTCCTTTCTTAAGACTCTATTGAATGCGGTTGATATCATTTCGTAGAAACGTCTTTTGATGCCTCTTCCTTGGTGAGGGGGTGAGGAGCCGTTGTTTGTACGTGGTTGGCAGGTCGGTTCGCTGTCGAGAGTCGCCCGGTTCTTTCCATCCAGAGGTCGAAGGGGACGGTGAGGAACGGGAGCATCGAGGCGATGATGCCGGTGGGGAGTGCCCACCAGGTCCAGCGGAAGCGGATGGCGGCGGCGACGCAGGCGAGGACGAAGGCGATCCATGCGATTCCGTGCACCCACCCCCCAGATGGTGACGGGTAGGGGGCTGCCGTGGAGGGGGTATTTGATAGCGAGGGCGGTGAGCATGCCGAGCCAGCTGATGCCTTCGATGAGCGCGGTGGTGCGGAAGGCGAGTCGGAAGAAGCGTTCGTTTCGTGAGGGCGTGTGTGTCATTGATGCTCCGCGGCGTGGTTGCGGTGGTGACAATCCATAGGTCGTGATCCTCTTAGCGCGAGGCTTAGTGGGTGTTGTCTTCGTAGGCGGAGGCGGTGCTGCCGGGTCCGTACTGTCGGAGCAGCCACCCGGTGGTGATGACGCCTGCGGCGATCACGACGGCGATGATGATCATGATGGTCGTGTAGCCGCTGTTGAACGCGATAGCGGCGGCGTCGAGCAGGCCCGGATGGTCGCTGGCGAGGTCGCGGGCGGTGGCGATGCTGTCGGCGGCTTCGGCAGGGGCGCCCTGGGGGAGGTGGATGCGGGAGGTGTAGAAGAGGGAGAGGAGGCTGCCGAGGACGGCGACGGCGATGAGGCTGCCGAACTCGTAGGACACTTCCTCGACCGAGGCTGCCATACCGGCCTTGCGTGGGGGGACGTTCCCCACGATCGCGGTCGATGCGACTGACATCGTGGCCCCCAATCCGGCGCCGGTGACGGCGAGCCCGGCCACGAATACCGGGAACGCGGTCTGCACTCCGATGAGGGTGATGATCATGCCGATTGTGGCGAGGGTGAAGCCTCCGCTGATGATGATGCGCAGCCCGAGCCTGTGCAGGAACGCGCCGCCGAGAATCCCGGTGGGCAGAGCCCCGATCGCGACAGCGGCCACGAGGAGTCCTGCTTGGAGTGGGGTGAACCCGTCGACGAGTTGGAAGCGTTGCGTGGTGACCAGTTGGATGCCGCCGATGGCGAACATTGCGGTCGCTGCGGTGATGATCCCGGCGCTGAACGCGCGGTTGCGGAACACCCCGAAGTCCAGCAGCGGATCGTTCGAGCGGAGCTGGCGTCTGGTGAACAGGACACCGCCGATGGCCGCGACGACCGTGGCGCCTGCGACGATCGCCCAGTTCTGCGGGGTGTGGGCGGCTTCTTTGATCGCGAGGACCGCGCCGGTGAGGGTGAGGAGGGCGTAGAGGGAGGAGATCGCATCCCACTTCTTCGCCCGGTCCCGGGTTCCTGCAGGGACGACGAGCGGGGTGAGGATGAGGGCTGCGATCACGACGGGGATGTTGATGAGGAACACCGACCCCCACCAGAACCGCTCCAACAGTGCACCCCCGACGATGGGTCCGAGCGCGGCGCCGACCACGGAGATGCTGCCCCAGATCGCGATCGCGATGTTCCGCTCCCGCACGTCATCGAACCCGAGCCGGATCAGCGCGAGAGTGGCGGGCATCATGCACGCCGCCCCCACCGCGAGGAGCGCACGCGCACCGATCAGGACCTCCGGTGTCGGGGAGAACGCGGCCACCAGCGACGCCGCCCCGAAGAGCGTGAGACCGACCAGGAAGAGACGGCGATGCCCGAACCGGTCACCCAAGGTTCCCGACCCCAGCAGCAGGCCCGCCATCACCAGCGGGTAGGCGTTGATGATCCACAGGCCTTGGGAGGCCGACGCGCCCAGGTCCACCGTCAGGGTGGGCAGGGCGGTGTAGAGGATCGAGTTGTCGAGCGTGATCAGCAACAGGCCGAACGCGACAGTCACCAGCAGCACCCACCGCCGCGATGACAGCGATGACGCTTGAGTGTTCACAGTGTTCATGTGCGGGGATGCCTTCTTGTGTCAGGAGTTCTTTCGATCATTGCGCCCGGCCGGTTGCCATAGATTCTTGTGTTCATCGCGCAGAGTCCGTGCTGGTGGTGTCCAGGGAGGCGGCGATGTGTTCCAGGAGCTGCACCCGCAGAGCCTGCGGGATGGGCTCCCCGGTGAGGGCTTCGTAGCTCCACAGCCCGTCGGCGGCCATCCGTGCGGTCAGCATCCGCAGCTCCTCCCGCGGATACCTGTCGTCCACGCCGGGCTGAGGGAGCGGGGTCGTCCACCGCGCGGCCACTTCCGCACAGGGTGCGAAGAGGTCACGGTGCGCGGCGCCGTCAGCCATGAACACCAGTTCCGCGCGGGTCATCGACCGGGCGACCCGCACATACGCCGCCAACCGCTCAGCACGGGTCGCCTCAGAAGCGGGTTTCCCGGCGGCTGAGACCATCTCCTTCTCCCAGTCGGCCGCCAACTGCTCATACACCCCACTCAGCAGTGCCGTCCGGCTCGGGAAGTGATACAGCAGGCCCCCCTTGGTGATGCCCGCCTGCTCGGCGACAGCGTCGATCGTCACCGCAGACAGCCCCTGCTCCTCAGCGACCCGCATCGCCGCCTCGACGATCGCAGACTTCTTACTCGGCCTCACCACCGTGCCGCCTCCTCCGTATCGACGCCGTACCTCACCAACCACTAGACTATACTAAATGGTACAGTAACCGTGTGTGGAGAGGAACGACAGCATGACGAAGTGGACGATCGGGACCGGGGCAGTCGTGACTGTGATCGGGATAGTCGCCTACATCGCGTCGGGGGCATCCAGCCTCACCGCGCTGATCCCCGCAGCCCTCGGCATCCTGCTGGTGATCGCCGGACTCATCTCCCGGAAAGAGGCGGCGCACCGGCACGCGATCCATGCGGCGCTGGCAGTCGCGCTCGTCGGCCTGGCCGGCACGCTCATGAACGTCCTCAAGCTCGGGGAGCTCCTCGGGGGCACCGCAGAGCGCCCTATAGCGGTCATCGCCAGCACCCTGACCTTCGTCGCGCTGCTGGTCTACCTGGTTCTCGGGGTGACCTCGTTCATCCGCGCACGCCGCTACCGCCGTGCCTGAAACCCGCCCCCTCGACACGCCCCACGTCGCCGGGCGGGGCGATGGTTGGCGGGCGCGGCTGTGGGAATGGGTCCGTGCCCGACCGCTCGTGTGGGCGAAGCTCTCCCTGGCCGCGAACATCCTGATCGTCGCGACCGGCGGGGCGGTCAGGCTTACCGCATCCGGGCTGGGCTGCCCGACCTGGCCGCTGTGCACCGAGGACTCCCTCTGAAGCGCCCCGGGTTTCAGTGTTCCAGTCGATGGTGGTGATGTCGCCGAGGTTGGGGGCGTCGGGCCAGTGGTGGGCGAAGACGCGGGCGACGGGCTCGTTGATCTCGGAGAACCAGATCGTGCGGGCGTCGAACACCTCCTCGACAGCGAGGTCGAGTCCGCCGTAGCCGGAGAACAGCGACCCGACCCGCAGGCGGCGGTCGCCCGGTTCGTCGCTGGCGTTCGGCATGAGGACTCCGGCAGATCGGTGATCCCCGGTCGCTGCCTCTGCGAGCGCTGACCGGGCTGGTTATCTGCCAGGTGCTCGCCGCGCCTCCCGCGCCTCCCGTGCCTCCCGTGCCTCGCTGACCGCGCCGCGCCCGGCCTCTGACGGAGCCTTCGTCTCCGCCTCCCTCAGAGCCACCACGCCTCTTGCAGATCGAGGTTGAGCCCGCCTTCGGCGGGCCGCTGCTCACCTCGTGAGCAGGCAGAGAGGGCGGGCCGGATGACGGTTTCGATGCGCGTGATGTCGGCGGGTGACGGGTATAAGTACCTGTTGCGCACTGTCGCGGCCGGCGACGGCGACCGCTCGCTCTCGACTCCGTTGACGCGCTACTACAACGCCGAGGGCACCCCGCCCGGTCGCTGGCTCGGTGCCGGGGTCGCCACACTCGGCGGCGGGCGGATCAGCGTGGGTGATCAGGTCTCCGAAGCCCAGCTCCAGCTGCTGGTCGGCATGGGTCGAGACCCGATCACCGGTGAACCGCTGGGCCGCGCGTACCCCGAATACCGAACCGTGGCCGAGCGGATCGAGGCACGTACCAGTGCGCTTGATCCCGCACTCGGGCCGGCGTCACGCGCGGAGGCGGTCGCGGCCATCGACACGGAGGAGGCCGGGCGCGGGACGCGGCGGGCGGTTGCGGGGTTCGACTTCACGTTCTCGATCCCGAAGTCCGCCAGCGTGCTCTGGGCGGTCGCGGACGCGGGGACGCAGGCGTTGATCGCGGACGCGCATCACGCTGCGGTTGCGGAGGTGGTTGCGTTCATGGAGCGGGAGGTTGCAGCCACCCGCACCGGCGCAACCGACCGCGACGGCGCGGTTGCACAGGTCGACGTCGCAGGTCTGGTCGCCACGGCGTTCGATCACTACGACAGCCGGGCGGGCGACCCGCACCTGCACACGCATGTCGTCATCAGCAACAAGGTGCAGACCGTCCTCGATGGCAAATGGCGGTCGCTGGATGGGCGGCCGATGCACGCCGCCGTGGTCGCCCTCTCCGAGCTGCACGAGGCGGTGTTCGCTGACCACCTCACTCGCTCGTTTGGCGTCTCGTGGGAGGCGCGCGACATGGGCCGCGACCGCAACCCCGCGTGGGCGATCGCCGCGGTGCCCGAGGCGATGGTGAAGGAGTTCTCCACCCGTGCCCGGCACATTGATGCCGAGACCGACCGCCTCATCGGCCAGTACGTCGACGCGCATGGGCGGCGGCCGTCGCCGGCGACGATCATGAAGCTCCGCGCCCAGGCCACCCTCTCGACCCGGCCGGAGAAGGAAGTCCGGTCGCTGGCTGACCTCACCGCCTCCTGGCGGGAACGGGCCGGGCAGGTGCTCGGGTCGGATACGACCTCGTGGGCGCGCGGCGTGACGGCAAACAAGGAGCCGTTGCTGCTGCGCGCGGACGACGTGCCGTTGGATGTGATCGACTCGCTCGGGGCAGACGTTGTGGCTGCGGTCGGTGAGAAGCGATCCACCTGGCATCGCTGGAACCTCACTGCCGAGGCCGCGCGGCAGACGATGGCCTACCGGTTCGCGTCGACAGAGGATCGCGAAGCTATCGTCGGCCTGGTCGTAGACGCCGCCGAAGCCGCTTCGCTGCGCCTGACCCCGCCCGAGCTCGCATCCAGCCCGGCCGCGTTCCGCCGACCGGACGGCACGAGCGTGTTCCGGCCGAAGCACTCCGCGCTGTTCTCCTCCGAGGAGCTGCTGGCCGCCGAAGACCGCCTCCTCGAACGCGCCCACACCACCACCGCACCGACCGTGCCGCTGACCACCGTCGAACGGGTTACGAAGCGGCCCGACAGCAAGGGCCGGATGCTCGGTGACGACCAGGCGGCCGCACTGACGAAGATCGCGCTCTCGGGCCGGGTGGTCGATGTGCTGGTCGGCCCTGCTGGGGCGGGGAAGACCACCGCGATGTCAGCGTTGCGGCGGGCGTGGGAACGCGAGCACGGACGTGGCAGCGTGGTCGGGCTTGCGCCGTCCGCGGTCGCCGCGCAGGTCCTGGCCGATGACCTCGGCATCCAGACCGAGAACACGGCCAAGTGGCTCGACACTCACGACCGCGCCGGCGAGACGTTCCGCAAGGGTCAGCTCGTCATCGTCGACGAGGCATCGCTGGCGGGCACGCTCTCCCTTGACCGCATCACCGCCTTGGCGGCGGAGGCCGGGGCGAAGGTGCTGCTGGTCGGGGACCACGCCCAGCTTCAGTCCGTCACCGCCGGTGGCGCGTTCTCCCTCCTCGTCCACGACCGTGACGACGCCCCGGAGCTGGTCGACGTGCACCGGTTCGTCCACCCGTGGGAGAAGACCGCGTCCCTCGCGCTGCGGCATGGGCGCACCGATGTCATCGACACCTACACCGAACACGGTCGCATCCGAGGTGGTGAGACGGAGGAGATGATCGACGTCGCCTACACCGCCTGGCGCAACGACACACTCGCCGGGCGAGCCAGTGTGCTCGTGACCGCCTCGAACGAGTCCGTCCAGGCGCTCAACAACCGGGCACGCGCTGATCTGATCCTCGACGGCACCGTGAACGCCCGCCGTGAGGTCGAACTGCACGACGGAATGAGGGCTGCGGTCGGGGATACGGTCATCACTCGCCGCAACGACCGCCGCCTCCGCGCGGGACGGTCCTGGGTCCGCAACGGCGATAGGTGGACGGTCACCGAGGTCCGTGACGACGGCGCTCTCACCCTCCGCCGCGCAGGGCGCACGTGGGGCGCCTCGGTCGTGGTCCCGGCCGAGTACGCGGCCGAACACCTCGATCTCGGTTACGCCGTGACGTCATACCGGGCGCAGGGCATCACCGTGGACTCCTCGCACGTCCTGGCGGATGCGTCGATGACCAGAGAGACGTTCTATGTCGCCATGACGAGGGGGCGCGAGCAGAACATCGCCTACGTCGCCGTCGACAAGCCCGACCCCGCCCACGACGGCCCTCGCCCCGGCGACAACACCGAGGCGACAGCCCGGTCCGTGTTGTTCGGGGTGCTGCAGCACGTCGGCGCCGAGCTGTCGGCGCACGAGACGATCACTGCGGAGCAGGACACCTGGGCCTCGATCGCGCAGCTTACCGCCGAGTACGAGACCCTGGCCGCCGCCGCCCAACACGACCGCTGGGCCGCGCTCGTCCGCTCGTCTGGGCTCAGCGACGACGACGCCGAGGACGCGATCGCCTCACCCGCATTCGGAGCGCTGACTGCCGAGCTCCGTCGGGCCGAGGCCAACCAGCACGACGTCGAGACCCTGCTGCCGCGCCTCGTGCGAGCACGCGGGTTCGGGGACGCCGACGACATCGCCGCGGTCCTGCACTACCGTCTTGCCCGCGCGACCGCCAGGCCAGCGGGAGCCGGGCGTGCACGCAGAACACCACGTCTCATCGTGGGCCTCATCCCCGAAGCCACCGGCATCATGCCATCCGAGATGCGGCAAGCGCTGACCGAGCGACGCGACCTCATCGAAGCCCGGGCCGATGCTCTCCTCGACACCGCACTCACCGAGAAACACGAGTGGATCACGAAACTCGGAACCCCACCCAAGACTGCACGAGCGGCCCAGGCATGGCGGAACGCCGCGCGCACCATCGCCGCCTACCGCGACCGCTACGGCATCACCGGACCCGCACCCCTCGGAGCACCCGCCGAAGCCGAGACGCAGAAGATCGACGTCGCCCGCGCCCGTGCTGCGCTTGACCGAACCCGCTCGCTCGAAAGAGAACCGAACAGCGCACGTCAATCGCCTGCTACTACTAGGCCGGTCCGACGCTCCTTGTAGCGCCTGAACGCCAACCTACGAAGCCCGCGACCTGGTAGCGTGAAGATGTGTCCCGTACAAGGAGGCTACGAGAAGATGCCGGAAGATAACGAGGTTCTGACCGCTGATGAAGCGGCAGCGCTCTTGCGTGTCTCCACCAAGACAGTGCTCTCACTCGCCCGCGCGGGGTCGCTGCCCGGAGAGAAGGTGGGACGCGCTTGGCGCTTCGTGAGGAGCGATGTCCTTGCGTACGTCCGCGGTTCACTGCCGCAGGCAGGAGCAGAGCACAATGAGTGAGGTCGTGACGGCACTGTCCGAGATGAACAGTGTCCTAGGCGGTGACAAATGCTAGATACTTCGAACTGGCCCGAAGTTGAGCTTGACGTCCTGAAAGAAATCCAACTCGATCCAAAAAACGTTCGCCTTGAAGTGGCCGACGCGAAGGTCGAGGCCGACATCATTGAAGACCTGTTCGTCAACGAAGATGCGTTAGCGCTTGTCGAGGGCATCTGCAAGGTCGGCTATCTGACACACGAGACGCCGGTCGTCCTAAAGCGACGCGGTAAGTATGTGATGGTTGAGGGGAACCGCAGGCTCGCTGCACTCAAAGCCATCCAGAACCCGATGTTGGTCCCCGACTATCAGGCGCGAGTCGCGTCGCTGGCGGCCCTTCTGCCAGACCGCTCTGCGCTCGCGAAGGTCCGGGTCATGGTTGCACCGAACCAGACCGAAGCGGATCAGTTGATCGCGGCTATCCACACCGGGAACCTGCGGCGGGCCTGGAGTCCCAGCAGGCAGGCGGCGTTCTTCCAGGCGCAGATCGACGCGGGGAGGAAGCTCCGTGAACTTCTGACTAGGTATCCCACGATCGACGTTCGCAAATTCGTCTTTCGAGCGCACATCATCAATCTCTTCAAGTCCGTGCATTACGACGAGGCCGAGCTTCAAGACTTCCTTGCAACAAAGAAGTGGGCCAGGGGCCTATCGACGCTGGCGCGCATCTACGAGTCGAAAGAGTTCCTTGACCTGACGGGGCTTACGATGGATTCAGACGGCAACGTCACGAAGACGCTCTCGGACGAAGTCTTCAAAGATGTTGCTACGGCAATCGTTCGCGGGATGTACGACGAGAACATCAACACGCGCAGCCTGAACTCGGTCTCAAGTCCTCGCTACACGCAGCTGATGAAGGAACTGCGTCAGATCGTTGCTGACGCGGGAGAAGCAGCTCCGCCTAACCCCACAACCCCAACTACAGGGACGACTCCCGACGGAGGGAACAACCCACCGCCCGGTGGCCCCGGCGCTAAGCCGACTCCGCCCACGGGGGCACCTGGTCTCGGAGAACCTCCGAGCGCTGCGCCTGGCACCGCGGAGCCGAAGCCTCCGAGGAAGCGTCCAGCCAAGAAGAAGCTCAGGAACCTCGACCTCGGGCAGATCAAGGCTCCCGCGAGTTACCCCGAAGGGTTGAAACTGCTGCTCGGCGAACTGTCTGAGGTCGACGTGCAAAAGTTCCCTAACGCCACCTTCCTAATGATCCGGGCCGTACTGGAAAAGTCGATCAAGGCGTATGCGGAGGCAAAGTCGATCGACATCAAGGGCTCCGGGAACAACCAGAACGGCCGTGTCCAACTTGGCCACGCCCTGAACTGGCTCTTGGAACACGTCAAGGCGAACGGCCCGAAGCACCTGATCCAGGTCATCGAGGGCGTCAGGACAGGGAAGCTCGTTACGTACACGAACTCAGGCGACTCGCTCAATGCGATCAACCACAACCACCACTTCCTAGTCGATCCCGACCAAACGTTCTCAATGTGGGCCTCCATCGACTCGATCATGAGATACGTGATGAAGCCATGAGCACGAGCGCCATCGGGGTGTCCACACGACGCCCGCGAATCTCACCGCTCCGGTACCCGGGCGGAAAGTCTGCCTTGTACTCGCGCCTGCGCAAGATGATCCGCGATATGGACCTCGCAGGCTGCACCTACGTCGAGCCGTATGCGGGCGGAGTCGGCGCCGGTCTCAGTCTCCTGGTAACGGGGCAAGTCGAGCGCGTCGTCATCAACGACCTCGACCCGGCTATCCACGCATTCTGGACTACGGTTCAGTCCGAGCCCGGATGGCTGATCGAGCGAATCCACAAGGCCAAGCTTGACGTCACCGAGTGGCGGCGGCAGCGCGAAATCTATGTTGCCGCCGACACCAGCGATCTGTCACAGCTCGGATTTGCCACCTTCTATCTCAATCGCACGAACAGGTCCGGGGTGCTCAACGGCGGCCCGATCGGCGGGCTAGACCAAACGGGTAATTACAAGATCGACGCCCGCTTCAACCGGGACGGCCTTGCTGAACGTATCCGAATACTGTCGCTCTATGCAGACAACATCGTCCCGACGTCGCGCGATGGTATTGAGGTCATCGCTGAGTACGCTCCCAAGGACGATGTCTTCATCTACGCCGACCCGCCCTACTTCGAGAAGGCCGGTTCGTTGTACCTCAACGCCTTCTCTGCAACCGACCACGAAGACCTTGCGCGGGTCCTCAACTCCGTCGCAGACAGGCCGTGGATTCTTACCTATGACAACGCTCCACAGGTGGCGGAGCTCTACGCGGCGCGTCGGCGTCGAGAGTTTGAGCTCCACTACTCAGCGCATCGCGTCGGCAAAGCCACTGAGGTCGCCGTGCTCTCTGAATCCGTTCCGGAGATCGGACAGGGCTGGCCGCTCACGCCGACAACGTTGACGTAGCCAGCTCCTACGGGACGAGGGCCGCCCACCGCAGAGGAGGCGGAAGAACTATGCCTCCTCGCGCTCGGGCGGACGGATCAGCCGCACGTTTGATACGCCGCCTTGGTTGACGCAATCCTGAGCGAGGTCGTGAACACGCCAGTAGAAGTCAAGGTCGGCAGCCGCCGCGTTCACGGTGCTCTCGACAGGCATGTAGCGGTGCAACGGTGTGGAGACACCACCGTAGGAGTGGCCGAAGTTATCCACCGTGAGGATCGTCAGGGCCTCTGATCCGGTCCACTCGATCCCGACGCGCACGTCGTACTCGTCGTTGCCCGTCGCGTCGGCGGTCGTCCGGATGAGAGCCATCAGGCCTGCGACGCCGCACTCGACCGCGTCCGACTGGACCTGCGATCCCTCGAAGTACCCGTCGCTACTCATGCGGTGGCCGCCGATTGCGGCTGCGAGCGTGACTGATCCGTCGTGGTGGAGACTTGCCCATGCTTCCTTCCACTGTGATCTGTCGCCCGTTGCGGTGTTGACGGCGACCCAGCGCCGCGATCCCGGTCGTGGGTTGTGCCGGTCGACGTTTTCCAGCGGGTGCACACCTCCACGTCCGGCGTAGAACAGGGCGAGGCCTTCGGCCTTGGTCAGTACGTCGCGCGCTCCGTCGCGCGTCAGGCGGTTGTGGAGGCGAGGGACGCGCGGGTGGGCGACAGCGATCAGCCAGGCGCGTTCGCTCGTGGCGCGGCCGCCCGCGGTCTCGGCATACAGGTTGTCGAGCGCTTCGCTGGCGTGGCGGCGTTCATCGAAGCGTGCTCGGTACATCGCCTCGATCTGTCGTTCCTTCATCCATACGGTGTCGGAGTCGTTGCGCACCGGAGCGCCGAAGTAGTCGTTGCGGTAGATCAGGTGTGGCCCGTCAACGCTTGCCGGCACTTCCACGACGACAGCGCGGGCACCCTCCGTTCCGAGGCGGTGCACGTTGAGGCCGAAGACGGGCGGGGAGATAGCGGTGATCGCTGCGGAGCGCAGGGATCGCTCGTACGCTTCATCGAACTCTCCGACGTCGACTCGCTCTGTCGCGGCCTTCTGCGACTCGCGTACTCCGAACACGATGACGCCGCCGCCGCTGTTCGCCATCGCTGCAACGTCCTTGGGGAAGTCTGTTTGCGGTAGTCCCTTCGCCGGGGGCAGCTCTGACTTCCAGTCCAGGTCGGTCGTCTCCATGACTCCGCTGCTCACCGCCGCATCCAGCAGTTCGTCCGTCAGAGGTCCAGGAGCGACCCCGAGGGCGCGATGCAGAGCGGTGAAGATCATGACCCCCAGCGTAGGGATCACCTGCGACAACTGGCGGTGACGCCGACCAGTGGCTGCCTACAGCGCGCGCCCCTCCCGATGAGCGGACGGGGTGATGCCCGACTCACGCGCGAATGCCTGCCCGCCGCCACCTGCGGGCGAGTCGAGGAGGGCCGTGACGTCTGTGGCGTCGGTGATGAGGGACGCGATGCCTTCGCGCAGGAGCCGGTGCGTGCCGGAGCTGGCGGCACTGGTTACCGGGCCGGGCACGGCGCCGACCGGGCGTCCGAGCTGCGTAGCGCGGGCGGCGACGTTGAGGGAGCTGGAGCGATAGCCGGCCTCCACGACGACGGTTGCACCGGAGAGGGCACCGAGGATGCGATTGCGGGCGAGGAAACGCCACTTGGTCGGCGCGGAGCCGGGCGGCATCTCACTGGCGAGCAGGCCGAGGTCTCCGACTCGTGCCAGCAGCTCACGATTGCCGGATGGGTAGAGGCGATCCAAGCCGCCGACCATGACGGCGAGGGTCTGCCCGCCTGTGGCGAGTGCGGCTCGGTGTGCGGCGGCGTCGATGCCGTAGGCGCCGCCGGCCACGATGATCCGCTCAGCATGGGTCAGATTGGAGGCGAGTTCGCCCGTGACGTGCTCGCCGTAACTAGTGGCGGCGCGGGCTCCGGTGATCGTGACGCGATCGTTCAGCGGCGCGGTGAGGTAGGAGACAGCGCCTCGCAGCCATAGAGCGGTGGGGGCGCGGTTGCCCAGATCGTTGAGGGCGGTCGGCCACTCATCGTCGCTGGGGATGAGGATGCGCAGCCCGAGGCGGTCAGTCTCCGCGAGTGCCTGCGTGACCGTGCGGGCATCCATTCGCGGGGCGACCTTGTTGCGCCACAGCCTGGCCTCGACCGCATCGACGTTCTTCGGGAGTGCGCCGGCACCGGCTGCCAGGCGCACGGTCTCGACCGCGCCGACCGCGGCGAGGAGCCTGCCGGTCACGGCGTCGTCGGGCTCCAAGGTCGATGCCAGGGCGACCCGTGCGGAGCGTTCGTCCTTGGCGAGAGAAGTGATCGTGACCATGCCCGGCTCCCATCCGTGTGTGCCAGACAGGTGCGCGAGCGCCGCCCGAATCCCCGGGCGCACCTCTTACGAATGTCGCCGGAGCGTCGTACTCTGGAGGGGAGGCAGATTCCTCCTTGATGTGGCGTCCCTCGCGGACAGGCCCTCGGGCCACTCTCTACGCACTGTCTCGTCACCTGACCGTGCCACGAGAGGAAACGCCATGATCCGACTGCTCTGGGCGCTCAGCGCCCACGCCCGCTACTACCTGCGGCGTTACATGCCCACCAACATCGCGCTCGACGCGATCCGCACCCGCCGCGGCCTGAAGTGGGGCATCCTCGCGATGCTCCTCGCGGTCCCGTACTTCCTCGCAGCGAACTACTGCATCACGCTGATCGAGGGCGGCGGCCCGGGCTGGCTGAACCTCCTCGTGCTCCTGTTCTGCTGGAATGCGCTCAAGTTCCTCATCATGGGCCTGGTCAGTGTCATCTTGCTCGTCCGCGCCCGCGTCCAGGAGGCCGTCGAGCGTCGCCGCCCGCCGCATGAACGAGGCACAGTCCCTCAAGTACCCGATGGCGAGTGTGGCGTGATGGGCGCCGTGATCTACACCCGCAGCGCACGCCCGAACTGGGCAACCCACGCTCACCAGCGGGCCGCCTGCCAATGCCTGGCCGCCGAGCTCGGCTACGAGGTCAGCGGCGAGTTCCACGACAACGGCCGGACACGACCCGCGCTCGACCAGGCCCTCGCCACCATCCGCGACGGGCAGGCATCGGCGCTCATCGTCGCGGACCTCTACCGACTCAGCCGACCGTCTACCGAGTTCGCCCGCATCATCGAGGCGCTGGACGAGGCCGACGTGCCCCTCTACGTCGTCGGGCAAGGCCGCGTGAGCCTTCCCGCGACTCCCGAGCTCGGCATCATGCTGGCGATCGCCGAGTACGAGGCCAAGCACTCCGAGGAGGACTTCACTCTGTAACCGCCACCCGACGTCCCCGAGGGCGGATGGTCGCACCTGCTGCGGCCACCGCCCTCTTCACTGCCCCCTGACTCACCCCGAAATGCAGACCAACCTCCATCAAGGTCATCCCGCCCTCGTAGAGCCTCACAGCCTCGCACGTGTGCTCCTCAGCCAGCCCTCGCACGCGCATCGGGACGGAACGGCGGACGAGGTGCGCGGCCACCGTTCGGTGGTAGACGCCGAACCGCTCACCGAGCTGCGCTAGCGTCATGCCCTGCTCGTACAGCGCCACCAGCTCATCAACCTCGGCGGCGCTCAGAGAGGTTTGAGTCTTCCCAACTGACCGCACCACACGACCCCGCGAGTCGGTCACCGAGGGTTCGGATGGCCGTTCGCTACGCTCGTAGGCACCCCGAGACAGGCGAGAAGCCACGGTTTTCAGGGCCGGGCCAGGGTTCTCAAACTCTCTACGGAGGTGCACGGTGCGGGTGGCCGAGTGTGACCCGTGACACGATGGCGAGCATGCAGATCGCAGACCACATCACCGACCTCATCGGCAACACCCCGCTGGTGCGGCTCGGCCGCGTCACCCCGCCCGGATCAGGCCTCGTCGCCGCGAAGGTCGAGTACCTCAATCCCGGCGGCAGCGTGAAGGACCGGATCGCGCGCAAGCTCGTCGACGCAGCCGAGGCCTCCGGCGAGCTCAAGCCCGGCGGCACGATCGTCGAGCCGACCTCCGGCAACACCGGCGTCGGCCTCGCCCTCGTCTCCCATGAGCGCGGCTACCGGTGCATCTTCGTGTGCCCCGACAAGGTCGGCAAGGACAAGATCGACGTCCTGCGCGCCTATGGCGCCGAGGTGCGGGTCGTCCCGACCTCCGTCGCGCCGGACCACCCCGACAGCTACTACTCCGTGAGCGACCGGCTCACCGAGGAGATCGACGGGGCCTGGAAGCCCAACCAGTTCTTCAACCTCAACGGGCCGCAGGCGCACTACGAGAGCACCGGCCCGGAGATCTGGGAGCAGACCGACGGGAAGATCACCCACCTCGTCGCGGGCATCGGCACCGGCGGCACGATCACCGGCACCGGCCGCTACCTCAAGGACATCAGCGACGGCCGGGTCAAGGTCGTCGGCGCCGACCCCGAGGGCTCGGTCTACTCCGGAGGCACCGGCCGCCCGTACCTCGTCGAGGGCGTGGGAGAGGACATGTGGCCCGGCGCCTACGACCCCGACGTGCCCGACGAGGTCATCGCGGTGAGCGACGCCGAGTCCTTCGCCATGACCCGACGCCTCGCCCGCGAGGAGGGTCTGCTCGTCGGCGGGTCCTCCGGGATGGCCGTCGTCGCCGCCCTCAAGGTCGCCGAGCGCGAGCCCGACGCGATGATCGTCGTCCTCCTGCCCGATGGGGGCCGCGGCTACCTCGCGAAGATCTTCGACGACGAGTGGATGGCCAGCTACGGCTTCACGGCGTCCGGCGAGGACACTGCGACCGTCGGCGACGTCCTGCGCGGCAAGTCCGGCGACCTCCCTTCGCTCGTCCACACCCACCCGACCGAGACGGTCCGCGACGCCATCGAGATCCTGCGCGAGTACGGCGTCTCGCAGATGCCGGTCGTCAAGGCCGAGCCGCCCGTGGTCCTCGGCGAGGTCGCCGGCGCGGTCACCGACCGCGACCTGCTCGACGCGCTCTTCGAGGGCACAGCCAGCCCGGCCGACCCGGTGAGCAAGCACATGGGCGCGAAGCTGCCGCAGATCGGCGCCGGCGAGTCCGCCGCCGCCGCGGTCGCCGCGCTCGAGCACGAGGACGCGCTGCTCGTCGTCGAGGGCGGCAAACCGATCGGCGTCGTCACCCGCCAGGACCTCCTCGGTCATATCTCGACCCGGACGAAGGGGGCGCAGGCGTGAGCGAGCGCAAGAGCGCGGTCGACGCGCACGCCAGCCAGGGCTTCTCGACCCGGGCGATCCACGCCGGGTACTCCCCGGACCCGCTCACAGGAGCGGTCAACGTCCCGATCTACGCGAGCTCGACCTTCGCCCAGGACGGCGTCGGCGGGCTGCGGGGCGGCTTCGAGTACGCCCGCACCGGCAACCCGACCCGCCAGGCCCTCGAGCTCAACGCCGCCTCCATCGAAGGGGGATCGTTCGGCCGGGCGTTCGCCTCCGGCATGGCCGCGACCGACGCGCTGCTGCGGGCCATCCTTCGCCCGGGTGACCACCTCGTCATCCCTGACGACGCGTACGGCGGGACCTTCCGGCTCATCGACAAGGTCTTCTCGCAGTGGGGGATCGAGCACACGCCGGCGCCGGTGAGCGACCCCGACGCGATCCGCGCGGCGATGCGGCCCAGCACCCAGCTCGTGTGGCTCGAGACCCCGACCAACCCGCTGCTCAACATCGGTGACATCGCCGCGGCGGCCGAGGTGGCGCACGCCGGCGGAGCACGTCTCGTCGTCGACAACACCTTCGCCAGCCCCTACCTCCAGCAGCCGCTCTCGCTCGGCGCCGACGTCGTGCTCCACTCGAGCACGAAGTACCTCGGCGGGCACAGCGACGTCGTCGGAGGACTGCTCGTCACCGCCGACGAGCAGCTCGACGCCGACATCGCCTTCCTGCAGAACGGCTCGGGCGGCGTGCCCGGCCCCTTCGACGCCTACCTCACGATGCGTGGCATCAAGACGCTCGGCGTGCGGATGGAGCGGCACTGCGACAACGCCGAGGCGGTCGTCGACATGCTCTCCGAGCGGTCCGAGGTTGCGAGCATCCTCTACCCGGGGCTGCCCGAGCACCCGGGCCACGAGATCGCCGCACGCCAGATGCGCCGTTTCGGGGGGATGATCTCGGTGCGGATGGCCGGCGGCCGCGACGCCGCGCAGCGGCTGTGCGCCCGGACGGAGATCTTCACCCTCGCGGAGTCGCTCGGCGGCATCGAGTCGCTCATCGAGCACCCGGGCGCGATGACGCACGCGTCGACCGCGGGCTCGCAGCTCGAGGTCCCGGACGACCTCGTGCGGCTCTCGGTGGGTATCGAGGACGAGGCCGACCTCCTCGCCGACCTCGAGCAGGCGCTCGACGGCATCTGAGGCCACGAGCGAAGGGGTAGGCCCGGGGTGCCGCGGAATGTCTGCGGCCCTCTGGGCCTTACCCTTGTCAGCAACATCAACGGACCACACGAAAGAGGCCCGCCATGTCCAACCCCATCCTTGGCCGCGTCGAGCAGGACGCCCGTAACGGGTACGTCGGCTTCCGCGACCACGCCCAGACCCCGCAGGGCGGCTACCAGCAGGCCCCGACCCAGACCTACGGCGGCCAGCAGGGCTACGGCCAGGGCTACCCGCAGGGTGGCTACCAGCAGACCCAGCCCGGCTTCCCGCAGGACCCGACCGTCCAGCACGGCGGCGGCTGGGGCGGCGACGGCGGTCGCTCCGTGACCCTCGACGACGTCCTCATGAAGACCGGCGCCCTCTTCGCGGTCATGCTCGCCGTCGCGATCCCGTCGTGGTTCCTTGCGCCCACCTTCGGTCTGGCGATCTGGGGTGTCGGCCTCGTCGGCGGTCTGGGCATCACGCTCTACCTCATGTTCGCCAAGCGCCCGGTGAGCCCCGCGCTGGCCGTCGCGTACGCCGTCTTCCAGGGCATGTTCGTCGGCGCGATCAGCGCGACCTACCACCGCCAGTTCGATCAGGCGATCACCGGCACGGCGGGCACGAGCATCTTCCAGAGCATCGTCGTCCAGGCGGTCCTGGCGACTCTGTGCGTCTTCGGCGCGATGCTCTTCCTCTACAAGAGCGGGATCATCAAGGTCACCCAGAAGTTCCGCGCGATCGTCTCGATGGCGGTCCTCGGCTACTTCGTCTTCGCGCTCGTCAACCTCGGCTACGCGCTCATCACCAGCACCCCGTTCGGGATCGGCGGCAGCAGCATGCTCGGTATCGGCATCTCGCTCTTCGCGATCGGACTGGCCGCGGTGACGCTGACGCTCGACTTCGACAACATCGAGACGGCGATCCAGACGCGGGCTCCCGAGGCGTACTCGTGGACGCTGGCCCTGGGCCTGCTCGCGACGCTCGTCTGGCTGTACCTCGAGATCCTTCGTCTCCTCGGTCGCCTGCGCAGCGAGTGACACCCGTGCTGCGCTCGCCCGTCCCGGACGACGTCGCAGCCGAGCTCGACCGCGCGGTCCGTCGGTGGCATCAGCTGCCGCTGGACCGCGCGGTCGCTGCGTCCGCGGGCGTCCACGCCGTCCTCGCCGAGCTGGCGGGCGAGACGCTGCCCGACCTCGGCCCGGCGGTTGTCATGGACCAGCTCCGGGTCGTCGTCTACGACGCCTGCGCGACGGGGGAGGTGCCGGGTCTCGCAGACCGGCTCGCCTCCCTTCGCCTCACCTGGGCGTGACGACGAAGGCCCCCGGACCGTTGCGGTCCGGGGGCCTTCACCGCG
>JBHWMJ010000320.1:0-7679 GCA_043423105.1 Marihabitans sp.
GCTGGTTCTGGGGGAGGGGCCTCCTGCACGGACCGGGAGTGCGCCCCCTCGTCGCTCTCGGGTGGGGGTTGTCGGTGGCGGCAGCGACCCTGACGACATGGCCTCGATACTTCAGCTACTCAAAGAAGCCCCCGAGTGGCAAAGCCATGCGGCCTGCGGGGAGGCATCCGCCGCCGAGACGTTTTTCCTGGCGCTCAACGGCAGTCGGCCCGAGGTGTCCGCCGCGATCATGGTCTGCCAGCGATGTCCCGTCCGGGACGAGTGCGGCGATCACGCAGACGCCAGCGGCCAGTGGATCGGCGTGTGGGGTGGGGTTGATCGTGGCAGTGGGGTGAGATGACAGCCCAACCGCCCACCCGACCCGGCGTGCCGTTGAAAGACCGACCAACAGGCGACCAGCCGGCCCCAGCAACGCCGCGCCGTCGACGGCACTGCTGGCTCACCCACGAGGACGGCACTGAGACCGAGGGTCTGGTTCTGCAATGGGCACAGGAGGGGCCCACGTGGGTCGCGCTCGTGGCGCACGTCATCCCGCGACCCGGGGGCGACCTCATAGCCCAGGAGTGGGTCCCCGCAACTCGACTACGACCGGTCAACTGGAGGGCCGGGGGGGGTCGCCCTACGTGTGTTGAACCGAGGTGCATGCTCGCTCTCGTATTGCGGTCGTCTCCAGCTGGATGGTGGCATGTTCGAAGGAAACGGGAAAGTGCTCCTTCACACACGAAATGATCTGCTCCAGAATCTGCGGTGCGTGGCCCGACTCGAAGCACTCGTCGTCGATCACGACGTGCGCGGAGATGACGGGCAGGCCAGTGCCGATCGTGGAGGCGTGCAGGTCGTGGACCTCACGAACATGCTCCAGCTCAAGGACATGTGTCCGCACGGCGTCCAGGTCGACGTCCTTCGGGGTGAACTCCATCAGCACCCGCACGGTCTCGCGCAAGAGCTTGTAAGCGCGGGGGAGGATCAAGGCCGCGATGAACAGCCCGGCGATGGTGTCCGCCCGTTGGAACCCCGTGGTGGCGATCACGATGGCGGCCACGATCACCCCGAGGGAACCCAAGGCGTCGTTGAGCACTTCGAGGAATGCCGCGCGCATGTTGAAGTTCGCGTCGCGACTGGAGGACAGGACCACCATCGCGGCGATGTTGGCGACGAGTCCGATGATGCCGAAGAGCAGCAGCTCCCTGGCTTGGACCTGCGTGGGCTCAACCAGTCGGCGGACCCCTTCGATGGCCGCGTAAGAACCCACCAGCAGCAGCAACACCGCTTGGCCTAGGGCAGCGACGATCTCGATTCGCGCGAAGCCCCACGTGCGCTGGCTGCTGGGGGGCCGCAGCATCATGG
Organism: Marihabitans sp.; assembly: GCA_043423105.1. Lineage (GTDB taxonomy): Bacteria > Actinomycetota > Actinomycetes > Actinomycetales > Dermatophilaceae > Marihabitans. Next base: position 1,348 of record JBHWMJ010000320.1, read on the forward strand.
TGGCCGCGATGACCGCGACCAGCAGGCCGGTGGAGTCCGATAGAGCGTGGGCGGTGTCCGTCAGCAGCGCCAGGCTGCCGGTGATGATGCTTCCGATCGCCTGCGCGATGACGATGAACGAGGTGATGCCAAAAGCAATCAGAAGGCGGTTGCGCAAGCCACTGCCCGCTTGCCCATTTGCCGTGCCGTGGTGGTGGTCGGATCCCATCAGGCCTCCTCGGTCGCAAGTTGGTCGTGGTCACGGTGCTCGCGCAGGGACAACGACGCGCCCGACGCTACCAGTAGCGCATCCGCGCTTTCGAACAGGTCAGACAGTCGGGACGGATCGGTCAACGAGATCCACGACGCGCGGCCCTCGGTCCGCACCCTCACCAGCCCGCAGTCCCGCAGGCACGCCAAGTGCTTGCTTACCGTCGACTGAGCAAGGTGCATGTGGTCGACCAGGTCGCGGACCCGATGCTCCCCACTGGAGAGGTGCTTCAGGAGCGCCAAGCGCGTGGGCTCGGCCAAGGCATGGAACAAAGCAGCGCAGGCGTCGGACACCTCCATCGCAGTCGGGCTTTCATTTTGGCTATTGATCGTCATAGAGCGATGTTACCTCCATGGAGCGATTCGTTGGCGCCTATACCTTGGTTGGCTCACGGGTCAGTCGTCGATGTATGGTCACTGAATGCTGAATAGTGCTGCTCGTCTGGACGTGCTCAATCGCTTGGGTAGGGCGATGGCGGACCCGACTCGCGCGCGGATATTGGTGTCGTTGTTGCAGGACGCGAGCTATCCGGCGCAGCTGGCCCGCGATCTTGGACTGAGCCGCACGAATGTCTCCAACCATCTCGCCTGTCTGCGCGGCTGCGGGATCGTGGTCACCGCACCGGAGGGACGTCGGACCCGTTACGAGATCGCCGATGCGCATCTGACTCGGGCGTTGGAGTCGTTGATGGACGTGGTCTTGGCGGTCGACGACGGGGTCCCCTGCATGGACGCGAACTGCGACGTGCCGTTGTGCTGCGGGAATACACCTGCGCTGGTTGCCGATGAGCAGAGGGTCTGACGATGAGTGATGTGTGTTGCGGAACGGACGGGCCCGTGACTGAGGATCTCGCGCCGTGGTGGCGTGATCAGGGCTTGGCGCTGCCAGCCGCGGCTGGAGTGCTGTGGCTGACCGGACTGCTGCTGGAATTCGGCGGCGCCGAGGGCCTGAGCGTGCTGTCCTACGCGATCGGCTTGGCTGCGGGTGCTTGGACGTTTGCTCCGGCTGCGATCCGCCGCCTAGTCACGGGGCGTGGGCAGGGCCGGTTGGGTGTGGGCCTGCTGATGACGATCGCCGGTACGGGTGCCGTCCTGCTGGGGCACGTGGGCGAGGCAGCAGCCTTGGCCTTTCTGTTCTCGATTGCCGAGGCGCTTGAGGACCGCGCTATGGACCGGGCCCGTCACGGGCTGCGGGCGTTGTTGTCCCTGATCCCAGAGACCGCTGTCGTTTCACGAGCGGGAACTGATGAACGGATCCCCGCGGAGCAGGTTCGGCGGGGCGATGTCCTCGTCGTCGGCGCTGGCGACCGGGTCAGCACGGACGGCGTGGTCGAGGCGGGTCACTCGTGGATGGACACCTCTGCGATCACCGGCGAGTCGATCCCCGTCGAAGTCGCGCCCGGCGACGAGATCGCGGCCGGATCGGTCAACACATCGGGCACGCTGCGCATCACAGCAGTCGCCGACGGGCGCGACAACTCCCTGACCCAGATGGTCGAGCTCGTCGAGCAGGCTCACGCGAACAAGGGCGAGCGTGCGCGCCTGGCTGACCGCATCGCCCAACCACTCGTCCCATTGGTGCTGCTGGCCGCTGCTCTGATCGCGGCGTACGGGTTCGTCGTGGGCGACCCACAGACGTGGATCGAGCGTGCGCTGGTGGTGCTGGTCGCGGCCTCACCCTGCGCCTTGGCGATCGCGGTCCCGGTCACGGTGATCTCAGCGATCGGCTCGGCCAGCAAGTTCGGGGTGATCATCAAGTCCGGAGCAGCTTTCGAGCAGCTCGGGACGATCCGCACCGTCGCCTTCGACAAAACAGGCACCCTGACTCGCAACGAGCCCCGGGTGGTGGCCACCCACGCGGCCAACGGTCACACCGACGCGGAGGTGCTCTCCTTGGCAGCGGCACTGGAGGCCACCAGCACCCACCCCCTGGCGGCGGCAGTGGTCGCTGCCTCACCAGATCATCCTGCGGCGAGCGACGTCCACGAGCACGCCGGACACGGAGTCACCGGGTTGGTGGACGGACTCCGGGTACGCGTTGGCAGCCCCCGCTGGGTCGCCCCGCACGACCTGAGCGGGCAGGCCGACGCCATGGCCAGCCAAGGCATGAGCCTCATTGTGGTCGAGGTCAACGATCAAGCGTGCGGCGTGATCGGCGTCCGCGACGAGCTGCGCCCCGAGGCAGCCCAGGCCATCTCCGCCCTGCACCAGCAGGGGGTGTCCACCGTGATGCTCACCGGGGACAACACACGCACCGCGCAGGCCATCGCCAGTGAAGCCGGCATCCGACAAGTTCACGCGGAGACCCTGCCCCAGGACAAGGCCGACCACATCCGCGCCTCGATGGCCACGGCCCCGACGGCGATGATCGGCGACGGCATCAACGACGCGCCCGCGCTGGCCACGGCCACCGTCGGTATCGCGATGGGCGCCAGCGGTTCCGCCGCCGCAGTCGAGTCCGCAGACGTTGCCTTCACCGGCCACGACCTGCGGCTGCTGCCACAAGCCCTCGCACATGCCCGCCGCGGACGAGCGATCATGACCCAAAACGTCGTCCTGTCCGTGGCCCTGATCGCGGTCCTGTTCCCGCTTGCCCTGTTCGGCGTGCTGGGTTTGGCCGCGGTCGTGCTGGTCCACGAGGTCGCCGAGGTCATCGTCATCGCCAACGGTTTGCGAGCCAATCGCACCCAGCGCCATTCCCAGCCTGAGGCCAGAAACGATGACTACTCTGCGCGCCAGCAGCGCCCTTCGATGATTGGAACCCGATGAGCAAGAGCCTGAAACTGTCCATGGCCATGATCGTGGCGGTCCTGGTAGCACTGGTCGCTGCGGTGACGTTCAGCCGGGCCGGCGAAGAAGCGGCACCCACGGGGTCCGGAAGCGGTGCGTCCGCGCCATTGGTGCGCGATGACAGCCCTCGCCTGACCTCCGGCAAGAAGGCAGTGTTCGTGGAGTACCTCGACTTCGAGTGCGAAGCGTGCGGCGCAGCCCACCCCGTCATGACGGACCTGCGAGAGAAATACGGCAAAGATGTGACCTTCGTGGTGCGCTACCTCCCCCTCCACGGAAACTCGATGAACGCGGCGCTAGCTGCCGAGGCCGCCCGTGAACAGGACAAGTTCGAGGAAATGCACGACAAGCTCTTCGAGACGCAGGCCGAGTGGAGCCACTCTGAGTCGTCCAAGGAGAAGACCTTCGAGGGATATGCCCAGGAGCTGGGGTTGGACATGAAGCAGTACCGCGCCAGCCTGAAAGACCCCGCCGCAGCACAGCGCATCGAGCAGAGCAAGAAGGACGCCCAGACACTGGGCGTCACCGGCACCCCCACGTTCTTCCTCGACGGCGAAAAGATCGAGCCGACCACCATCGCCGACTTCGAGACCAAGCTTGATGCCGCAATCGAAGACTGAGCCGGCCGTCGTCACTCCGTCGGCTGCATTCAACGCACGCGGACTGGGCTGGCTGTACCTCGTCGGGGGCCTGGTCGGGCTGCTCTGCGCCGGCGTGCTGCTCGTGGAGAAGATCGAGCTGCTCAAGAACCCGGACTACGTCCCCTCGTGCAGCATCAACCCGATCCTGTCCTGCGGCTCGGTCATGGTCACCCCGCAGGCAGACGCCTTCGGCATCCCCAATCCGCTTATCGGAGTCGCCGGGTTCGCAGCCCTTGCCATGCTTGGAGCAGTCCTGGTCAGTGGCACAAGCCTTCGGGCATGGTTGTGGGTCGCGACCCAGGCCGCGGTGACCCTCGCGGTGGTGTTCATTCACTGGCTGATCTTCCAGAGCCTGTACGTCATCGGCGCACTGTGTCCCTATTGCATGGTCGTGTGGGTCGTGACCATCGCCGTCTTCTGGCACACCACCATCCACAACCTTCGGCGTCACCGTGGCTCCGTCGCTTCGCCCGCACGCCGCGGTGTGGCGATGCTCATCGAGTACCGCGCAGCGGTCTTGACCGCTTGGTACCTGGTGATCATCGTGCTCATCGCTATCAGGTTCTGGGACTACTGGGTCACGCTCCTGTGATCAGTGCCCCGTGGACCGAATCGCCATCACGCCGAGAGGCCGAGCGGCATCCTCCAGCCGCCTCGGCGCTGACGAACGACGACCCCGACACCTCGCCGCGCATCCACGCACGCGCGGCGACGACCTCAGGAGCATGAGACCCGAATGACCGCACGTCGTCCCTCCCGCCGAAGTCTCCTCGCCGCGGCCAGTGCTGTCGCTGCCACCAGTGGGCTCGCCGCGTGCTCCTCATCCGGCGCCAAGGATGAGCAAGACCTCGGCTATCGATCCGGGGACGGCAGCGTGACCGCCTTCGACGAGACCCAGCGGGGCGAACCCGTCGAGCTCGCTGGTGACACGCTTGACGGCCAGACGTGGGACAGCGCCGATCACCGTGGCCAGGTCGTCGTCGTCAACGTCTGGGCCAGCTGGTGCGGACCCTGCGCCAAAGAGGCCCCACACCTCGTCGCGCTCAACAAGGAGTTGAAGGGCGATGACGTGCAGCTCGTCGGGATCAACTTCCGAGAGTCCTCCGTAGCGACCGGCAGAGCACAAGCCAAGACGTGGGGCTTCGTCTGGCCCTCGATCTACGACAAATCCGGCACCACCTCGATCGCCATGCAGGGCAAGATGACCACCCAGCCCTCCACCGCTGTCCTCGACCGACAGGGTCGTATCGCTGCGGTTGTCCTCGGGGCCACCACGCAGTCGACCCTTCGAGGCTTGATCGAGGACACCCTCGCCGAGGAGGGTCGATGATCGTCGCTTTCACGACCGGGCTCAGTGACCAGGTTGCCAGTGGGGCTCTGCCTCTCGCCGTGCTCGTCGCGGCCCTCGCCGGGCTCGTCTCCTTCGCCACGCCCTGCGTGCTGCCCCTCGTACCGGGCTATCTCGGCTACGTCACCGGCCTGTCCGACGTAGCACTGGAGAAGCGCAGCCGCGGCCGGATGGTCTTGGGCGCGCTGCTGTTCATCCTCGGCTTCACCCTCGTTTTCGTTCTTGCCTCGATGTTCGTCGCCACCGCCGGCCGCGCGCTCGTGGAGCACCGAGAGCTGCTGATGCGCATCGGTGGCGTAGTGGTGATTCTCATGGCCCTTGTCTTCCTCGGCGCCGGTTCGCAGCGGACCTTCCGCCTGCCGATCAAGCCCGCCACCGGCCTGGCCGGGGCGCCAGTCCTCGGGGCCGTCTTCGGGCTGGGCTGGGCTCCCTGCATGGGCCCGACACTTGCCGCGGTCCTCGCGCTCAACCTCGCCGGCGACGCCTCGATCACCCGAGCTGTCGTTCTCGCCGTGGCCTACTGCCTAGGGCTGGGACTGCCCTTCATCCTCATCGCCGCGGCCTACGAGCGCTGGGCCCCGGTCTCGTCGTGGCTGCAACGACACCAGCGCGCGATCCAGGTCGTCGGCGCAAGCCTGCTGATCATCGTCGGGACACTCCTGCTCACCGGCGGTTGGGATGCGATCGTCCAGCGGCTGCAGACCAGACTCATCAGCGATTGGGAAGTGCCCCTCTGATGCGAAGGAACGTGACCCACTGATGTCAGTTCCCGAGCCACGATGTGACCGCTCATCGTGTGGCCTCCGCTGTAGACAACGGGGCTCGTCGAGCACCTCGGTGGCGCCGGCCTGCCGGTCAGGTGACGCCCGGGCAACGGGCGTTCCGTTGGAGGATCGTCAAACGCGACACCCCGGCGGCACCCTCCGCTCGGCGTGCCGGTCTCGTCGGGATCGTCGCATTTGACCTGCACGCGATAGAATCGCAGTAACGAACCTCAAGTGACACAGGCGGGAGCGGGCAACGTGTTGATCGGATACGCGCGGGTCTCGACCGAGCGGCAGGACCTCGCGGCACAGCTCAAGGGCCTGGCCGACCTCGGCGTCGCCCGGGAGCGGGTCTACACGGACAAGCGCACCGGCCGGTCGATGAAGAACCGGCCCGGGCTCACACAGGCGATCGCCGCCCTTCGTCCGGGTGACGTGCTCGTGGTGACCAAGCTCGACCGGCTCGCCCGATCGGTGCCCGATGCGCGCGACCTCGTCGGCCAGGTCTACGACAAGGGCGCTGCGCTCCAGCTCGGGCCG
>JBHWMJ010000322.1:0-9743 GCA_043423105.1 Marihabitans sp.
ATTCTCGCCGGGGCGGTCCGTGACCGCCTCGCCGCGCTCGTCCGCGGCGTCGCACGCAGCCAGCGCACAGCCCCGCTGCTCCGCACCCCCGAGATCGTCGCGGCCCGGCGCACCCCCACCGGTGGATGGGACATCGTGTGCATCCGTCACGGCCGCCTCGCCGGGAGCACGAGCGCACCGCGGGGCGCAGACCCCATGCCGTACGTCGAGGCGCTGCGAGCGAGCGCCGAGGTCGTCGCGGCCCCCTCGGTGCCGGGCGAGTCGGCGCTGCCGGACGAGACCGAGATGCTCGTGCGCTGGCTGGAGGAGCCCGGCACCCGGATCGTCGACATCGACGGCTCGTGGACCTGCCCGGTCGGCGGGGCCGCCTCGGCCCAGTCCGACCTCGCTCCTGCCCTAGGGTGGGCCTCGTGATCACCGCCATCGTTCTCATCAACGCCGAGGTCGACCGCATCCCCGAGGTCGCCCAGACCATCGCCGAGATCGACGGGGTCTCCGAGGTCTACTCGGTGGCCGGGGACGCCGACCTCATCGCGATGGTGCGGGTCACCGAGCACGAGCACCTCAACGACGTCATCGCGGACCGCCTCAACAAGGTCCAGGGCGTCACCGGGACGGCGACCCATATCGCCTTCCGGACCTACAGCCGGCACGACCTCGACGCGGCCTTCAGCCTCGGGGTCGAGTAGGCCCCGGCTCCGGTCAGGCTCTCAGCCTCAGGCGGAGCTGCCTCAGCGAGCGTCACCGAGGCGGTGGCTCGCCTCGGACCAGCGCGCGAGCGTCTGCTCGGCCCGTCCGTCGTCGAGCACCGCGGCGATGGTCGGCACGGACGCGGCGATCGCCGCAGCCGGGTCCGCGGGCATCGTTCCCCGGGCGCTGGCCAGGGCGTGGGCCGCGCCCGCGTTGAGGAGCACCGCGCTGCGGGCCGGGACCTGCTCGCCGCGCAGGACGGCGCGGGCGACGACAGCGTTCGCCTCGGGTGCGCCGCCCCGGATGTCGTCGAGGGTGCAGCGTTCCAGGCCCACGTCCTCCGGGGTGAGGACGCCCTCGCGGACCTCACCGCCGGCCACCCACCAGAAGCGCGACGGACCGGCCGGACTCAGCTCGTCGAGCCCCTCCTCCCCACGGAAGATCAGTGCGGCCCGCCCGCGGGCCGCGAAGACACCCGCGATGATCGGCGCGTACCGGGGGTTGGCCACGCCCACGGCCGAGTACCGCGGCTGGGCCGGGTTGGTCATCGGGCCGAGGATGTTGAAGACCGTCGGGACCCGCAGCCCGGCTCGGGCCGGGGCGGCGTGCCGCATCGAGGGGTGGAAGGAGTTGGCGAAGCAGAAGGTGATGCCCGCCTCGAGCGCCACCTGACGGACGATCTCCGGGCTGAGCGTCAGGGGGATCCCGAGGTGCTCGAGGACGTCGGCCGTGCCGGTCATGCTCGACGCTGCCCGGTTGCCGTGCTTGACGACCGTCAGCCCGGTCGCCGCCACGGCGACCGCGGACATCGTCGAGATGTTCACCGTGTTGAGGCGGTCGCCTCCCGTGCCGACAATGTCGACCGTCTCACCGGGCACCTCGATCCGGACCGCCCGCGACAGCATGACGTCGACGAGACCCTCGACCTCCGGGACGGTCTCCCCCTTCGCCCGGAGCGCGATGAGGAAACCGGCCACCGCGACCGGGTCGGCCTCCCCCGCCATGACCTGCTCCATCGCCCAGCGGGCGCGATCCGCGGTGAGATCCTCACCGTCGAGGAGCGTCGTGAGGATGTCGGGCCAGGTCTCGCCGGGTGACGCCACGCCGGGTCCGGGCGTGCGGGTGCTCACCGGGTCAGCTGGCGTGCGGGCCGGGACGCCCCTGGTCGGCGACACCGTGGTGACGCACGACCTCGCCGCTGCGGACCAGGTCGGCGACCGCGTCGGCCAGGACGATCGGGTCGAGCGGGTGCGGCACGACGCCGTCGGCGAGCGACCACGTCGCGAGCCAGCCGTCCTGCGGGCGACCGGTGAGCACGAGCACCGGCGGCGCGGTGAGGACCTCGGTCTTGACCTGCCGGCACAGGGCCATGCCGCCGTACTTCGCGGCCTCGCCGTCGAGGATGGCCAGGTCGAAGCCGCCCTCGTCGATCGCCTCGATGACGGCCTCGCCCGTCGCGCACTCGTGCCACTGCACGACCTCGACGTCGCGAGCCGGACGTCGACCCACCGCGGCACGGACCGAGTCACGCACCGTGATGTTGTCGCTGTAGAGCAGGACCGAGACCTGCCGAGGGGCCGAGGGGGCGGTGCCGCTCACGACGGTGCCGGAGGGGCTCGCGGACGATGCGCTCATGGGCTCAGATGCTACCCGTGGCCGCGATCTGCGACGCGTTCTGGGGGGTGCGCGCAAAAGTGGTGAGGTCTCCGACATAATGACCGCGTGGCCACAGCACATTCACTGACCTCCAGCGCGTCTGCGCCCCCGCCCTCGGACCCCGTTCTGGGCCCGGTGAGCCGACCGAACATGGTGTCCGTCGGCACCATCGTCTGGCTCTCGAGCGAGCTGATGTTCTTCGCGGGTCTCTTCGCGATCTTCTTCACGCTCCGGGCGCAGCGTCCCGACCTGTGGGACGAGCGGGTGCCGATCCTCGACGTGAAGTTCGCGGCGATCAACACCCTGATCCTCGTCATCTCCTCGGTGTGGTGCCAGCTCGGCGTCATGAAGGCCGAGGACGGTCAGGTGGCCCGCACCGGCAGCCTCCTCCAGGTCGGCACGTGGGGCATGCGCGAGTGGTACACGCTCACCTACATCTTCGGCGCGGTCTTCGTCGCCGGCCAGGTGACGGAGTACGCGAAGCTCGTGAGCGAGGGCGTGACGATGTCTGCTGACTCGTGGAGCTCGGTCTTCTACCTCACGACCGGCCTCCACGGCATCCACGTCACCGGTGGCCTCATCGCCTTCCTCCTCATCATCGGGCGAACGTTCACGACGCGGCGCTACACGCACGCGCAGGCGCAGGGTGCCGTGGTCACCTCGTACTACTGGCACTTCGTCGACGTCGTGTGGATCGCCCTCTTCGCGGCGATCTACCTGCTGAAGTGACCACCCGCATGACCCCGCCCGACGCGAATCACTCACGGACAGGACGACGAATGCCCTCGATCAACCGCCGCCACCCGGCCGCGCTGGCGCTGCTGATCCTCTTCGGCCTCTTCTTCGCCGGCACCGCCTTCGCCGCGGTCTCGCCGAAGCAGGCCGACGCCACCGCCACGACCGTCGCGTCCGTCGACGACGTCGCCGAGGGCAAGAAGCTCTTCATCGCCAACTGCGCGACCTGCCACGGCGTGAACGGCCTGGGCATCGACAAGGCCGGCCCGAGTCTCGCCGGTGTCGGCGCCGCCTCCGTCGACTTCCAGATGGAGACCGGCCGCATGCCGATGGCCAAGCCCGGGTCCCAGGCCCCGCGGGTCGAGCAGATCAAGTTCAGCGAGGAGCAGATCCGCCAGATCGGCGCCTACGTCGCCTCGCTCGGTGCCGGCCCGGCCGTGCCCGAGGCCGAGCTCTACGACGGCTCGAAGGGCGACGCCGGCAAGGGTGGCGAGCTCTTCCGCGTCAACTGCGCCATGTGCCACAACTCGGCCGGTGCCGGTGGCGCCCTGACCCGCGGCAAGTACGCACCCAAGGTCACCGGCGTCGATGCCAAGCACATCTACGAGGCGATGCTCACCGGTCCGCAGTCGATGCCCGTCTTCAACGACGCGAACCTCACCCCTGAGGAGAAGCGCGACGTCATCGCCTACATCGAGGGCCAGGAGGCCGCCGGCAACCCGGGCGGCAACCCCCTCGGCTCGCTCGGTCCCGTCCCCGAGGGCCTCTTCATCTGGACGATCGGCCTGGGCCTCTTCGTCGCCGCAGCCGTCTGGCTCGGACAGAAGTCCGCCTGAGCTCCCCCGCCACGACGATTCAGACAGGATCATCTCGATGACCGACATCACCCCTGAGCCCGAGCGTCCCGCGGACTCCGCGGTGCGCCTCGACCAGGGCCATGTCCACGGCTCCGGTGGGATCCCGGAGCGGTTCCAGGACCCTGGCCTGCCGCCGCACGTGCACCGCGCCGCCGACCTCGACGACAAGGCCGCCAAGCGCGCCGAGCGCAGCATCGCCGGGCTCTTCGGCCTGTCGATGCTCGGCACCGTGCTCTTCCTCGTCGCCTACTTCATGGTCGACGTGGACGAGCAGACGATCATCCCGCTCATCGGGACCGTCAGCCTCTCGAACGTGCTGCTCGGCCTCGGCCTGGCGCTCTCCCTGCTCGGCATCGGCCTCGGCGCGGTCCAGTGGGCCAAGACGCTCATGCCGGACCACGAGAGCGTCGAGGAGCGTCACCCGCTGCGCAGCGCCGACGCGGACCGCGACGCCTTCGTCGAGACGATGCTCGAGGGTGCGCAGACCTCCCAGCTCACCCGCCGGCCGCTCATCAAGGCCACCCTCGGCGGTGCGCTCGGGCTCTTCTCGCTGCCGCTGCTCGTCCAGCTCGCCGGCAGCCTCGGGCCGCTCCCCCGCAACGACCTCTCCGTGACCTTCTGGAACGGCGAGAAGCAGGAAGACGGCACGTGGGTCGCCAAGCAGCGGCGCCTCCACCTCGACCCCGAGGACCGTCCGATCAAGGCGAGCGACGTCACCATCGGCTCGGTCTTCCACGTCCTGCCCGAGGGCCTGGCGCAGCTCCACGGCGCCGAGAAGCTCAACGAGATCACCAAGGCCACCGTGCTCCTCATGCGTCTCAACCCGGACGACTTCCAGGACACCGACAAGGGCCGCAAGGCGCGCGACTGGGGCTACCAGGGCATCGTCGCCTACTCCAAGGTCTGCACCCACGTCGGCTGCCCCGTCGGCCTCTACGAGCAGACCACCCACCACCTGCTGTGCCCCTGCCATCAGTCCACCTTCGACGTGACCAACGACTGCGAGGTCATCTTCGGCCCGGCCGGCCGTCCGCTGCCGCAGCTGAAGATCAACGTCGACTCGGAGGGCTACCTCATCGCCGAGCAGCCGTTCCAGGAACCGGTCGGCCCGAGCTTCTGGGAGCGTGAGTCCTGATGAGCACTGCTGCTCGCCCCGCCGACGCCCTGCGCGCCGACGACACCCCGCGCAAGACCCCGCCGTCCGCGGGCATGAAGAAGGTCGGCGGCGTCGCCGGCTGGATCGACGACCGGACCGGCGCCGCCAAGGGCGTCGGATACCTGATGAAGAAGGTCTTCCCGGACCACTGGTCGTTCATGCTCGGCGAGATCGCGATGTACTCGATGATCGTCTGCATGCTCACGGGTGTCTTCCTCACCCTGTGGTTCGACCCCACCCAGGGTGAGGTCATCTACGAGGGCAGCTACGTCCCGCTCCAGGGCGTCGAGATGTCCCGTGCCTACGCCTCCACCCTCGACATCTCCTTCGACGTCAAGGGCGGCCTGCTCATCCGGCAGATCCACCACTGGTCGGCGCTGCTCTTCATCGCAGCCCTGTCGGTGCACATGCTCCGCGTGTTCTTCACCGGCGCCTTCCGCAAGCCCCGCGAGATCAACTGGGTCATCGGCTGCCTCCTGTCGATGCTCGCTCTCATCGAGGGCTTCGCCGGCTACTCCCTCCCGGACGACCTGCTCTCCGGCACGGGTCTGCGCGCGGCGCAGGGCTTCATGCTCAGCGCGCCGGTCATCGGCAGCTACCTCAGCTACGCGCTCTTCGGTGGCGGCTTCCCCGGCGAGGACATCATCCCGAGGCTGTACTCGATCCACATCCTGCTGCTGCCGGGCATCCTCATCGCCCTCTTCACGGCGCACATCGTGCTCGTGGCGCTGCAGAAGCACACCCAGTACCCCGGTCCGGGCCGCACGAACGACAACGTCGTCGGCTTCCCGGTCATGCCGGTCTACGCGGCCAAGGCCGGCGGGTTCTTCTTCATCGTCTTCGGCGGCATCGCCCTGATCTCCTCGCTCGTCCAGATCAACGCGGTGTGGGTCCACGGCCCGTACATGCCGAACGCGACGACCGCAGGCGCCCAGCCCGACTGGTACATGCTCTTCCCCGATGGCGCGCTGCGACTGCTGCCCGGCTGGTTGGAGTTCACGACCTTCGGCTGGACCTGGGCCTTCCCGGTGATCATCGGGTCGCTCCTCGTCATCCCGCTCTTCTACGGCGGAATGATCGCCTACCCGTTCATCGAGGCCTGGGTCACCGGCGACAAGCGCGAGCACCACCTGCTCGACCGCCCGCGCAACCGCCCGACCCGCACCGCCCTCGGTGTCGCGGCCTTCACGCTGTGGCTCGTCCTCACCCTCGCGGCGAGCAACGACATCATGGCGATCAAGTTCCACATGTCGATCAACGACATCACGAACATGCTCCGTGTCCTCACCTTCGCCGGCCCGATCATCGCCTTCTGGGCGACGAAGCGGATCTGCCTCTCGCTGCAGCGGCACGACCGCGAGCGGGTGCTCCACGGTCGTGAGTCGGGTCGCATCGTCCGCGGCCCGGGCGGTGACTTCCACGAGGTCCACGAGCCGCTCGACGAGTACACGCGCTGGACGCTCGTCCAGCACGAGTCCGTCGCTCCGCTCGAGCTCGAGCCGTCGGAGCTGACCGGCAAGGGGTCGCGCAAGAACAAGTTGCGCGCCGCCCTCTCCCGGTTCTACTTCGACGGAGCGGTCAACCCGGTCACGCCGGCCGAGCTCGAGGCCGCGCACCACGACGGTCACGGGCACGAGGCGATCGAGTCCGGCGAACCGGTCGACACCGGGCGGCATTGATCAGCGTCAGCCCGACCTCACGAAGGGGCCCGGAGGCAGCCGCCTCCGGGCCCCTTCGTCGTGCCACCCCGCTGGCCGTCACGGCGGTCCTCCTGGCGCTCCTCGGGATGTTCGGCCCGTTCTCGATCGACACCCCCTTCCCCGCCTTCGTCCAGATGCGCGAGGAGTTCGGCGTCGGCAGTGCCGAGATGCAGCAGGTCGTCAGCGTCTACCTCATCTCGTTCGCCGCGATGAGCCTCTTCCACGGCCCGCTGAGCGACGCCGTGGGACGCAAGCCGGTCATGGTCACCGGAGCGGCCGTCTACACACTGGCGTCGATCGGGGCGGCCCTCGCGCCCTCGCTGTCCGTCCTCCTCCTGTGCCGGGCCCTCCAGGGCATGTCCGCGGGCGCCGGGACCATCGTGTCGCGTACCGTCGTCCGCGACCTGTTCGAGGGTGCTCAGGCCCAACGGCTCATGAGCGTCATCGCGATGATCTTCGGCATCGGCCCGGCCGTGGCCCCGATCATCGGCGGCTGGCTGCTCAAGCTCGGGCCATGGCCGACGGTCTTCTGGTTCCTCGCGCTCTTCGGGGCGTTCATCGCGCTCTCCGTCCTGATCCTGCTTCCCGAGAGCCACCCGCCGGAGCGGCGCACCCCCCTTCGCCTGGATGCGCTGCTTCACAACGTCCTTGCTGCGGCGCGCGACCGCTGGTTCCTCGTGCTCACCGGCGCCAACGCCTTCTCCTTCGCCGCGCAGTTCCTCTACATCGCCGGCGCACCGATCCTCGTGGTGGACATCCTCGGTCTGGGCGAGCAGGACTTCTGGCAGCTCTTCGTGCCGATGGTCTCCGCCATGGTCCTGGGCTCCTTCGTCAACGGTCGCCTGGCCGACCGGGTCCCCGGGCACCGGCTCATCACCGGCGGCCAGACCATCTCGCTCACCGGGGCCACGGCCGCGGTCGTCCTGGCGGCGCTCCCGACGACCTCCGGCGTCATCCCCTTCGCCTTCGTCGGTCTCGTCATGGTGGCCTTCGGCACCGGGATCTCGATGCCCGTCTACCAGCTGGCGCTGCTCGACGCCTTCCCCCGGGCGCGCGGCACCGCCGCCTCGGTGAGCACCTTCGCGATGCTCACCCTCAACGCGACCCTCGCAGGGGTCGTGGCGCCCGCCGTCGGTGGCTCGATGCTCACCTTCTCGACAACCAGCCTGGCCCTGCTCGTCCTCGGCATCACCCTCTGGAGGGTGCACCGCCGCCACGTCCTCCGCGGAGAGCGCTGATGGACACGGTCGACGACGCCGTCTTCGACGCGGCTGTGCAGGACGGGCTCGCCCTCGTCCCCGAGGAGCTCATGCGGTTTGCCGACAACGTGGCGATCTTCGTCGAGGACGAGCCCACGGCGGAGCACGCCGACCCGTCGCTGTCCGACGAGGAGAACGCCGAGCTCCTGGGGGTCTACCTCGGTACACCGCTCACCGAGCGCGACGGATGGTGGGCCGCCGGGTCGCTGCCGGACCGGGTCGTCCTCTTCCGAGGACCGCTGACCCGCATGTGCGAGGACGTCGAAGAGCTCCGTGAAGAGGTCGCGATCACGGTCGTGCACGAGATCGCCCACCACTTCGGGATCGACGACGAGCGGCTGCACGCCCTCGGCTGGGGATGACCTCAGCGCCTCAGACGAGGGCGCTCTGCTCCTGCCAGCCTCCGTAGGAGTACTGCCAGACACCGATGCCCTCGGTCGGCAGGAACTCCCGCCCGGATCCGGTGAAGTCGACCGGGTCGCCGGGGATGGAGTTCTCGTAGACCCAGCGGGCATGCTCCGGGGCCATGTTGACGCAGCCGTGCGAGACGTTGGCCCGGCCCTGAGAGCCGAGCGACCAGGGTGCCGAGTGGAGGAACTCGCCGGTCCAGGTGACCCGCACGTTCCAGCTCGTGTCGATCTTGTAGTAGCCCGGCTCGCCCTTCTCGATGCCGACGGTGGCGGAGTCCATGGTCATGTCGGCCACCTTGTTGATGACGACCTTCATGCCAGAGCGGGTCTCGGTCTCGGGGCCGGGGCGGCCGCTCGAGACGGGGATGCTCCGGAGGGTCTGCCCACCGCGGGTGACGGTCATCTGGTGCCCGGCGATGTCGACCTTCGTCATCTGCTCGCGCCCGATCGTCATCGTCCCTGAGACGTCCGAGCCGACCCACTTGTCCTTACCGGTCTGGAAGCCGGTCAGGGGCGCGTCGAGCGTCACTGTCGTCCCGGGTTGCCAGAAGGTCTTGGGCCGCCACATGAGCTGGCGGTTGTCGAGCCACCCCCACGAGCCCTCGGTCCGGGGTGACGTCTTCACGGTGACCGCGCGCTCGATCGACTGGCGGAACGCCTTCGTCGTGACCTCGGAGTCGAACTGCAGGCTCACCGGCATCGCCACACCGACGGTCTGACCGTCGTAGACCATGCCGTACGTCGCGGTCACTGCCGGCTCGTGGGTCGAGAAGGTGCTCTTGTCCGTGCGCTGCACGCCGTCGGGGCCGGTGCTTGTCACCGCGACCGTGTAGGTCTCGCTCGGCGCCAGCCGGGACGAGCTCCGCCACCGCGAACCGGTGACCTTCCCAGAGACCGTGTGGCCCCCCTTCGCCGTCACCGTGACGTCGTCCAGGGTGCCGGTCACCGCCTGGACGACGACCTTCGTATCCGGCATGACGTCCGTCGCGTCGGCGGCGGGGGTCACCGTGAGCTCGGCGGGCTCGGGAGCGCGCGACGTCGAGGACGACGACGCGGTGCC
The DNA here is from genome assembly GCA_043423105.1 of Marihabitans sp. Classification (GTDB taxonomy): domain Bacteria; phylum Actinomycetota; class Actinomycetes; order Actinomycetales; family Dermatophilaceae; genus Marihabitans. The sequence continues at coordinate 9,524 of JBHWMJ010000322.1, forward strand.
TGAGGCCTCGGCGCCGGAGGGATCGGCCTCCCCGGCTCGGGACGTCCCGGAGCAGCCCGCGAGGAGCAGCGCCGCCGCCACGCCCGTGGCGAACCATCCATGTCTGTGCCGTACCCGCACGCCCTGCTCCCCCAGTCCTAGAACTCGACCGGTCCATGCTAGGGGGTGCCAGAGGCTGCCCCAAACGACGACGGGGGCGCCCGGACCATGTTCGGACTCG